>CAZGJB010000253.1:0-5285 GCA_964526145.1 uncultured Opitutaceae bacterium
CACGCCACGGATTTCTGGCGCAATCCCCGCAAGCGCATCCGCCTGAGTGCACCGGTCAAGGCGCCGAAGCTCTGGTCGGCCGAGACGCCACACCTCTACACCGCCGTGGTGACGTTGGTTGGACCCGATGGCACGGACCTTGAGCACACTGCCACCCGTGTCGGCTTCCGCCGCATCGAGACCCGCGACCGGCAGCTTTTGATCAATGGCCAGCCGGTGCTCATCACCGGCGTCAACCGCCATGAGCACGACGACATCCGCGGCAAGGCGGTCACCCGCGAGGGGATGCTGCACGACATCCGCGTGATGAAGCAGCACAACATCAACGCGGTGCGCACCTCGCACTATCCGAATGACCCGCACTGGTACGACCTCTGCGACGAGTACGGCCTGTATGTTTTCGACGAGGCCAATGTGGAATCGCACGCCTTCTACCAGGAGCTGAGCCACGACAACCGCTATGCCCCGGCGTTCCTCGACCGCGGGTTGCGCATGGTCGAACGCGACAAGAACCATCCGTCGATCATCGCCTGGTCGCTCGGCAACGAGAGCGGCTACGGTCCGCACCATGACGCGATGGCGGCATGGATCCGCCAGCGCGACCCGAGCCGCGTCATCCATTACGAGGGTGCGATCTCCTTCGATTGGAACGGCGGCAAGGCCGCGACGGACCTCATCTGCCCGATGTACCCGCAGATCGACAAGCTCGTCGCGTGGGCCCGGGACCGGAAGAATCCGGACCGGCGTCCGTTGATCATGTGCGAGTACTCGCACGCGATGGGCAACAGCAACGGCAGCCTCGCGGACTACTTCGACGCGTTCGAGCGGCACCACGGGCTGCAGGGTGGCTTCATCTGGGAGTGGGTTGATCACGGCATCCGCCGCCGCGACGCCCAGGGTCGTGAGTACTGGGCCTATGGCGGCGACTTTGGCGACACGCCGAGCGACAAGAATTTCGTGTGCGACGGCCTCGTCTGGCCGGATCGCCGGGCGCATCCGGGTTTGTACGAGTACAAGCATCTTGCCCAGCCGGTCCGCGTGGAGGTGATTGATGCGCGCCGCGGACGCTTCCGTGTGCAGAACCGCCGCTGGTTCACGCGACTGGACGACCTCCGTGGCACCTGGGAGCTGCTGGTGGACGGTGTGGTCAAGGCCCAGGGTGCCTTGCCGCCGCTCCGCACGGCGCCGCGCGAAAGGCAGGCCGTGACCGTGAAGTACCCGGCCTTGACGATTCCGGCGGCGGCCGAGGTGCACGTCACGTTTCGCTTCTTCGCACGGAAAGCTACCGCCTGGTGCGACGCCGGACACGAGGTCGCGTGGCAGCAGCACGCGGTGCCGGCTGCCGCGTTCAAGCGGGCGCAGGCGCCCAAGGCGGCTGCATCGGCTCAGCCAAAACAGGTCGAGCTCACCCCCACGTCGACCGGCTGGCGGGTACGGGCCGGATCCCTGGTGTTCGCGGTTGATCGCGAGCGCGGCGAGATTGCGAATCTCTCACGCAACGGCGAGGCGCTGCTCTTGCGCGGACCGCAGCTGAACGTCTGGCGTGCGGCGACCGACAACGATGGCCTGAAGCTCTTCGAATTCGTCAACTGGGGCGGAGCGCGCCTGCTGACCGATTGCCTCAAGGTGGGCTACGACCGCATGAAGGCGGCGGGAGCGAAGGTTTCGGCACGCGTGCTGCGTTCTGGTGAGGCGGAGATCGTCATCCGCTCGCGCTGGCGGTGTCCGGGCGTGAAACAGTTCATCACGCACACGCACCTCTACCGCGTCGGACCGGCAGGCAATCTGGAAATCGTCAATGACTTCGACCTCGATCGGCGCCTGCCGGAAGTGCCGCGCCTGGGTGTGTCGCTCGTTCTGCCGCCGGCGCTGGAGCAACTGGCCTGGTTTGGATTGGGGCCGTGGGAGAACTACACCGACCGCAAGCGCGGCGCGCTGGTAGGACGCTACGACAGCACGGTGACCGGCCAGTACGTGCCGTACATCCTCCCGCAGGAGCATGGCAACAAGTGCGACGTGCGTTGGGTCGAATTAAGCGACGGCCGGGGTGCCGGCCTGCGCTTCACCGCGGTCGGGCGCCGTTTCGAAGCCTCGGCCAGCCACTTCACGGCAGCCGATCTCTACGCCGCCAAGCACACCACCGACCTGACGCCGCGACCGGAAGTGCATCTCAACCTCGACTACGGCCAGCGCGGTCTCGGCACGGCGAGTTGTGGACCGGATACGCTCCCGCAATACCGGATCCCGGCCGGAAAGTATCGGCTGGCGTTCAGCGTGACGTAGGCAACACGCCAGAAATTCAATGTGGAAATCAGGGAATCAGGAGCTGAATCGAGCGGCGTTTTCGCGCTTTCCTGATTTCCTCATTTTTCCTTGTGCCGAATTCTAGCGCAGCTCGGTGTCGAGGTTGCGGCGGACGGTGCGGAGGTCGTCGATCTGCTTCTGCAGAAGGGCGAGCTCGGCGGGCGTCTTGTTCTGTTTCATCGCCTCGAGGATGTCGCGCTCGGCTTCCATGAGGGAGACGCGTTCGGCGGCGACGGACTCGCGCTGCTCGGTGGTTTTGCCGCCGAAGAGGGAAAACTTCTTCGCGGCCTTGGCGTCGTTGAGCGACTGGTCGAGGTCGGACGATTTCATCTTCTTCTGCTCGCGGGCGATGTCCTTCTCGAGCTTGCGGATCTGGAGATCGAGTTCGGTGATGCGACTGTTGCGAACCTCCATGCGGGGCAGGGTGGTGACCTCCTCTGGAGCCGGCTTCGCGGCGGCGCCGTCAACCGGGGTGGTTGCCGTCGTGGCGGTGGCTGCGGGAGAGATGGCGACGGCCGGGGCGACCTCGGCCTTGGCGGCAGCCTGGGTGGCCTTGCGGTGGGCGTGCTCGGCGAGACGGGCTTTGACGCGCTCCTCGCGGGCGGCCTTTTCCTCGGCGGTTTCGGCCAGGACGGTGCCCGCAAGGCATACGCCGAGCGCGAGGAGGAGGAAGCGGAAAAACCGGGAGGGCATGGCTTGGGCAGGTGAGCACCGGTGGTAAACCGAGGCAAGTCTGCAGACCGGAGGTGCCGGGCGATGTTTCATGGGGTATTACCCCAATAAAAAGGCCGGGCATGGGGCCCGGCCTTTGTGAGTGGAATCTCGGTTCGCCTTACATCTTGCCGCCGTAGACGGCGCTGGCGCCCAGTTCCTCCTCGATGCGGAGGAGCTGGTTGTACTTGGCCACGCGGTCGGTGCGGCAGAGCGAGCCCGTCTTGATCTGGCCGGCGTTGGTGGCGACGGCGATGTCGGCGATCGTGACGTCCTCGGTCTCACCCGAGCGGTGCGAGATGACGGCGGTATAGTTGGCTTCCTTGGCCATCTCGACGGCGTCGAAGGTTTCGGTGAGGGAGCCGATCTGGTTGACCTTGACGAGGATCGAGTTGGCGGTGCCGGTCTCGATGCCCTTCTTGAGGAACTCCGTGTTGGTGACGAAGAGATCGTCGCCGACGAGCTGGGTCTTGCTGCCGATGGCGTCGGTCAGCTTCTTCCAGGTCGTCCAGTCACCCTCGGCGCAGCCGTCCTCGATCGAGATGATCGGGTATTTCGCGACGAGCTGCTTGTAGAACTCGACCATGTCGTCGCCCGAGAGGATCTGGCCGGTGGACTTCTTGAAGACGTAATGCTTCTTCTCCTTCACGTAGAACTCGGAGGCGGCGACATCGAGGGCGAGGTTGATGTCCTTGCCGAGCTTGTAGCCGGCGCTCTTCACGGCGAGTGCGATGGCGTCGAGCGCGGCCTCGGCGGAGTCGAGCTTCGGGGCGAAGCCGCCCTCGTCGCCGACCGCGGTGGAGAGGCCCTTTTCCTTGAGGACCTTCTTGAGGGAGTGGAACACCTCGCAGCCCATGCGCAGGCCTTCGGAGAAGGACTTGGCGCCGGTGGGCATGATCATGAATTCCTGGAAGTCGATGGGGGCATCCGAGTGCGCGCCGCCGTTCATGATGTTCATCATGGGCACCGGGAGCACCTTCGCGTTGGGGCCGCCGAGGTACTTGTAGAGCGGCTGGTTGAGGGCGGCGGCGGCGGCCTTGGCGGTCGCGAGCGAAACGCCGAGGATGGCGTTGGCGCCGAGCTTCGATTTGGTGGACGTGCCGTCCAGTTTGATCATGGCGCGGTCGACGCCGGTCTGGTCGCAGGCGTCGAAGCCGATCAGCGCCGGGGCGAGCTTGGCCTTGACGTTGCCGACGGCCTTCTGGACGCCCTTGCCGCCGTAGCGGGCCTTGTCGCCGTCGCGGAGTTCGATGGCCTCGTGTTCGCCGGTGCTGGCGCCGGAGGGCACGGCAGCGCGGCCGAGGTGGCCGGAGGCGAGCTTGACGTCGACTTCGACGGTGGGATTGCCACGCGAGTCGATGATTTCACGAGCGGTGATTGCGGTGATCGTGGTGTTCATGGAAATGCAGGTTCCACTGTTGGCCAGCCGCCGCCGAGGGGGAAGGCCAAAGTATGGCATGGACCGGCGTCAGCAGGGGCCGTGAAGCGGGTATTAGGAAGCCCGACGCATCGGGACCGCTGGACCGCCCGGTCTCAGGCGAAGGGCGGACGGGACATGCCCAGCTTTTCGGCCAGGCGCTTGAGCGGGCCGCCGGTCTTGGGGCGGAACTGCGGGGGGATCTGGTCGATGAAGCCGCGTTCGAACGCGACGCGGCCGACGGCCACGCGCTCGTAGTTGCGCACGTTCAGCAGTTCCTCCGTGAGGAGGGACGTGGGCACCTGGTCGAGATGTCCCTCGAAGGCGGCGGCATGGAGGGGGGTGTCGCCGTTGTCGTTCCGGGTGAGGAGCAAGTCGCGGGTCAACTGCTCGCGCGGGATGCGATCGAGCTGGCCGGTCTCGGCGGCCGCATGGATCGCGGTGAAGCCTGATTTGCTGGCGACGACGAGGTTGTCGTGCACGAGGAGCGGCGCCGGGATCTGCGCGAGGTGTCCGCTGATGGCGGCGGCATGGAATACCGTGTCGCCGGAGTTGGTCACTGCCAGCAGGGCTGCAGCCGAGAGGAACTCGGGCGGGACCTGGTCGAGGTGCCCGTTCAGGGCCGCCACGTGCAGGACGGTCTCGCCGCCGATATTTTTCACCGCGAGATTCTCGGCGGTGATGAATTGGGCCGGGAAGCGATCCAGGGTACCCTGTTCGGCCGCCTCGTGCAGGAGCGTGTTCCCGAGGTCGGTCTTGCCGAGGATCGTCTCGGGGGTAAGGAGGGCGGCCGGCAGTTGACCCAGGTGCCCTTGCGCGGCGGCGACGTGAAGGACGGTATAGCCGGAATTGC
>CAZGJB010000254.1:0-5282 GCA_964526145.1 uncultured Opitutaceae bacterium
CCGGCAGCATGCGTCCGAGCGAGTGGGTGAGGATCTTCTTGAAATACACCGGGTAGCCCCCGAGGGCGAAGAACGAGAGGATCAGCGCGCGCACGTTCGGCGGGCGGGGCACGGCGATCTCGGGATCGCGGCCGACGATGATCGTGTCGCTATGGTGGCGCGTGTGGCTCCAGCGCCAGAGCGTGGACTCGCGCATGACCATGAACGAGGCGATCTCGTAGAGGGCGTTGTTCATCCAGTCCGTGCGGAACGGCGTGCCGTGTTCCGCCTCGTGCCAGCGGGAGTCGGACGTCGAGGCGTAGAGGACCGAGTAAACGATGTAGGGCAGGGCGGCCCACCACGAGGGCCAGAGGACATAGGTGGCGTAGCCCGAACCGAAGATCAGGGCGAACCAGAGGAGCGTGTCGCGGACGGCCGGGCCGTTGCGGCGCTCGAGGAGCTTGCGCATGGTCTCGCGCGGCACGGGGCATTGGTACCAGTCGGCCTCGGCGAGGCCCATTTCGACGGCGCGGCGCGCGTTGACGCCGACCAGGCTGTAATCGAGCGAGTCAGTCTTCCGGGTAAGGCTGGGCATGGGGGTGTGGGGGCTGCGGGGCGGGTCCCGCGGGCGAGATGCTTCACGGAAATGGGCGCGCGGAACAAGCGCTTATTGCGCCGCCGCCGCCCCAGATGGTCCTAACTGTAGATGGCGCTAGGCCCGCGGAAACGTGAGCGTCGCGACCGAGGCGGGCGGAAGGTCGGCGCGGAGCGTGCTGCCGTCCCACGCGAAGCCGGACCACGGACGCGAGGTGACCCGGTCGGGTGCGTCTGGCGTGTTGCAGGCGGTGAGTTCGGGCGAGGCGAGGATTTCCGCGACGGGCGCCTGCAGGGCCGCGCCACCCGCGAAGGTGAGATTGACGGCGGTGGCGTGATCGGGGTCGGTGTTGGTGAGGCTCACACTGATGGCTTGATCGGCCCTGAGCGAGGCGACGGCGGAAAGCGACGGGTAGGGGTAATCGCCGTGGGTGCGGCCGGGGGCATCGCTGGCGACGGGCAAACGGGTCGCGTCGTGATGAGGGGTGTAGAGTTTGAAGACGTGCCAGGTCGGCGTGAGGACGATGTCTTTCCCAAAGGTCAGGATCATCGCCTGCAGCACGTTCACCATCTGCGCGATGTTGGCCATGCGCACGCGCTCGGCGTGGGCGATGAACGCGTTGAGGGTCAGGCCGGCGAGGACGGCGTCGCGGATCGTCTGCTGCTGGTAGAGTTCATTCGGGCGGCTGCCGGGCTCGGCCGTGTACCAGGCGCCCCATTCGTCGACGATGAGGGCGATGCGGCGCTTGGGGTCGTGCTTGTCCATCTGCGCGGCGTGCTCGCGGATCTTCGTGTCCATGTGCCACCCGTGGCCCATCACCAGCTTCCAGCCGTCGTGATCGAACCGGGTTGCGTAAAACTCCGGCGGCACGCCGCCGTTCATGTAGTAATGCAGGGTGAGCCCGCTCATGACCTCGGGGAAACAGCGGGGCGCGGCGCAGAGCCGGAGCATCGTCTCGTTCCATTCGAGGTCGTGGCCGCAGGCGATGCGGAAGAGGGCGGTCTTCTCGTAGCTCGGCAGGTAGGTGCTGTAGCGGCGGAACTCGTTGGCGTAGAAATCCGCCTCCATGTTGCCGCCGCAGCCGTAGCTCTCGTTGCCCACGCCCCAGTAGCGCACGCGGGCGGGCTCGGGGTGGCCGTTGGCGGCGCGCAGGTCGGAGAGCGGGCGGCCGAGCGGGGCATTGAGGTATTCGATCCAGTCGCGCATCTCCTGGACGGTGCCGCTGCCGAGGTTGCCGCAGATGACGGGCTCGCAGCCGATCTGCCCGCAGAGGTCGAGGAACTCGTGGGTGCCGAACGCGTTCGACTCCGGGATATTCCAGACGTCGTTGTGCTGCCTCGGCCGCTTCTCCCGCGGCCCGATGCCATCGCGCCAGTGGTAGGCATCGGCAAAGCAGCCGCCGGGCCAGCGCAGATTCGGCACCTTGATCGCGCGGAGGGCGGCGACGACGTCCTGGCGGATCCCGCGCACGTTGGGAATCGGCGAATCCTCGCCGACCCAGATGCCCTCGTACACGCAACGGCCGAGGTGCTCGGCGAACTGGCCGAAGAGGTGCCGGCTGATCTGCGGGCCGGGTTGGCTGGGGTCGACGGTGAGGTTGACGACGAGGGGGCTCATGAGGGCGCAGCGCGGCGGTGCGTCGTGGTCGTTCTCAGGCGAATTTCTCAAGCTTCGACCAGTCGTAATCCTCGCCGCAAGGCCCACCCATGGCGGAGGATCGGCGCTCGATGACGCGGCCGTTGAAGTCGTGGAGCGGGAAATACCAGCTCACGATCTCCTCGGCCGTTGAGGGCATGTAGTGGGCGATGAAGCTGCGGCGCCAGAGGGTGGGGTGGGTGTTGGGCTCGGAGCCGTGGATGACGCTGCCGTTGAAGAACAGGACATCGCCTGGGTCGAGGATGGCGGGCACGGGCTGCCGGCCGTCGGGCGGTGGGACGTAGTTGTTGACGAAGCTGCGTTTGCCGTCGGCGGGCTGCGGACACTGGATCGCGAGGTTGTGGGTGCCTGGAACGACGCTGAGGCCGCCATTTTCGGGGATGGCGGGATCGATGGCGGTCCAGGCCGCGACGCAGGTGCCGGGCTTCACCATGAGATAGAAATTGTCCTGGTGGAGGGCCTGGCCGCGGCTTCCGGGCGGTTTGAAATAGACCATGGACTGGCAGGCGATCGGGTCGTCGTCCTCGAGCAGCGCGCGGACGACCGCACCGATGCGCGGGTCGAGCATCATCTGCTTGCCGATTGGCTGGTGGCGATGGAGGTGGAGCATGCGCGGGTAGCGCTTGAGCGGGTCCGGGTCGAGGGAGCCGTCGGCATTGACCTTGGGTTCCCAGTATTCGGGGATGGGCTTTCCGGCGGCGGCGAGGTCGTCGATCACGCGCTTGAGCGCGGCGATTTCCGCCTTGGTCCACAGCTGGCGGATGATCAGGTAGCCTTCGGTGCGGTAAAATTCCCTTTGCTCCGGGGTGAGGGTGTAGGTGGGGGCGTTATCGGATTGAAGGGTGTGGGGGTTGAGGGGTCAGATAGCGGTCATGGCGTTGCCGCCGCAGACGGGCAGGAACACGCCGGTGATGTAGCCGGCGAGGTCGGAAGCGAGGAAGGCCACGGCGTTGGCGATGTCCTGCTCGTCGCCCCAGCGCTTCAGGGGAATGCCGTTCACATACGATTCGGGCCGGCCGGCGGCGGGGCGGTTCTCGCTGACCATCCAGCCCGGGGCGACCTGGTTCACGGTGATGCCGTGCTCGCCGACCTCGCGCGCGAGGACGCGCAGGACGCCGTCCATGCCGCGCTTGCCGGCGACGTAGGCGGACTGGTTGGCGGTGTTCTGCAGGGCGCACTCGGTGTTGATCGCGATGAAGCGGCCGTGGTGGCGCGCCTTCATGTCGGGTACGAAAGCCTGCGCCATGAGCACGTTTTGCAGGACACAGCTCTCGAACTGGGAGCGGTAGTCGTCCGGCGATTGCTCGAGGACTTTGGTCCACTGGTACTGGATGACGGCGTTGGTGACAACGATGTCGGGCGCGCCGAGCTGCGCCTTCACGGCATCGCGCAGGCGGTCGACGTCGGCCTTCGCGGTGATGTCGGCCTGAAAGGTGGCCGAGCCGGGCAGTTCCCGCTGCAGCGCGGCGGCGCGTTCGGCGGCGCGGTGGTAGTGGATCGCCACGCGGGCGCCGCAGCCGGCGAGGGTGCGGGCGATGACGCGGCCGAGTTCGCCGGTGGCGCCGGTGACGAGGGCGGTGCGGTTGGAGAGGTCGATGTTCATGCGCACACGGCCTGGTGGCCGCCATCCACGATGAGGCCCACGCCGTTGATGTAGGCCGCCTGGGGCGAGCAGAGCAGGACGACCGCATTGCCGATGTCCTCCGGCGTGCCGATGCGGCCGACGGGGACGCGCGTCTTGATGAACGCGGCCGGCTCGGGCTTTTCCCAGTGGAATTTCGTCATGTCGGTCAGGATCATGCCGGGCGCCACGCCGTTGCAGGTGATGCCCTTGGGTCCGAGCGAGATCGCGAAGCTCTTCATCAGCATGTGCAGCCCGGCCTTCGATGCGGCGTAGTCGCCCTGCTGCGCCGAGGTGACATTCACGGCCAGCGAGGTGATGAAGATGATGCGGCCGCCCTGGCCGCGCTTGATCATCTCCGCGGCGACGAGCTGCGTGCAGTGGAATGCACCGTTCAGGTTCACGTCCATGGTCTTTTTGAACACCGCCTCGCTCATCTCCATGGTGTCAATGAACGGGCAGATGCCGGCGTTGTTCACGAGGATGTCGATCTGGCCGAAATGCTTCACGGCCTGGCGCACGACGGTGGCGACCTGGCGGCGTATCGTGATGTCGCAACCGAGACCCAGGGTCTTGGCGCCGGTCTCGGCCGCGAGTTGCTTGGCGGAGGCGCGGGCGGCCTTGGCGTTCATGTCGGCGATGACGATGCTCGTGCCTTGGCGGGCGAGGCAGGTGGCGATGCCATAGCCGATGCCGCGCGCGGCTCCGGTGATGAGGGCGACTCTTTTCTGCATGATCGGGGGCTGGGGTTGAGGGTAGGGGACCGCGGACCGGGGGAGGGTCCAGCTGGGGACGGTCCCGACACTGATGGCAGAATCCGGCAGGAGGCGAGCCAGGTTGTAAGGCTGGAAGTGGAATTCGGCCTCGGTGAGGCCTGATGATCCAAGACGGCTTAAGCCGCGAAACCATGAAAACAACCCGTGGCTTTTTTCCCGGGTTCTGCTCATCGTTTCCACCGTCACCGCCTGCAATTTCCTTGGCGAAGGCCTGCGCGAGGCGGTCGACCCCCCATCCCTGCCATGACTCGCGACGGTTTCGTTTCCGACCCCTGGTATCTGCCCCCCGCGCCTGCGGCCGACCTGCGGTGCATGCTGCGCCGCCACATCGCCACCCGCGCGCTGCGGCAGTTGGATGCGGCCGCCCAGACACGGGCCGGCCTGCGCACCCCGGGCCAGTGGCGCACCTACGCCGCCGGGATCCGGCGCCGGCTGGCCGCCGCGCTCGCCGCGCCCTCGCCGCAGTTGGGCGAAAAATGGCGCGTGCAGGTCCGCTCCCGGCGCGAACACGAAGGCTTCAGCCTCGAGCACGTCTGGGTCGAGTCACTGCCCGGCTGCTGGATGAACGTGACGGTGTGGAAACCCGATCCCGCCCGCTTCGCGCCGCCCTGGCCCGCCGTGGTCACCCCGGTCGGGCACAACGGCAAATACAACC
>CAZGJB010000255.1:0-5200 GCA_964526145.1 uncultured Opitutaceae bacterium
TTCATGGCGGGCGATCAGGAGCAGGTGAGAACGATGCCTTGGGCGGTGACAGAGGCGACGGTGGCGGCGGCGGGCGCATGGAGCGCCGCCCCGAGCGCGGCCGCGGGAATCTCCGCCACCTTCTGCCCGGCGGTGACGCGGTCACCCGCCTTGACGATCGGGATGGCGGCCACACCGGCGCTTTGCTTGAGCGGAAGCACAAGGCGGGAGGGATTGATGCTTACAGCCTGCAACGGGGCCGGATGGTCGAATTGCGCGATGTGCAGTTTGCGCATCAGGGACTTGATCGGCACCCGCCGTCCATCGCGCATCGGGTGCGGTGTGACAGTCATGCGGCCGGACCATTTGATGCCCGCCTGCTTCAGCTCGGCCTTGGACTGGTCGCACGCCTCCTTCGGAAAAAGCTCCTCGGGGCAGGCATACAAGGTGCACAACCCGCAGGCGCAGCACATCGCGGCCCATTGGTTGAAATGCTCCTTGCCGGTGGCCGTAAACGCGAGGGTCCGCATGACCTGGTGCGGCTCGACCGCGTAGCCAAGCAGGTAGCGCGGACAATATTCGGTGCAGTACCGACACTGGTCGCACGCGGACTTGCCGATGGCATTCTGGGCCGGAGCCGGCTTCAGCTTGCGTTCGATGATGTGATGATCACGCGGCAGGACGATGAAACCACCGGTGGTCTTTGTCACCGGCCGGTCGAGATCCTGCACCGTCTCACCCATCATCATGCCGCCCACCTGCAGCACGGGATTCGCCACGGTGGCTCCGCCGGCGGCCGCCAGGCACTCGCGCAGGCTCGTCCCAAGGGGGACGGTGAGCGTCAGCGGATTATGGACTGCACCTGCGACCGTCAGCGTCTTGCGGGTCACCGGCCGACCATCAGCCGCCGCGGCGACGTTGATGAAGGTCTCGACGTTGCAGACCACCGCTCCGACCTGGATGGGGATGCCACCCGGCGGAATCAGGCGCCCGGTGGTTTCATGCACGAGATCGTATTCATCGCCGGCCGGGTAATAGTCACCCAGCAGGTGAACTCGAACTGGTCCGCCGGCGCATGCCGCCTGGACGGCTTCGACGGCATGGCGATTCTTGGCCTTGATGCCCACGATCCCCTGCCCGGCCCCGACGGCGGACATGGCCAGTTGGATGCCGCGAACCATCTCCTTGGCCTGGTGCTCCATGACCACGGCGTCCTTGTGCAGCAGGGGTTCACACTCCGCGCCGTTGGCAATGACCGTGTCGGCCTTGGCCGCGAGTTTCACATGGGTCGGGAAGCCTCCGCCCCCCGCGCCCACGACGCCGCTCTGACGGATCTGCTCGACGAGGTTCATAGATGCTGGGCCGGAGTCTTGTCAGCAAATCCGGCCGGTTCCAAGCCGCTTTAGTGCGCAGCGATTGGCCGGAGGCTGTGGCCGCCGATACGCCGCAAAAAAAAGGCGCGCCCGGATTGGGCGCGCCTTGGAATCTGTGGATGGAACGAAGGACTTAGTAGTCCATGCCGCCGCCACCGCCCGGGGGATGAGCCGGAGCCTTTTCCTTCTCAGGAATCTCCGTGATCATGCACTCGGTGGTCAGCAGCAGGCCTGCGATCGACGAGGCGTTCTGCAGCGCGGTGCGGGTGACCTTGGTCGGGTCAACCACGCCGGCCTTGACGAGGTCCTCGTAGTCGCCGGTCGCGACATTGTAGCCGTAGTTGCCCTTGTTGGCCAGGATCTGGCCGACCACGACCGCACCCTCGACGCCAGCGTTGGCGCAGAGCATGCGAACGGGGTGCTCGACCGCGCGGCGCACGATCTGGGCGCCGATGGCCTCGTCACCCTCGAGCTTGAGGCTGTCGATGACCTTGACGGTGCGGAGCAGGGCGACGCCGCCGCCGGCGACGATGCCTTCCTCGACCGCCGCGCGCGTGGCGTGGAGGGCGTCCTCAACGCGGGCCTTCTTTTCCTTCATTTCGGCCTCGGTGGCCGCACCGACGTTGATGACGGCGACACCGCCGGCGAGCTTGGCGAGGCGCTCCTGGAGCTTCTCGCGGTCGTAGTCGCTGGTGGTCTCGTCGATCTGGCGGCGGATCTGCTTCACGCGGCCCTGGATGTCGGACGACTTGCCGGCGCCCTCGACGATGGTGGTGTTCTCCTTGTCGACGACAATGCGCTTGGCCTTGCCGAGGTCGGAGATCGTGAGGCTCTCGAGCTTGAGGCCGAGATCCTCGGTGATGCACTTGCCGCCGGTGAGGATCGCGATGTCCTCGAGCATGGCCTTGCGGCGGTCGCCGAAGCCGGGGGCCTTGACGGCGCACACGTTGATCGTGCCGCGGATCTTGTTCACGACGAGCGCGGCGAGGGCCTCGCCCTCGACTTCCTCGGCGATGACGAGGAGGGGCTTGCCGCTCTTGGCGACGGTCTGGAGCAGGGGCAGGAATTCCTGCAGGTTGGCGATCTTCTTCTCGTGGATGAGGACGTAGGCGTCCTCGAGGACGGCCTCCTGGGCCTCCGCGTTGGTGGCGAAGTAGGGGGACAGGTAGCCCTTGTCGAACTGCATGCCCTCGACGACCTCGAGCGTGGTCTCGATCGACTTGGCTTCCTCGACCGTGATCGTGCCGTCCTTGCCGACCTTGTCCATGGCGTCGGCGATGATGTTGCCGATCGTCTCGTCCCAGTTGGCGGAAACGGTGGCGACCTGGCGGATCTCCTCGCGGTCGGAGACCTTCTTGGAGATCTTGGCGAGCTCGGCGACGGAGGCCTCGACGGCCTTGTCGATGCCGCGCTTCAGGTAGATCGGGTTCGAACCCGCGGTCACGTTCTTGAGGCCTTCACGATAGATCGCCTCGGCGAGCACCGTGGCGGTCGTGGTGCCGTCACCGGCGGCGTCGGAGGTCTTGGAAGCGACTTCCTTCACCATCTGGGCGCCCATGTTCTCGTAGGGATCGGGAAGCTCGACTTCCTTGGCGACGGTGACGCCGTCCTTGGTGACGGTCGGGGAACCGAATTTCTTGTCGATCACGACATTGCGGCCCTTGGGCCCGAGCGTGACCTTGACGGCTTTGGAGAGGAGCTCGACGCCGCGCAGGATTTTCTGACGCGCGGCTTCATCGAAGAGGAGTTGTTTGGCTGCCATATGATTAAGATTGGATATTTGGGTTGAATTGCGGTGGGCCGGATCAGCCGATCACGCCGAGGATGTCGTCCTCGCGGACCAGGGTGTACTTCTGATCGTCGATCTTCACCTCGGTGCCGCCGTACTTGGAGATGAGCACCTTGTCGCCGACCTTCACCTCGAAGGGCGTGATCTTGCCGTTCTCGTCCTTCTTGCCGGTGCCGAGGGCGATGACCTTGGCCTCCTGCGGCTTTTCCTTGGCGCTGTCGGGAATGATGATCCCGCCGCGAACCTGTTCTTTTTCCTCGATGTGCTGCACCAGCACGCGATCACCGATGGGTTTGATTTTGACGTTAGCCATATTTGGTTGGGTTTTGGGTTGAATATCGGGTTGGAGGTTTGACCAAGCTGGCCGGCGGCAGGTCGCCGTCGGCCGGCAAAATGGTCGAAAGGTTACTTCTTCTTGTCGTCGTCCACGACCTCGAAGTCGGCGTCGACCACATCGGCCTTCTTCTCGGCTTTCTTTTCGGGCTTCTTGCCCGGGGCCTCAGCTTCGCCGCCAGCCGCACCGGCCGCTTGGGCGGCAGCCTGGGCCTCGGCGTAGAATTCCGCCCCAAGCTTGGAGAGGTTTTCCAACGCCGCCTTCATTCGGGCCGCATCATTGCTCTCGAGTTCCTTCTTGGCGTCGGTGAGGGCGGCCTCGACCTTGGCCTTGCGGTCGGCCGGGAGCTTGTCGCCGGCGTCCTTGAGGGTCTTCTCGAGCTGGTAGATCGTGGTGTCGAGCTGGTTCTTGGCCTCAACCGACTCCTTGCGCTTGCGGTCTTCCTCGGCGTGCAGTTCCGCCTCTTTGGTCATCCGCTCGACTTCCTCCTTCGAAAGTCCGGACGAACCTTGGATCGTGATCTTCTGGTCCTTGCCGGTGCCGAGATCCTTGGCCGAGACATGGAGGATGCCGTTGGCGTCGATGTCGAACGTCACCTCGATCTGCGGCGTGCCACGGGGCGCGGGCGGGATGCCGTCGAGCTTGAAGGTGCCGAGGGTCTTGTTGTCGCGCGCCATGGGCCGCTCGCCCTGGAGGACCACGATTTCCACGGAAGGCTGGTTGTCGCTGTAGGTGGAGAAGACCTGGGTCTTCTTCGAAGGAATGGTGGTGTTGCGGGCGATCATCGGCGTCGCCACATCGCCCGCGGTCATGATGCCGAGGGTGAGCGGAGTCACGTCGAGCAGGAGCACGTCGCGCACCTCGCCCTTGAGGACGCCGCCCTGGACGGCCGCGCCAACCGCGACGACTTCGTCGGGGTTCACCCCCTGGTGGGGCGGCTTGCCGCCGAGTTCCCGGGCGATTTCGACGACCTTTGGCATGCGGGTCATGCCGCCGACCAGCACAAGCTCATCGATCTGGGCGGACGTAAGCTCGGAGTCCTTGAGGCAGTTCCGGAACGGCTGGCGGCAACGCTCGAAAAGCGAGTCGCAAATCTGCTCCATCTTGGCCCGGGTGAGCTGCACGTTGAGGTGCTTCGGACCGGAGGCATCCGCGGTGATGAACGGCAGATTGATGTCAACGGACTGGGTCGACGACAGCGCGATCTTGGCTTTTTCGGCTTCCTCCTTGAGGCGCTGCAGGGCCATCGGGTCCTTGCGCAGGTCGATGCCGTTCTCCTTCTTGAAAGTGTCCACAAGCCAGGTGATGAGGGCATCGTCCCAGTTGTCACCGCCGAGGTGGGTGTCGCCGTTGGTGGCCTTCACCTCGAACACGCCGTCACCGATTTCGAGGACCGAGACGTCAAAGGTGCCGCCGCCCAAGTCGAACACGGCGATCTTTTCGTCCTTTTTCTTGTCGAGGCCGTAGGCCAGCGACGCAGCCGTGGGTTCATTGATGATGCGGAGGACTTCCAGGCCGGCGATCTTGCCGGCATCCTTGGTGGCCTGACGCTGCGAATCATTGAAGTAGGCAGGAACCGTGATCACCGCCTGGGTGATCTTCTCACCCAGGTAGGCCTCTGCATCGGCCTTCAGCTTGCCGAGCACAAAGGCGGAGATCTGCTGCGGCGCGAATTGCTCGGTCTTGTCCCCGACCTGTACCTCGATGTAGGCGTCGCCATTCTTG
>CAZGJB010000256.1:0-5177 GCA_964526145.1 uncultured Opitutaceae bacterium
GCAGGATCGACGTCGCCAACGAATACGAGATGCCCCAGATGATGGGCTGGACCGCCGGCGGATTCCTCCACGCCGCCGAGGTGCTCGAAAGTTGACCCACTATCACTCGAACAGGTGGGCTGACAAACCGCGCTGATCGCGTCTACCCTCCTGCGGGTTGCTTCCTCCCTGCTTCCAGGCCAGACAACCTTCCTCTCTCGTTCATGATCCCTGAACCAGCACCGTCCGCTTCGCCGGTTCCGACCACCGCCGGAGCGCCCTCGCTGGCGCAGCGGATCGAACTAACACGAAGGCCCGCCGGTCGGACGGTCGGGCGGCAGCGTTGGAATCACCTGCTTTTTGCCCATTGGAAAGTCGATCCGCTTGCGGTGCAGGCCACGTTGCCGCGCGGTCTTTTCGTCGACACATTCGGCGGCGCGGCGTACCTCGGCATCGTGCCGTTCGCCATGGAGCGCGTGCGCCCCGCGTGGCTGCCGCCCCTCCCGTGGGTGTCGTGGTTTCTCGAACTCAACGTCCGCACCTACGTCCATGATGGGAACGGAAGGGCCGGCGTCTGGTTCTATTCGCTGGACTGCGAACGCGCCCTCGCCGTGGCGATCGCGCGCCGCTTTTTCCATCTGCCGTATTTCCATGCCCGCATGGCCGCGGACTTCCGCGGCCGCACCATTGGTTATCAATGCCAGCGCCACGCCCCTGCCGCCGGTTTGTGCCGCTACGAATGGACCCCGGGCGCCAGCGCGGCGCCCGTCACCCCGGGCTCACTCGAGTACTTTCTGGTTGAGCGGTATCTGCTTTTTTCCGCCGACGCCGCAGGCCGGCTATACTCCGGACGCGTGCATCATGCGCCCTACCGGGTCGCAACGCCGGTGGTCGCAGAATGTTCGGCCGAGCCGGCGCGGCTCGCCGGATTCCATTTGGAGGGCGAACCTATGTCCCTGCTTTCAGCCCTCCCGGTGGATGTCTCCATCTTTCCCCTTCAGTCCGTGCCCCCTGCCGACCGCGTGAAGCCGCTTCCGGAACTGCGCGGGGGTCAGGCCGGTTTCGCGCGCGAAGATTGTGCGGAAGAACGCCGTCTGCGAGAACCCGCAGCGATCCGCCACCGCCTCGATCGCCAGACGCTCGTCCGCCAGCAGCTGTTTCGCCCGCTCGATGCGCTTCAACTGGATGTATTTGCCGGGTGAGACGCCGAAGTTTTCGCCGAACGCCCGGTGAAACGAGCGCACGCTCATCCGGCAGGACTCCGCCATTTCGGGAATCGAAGGAGGCCGGGCCAGCCGATCCTCCACGTGCCGCTCGAGCGCCGCGAACCGCTCGCGATTGCGCGGCTGGAGGAGCAGCGATCCCGCGTAAACCGACTGCTTCTGGCGAATGCTGTCCGCCAGCAGATGGCGGCCCAGCTCGCGGACGAACGCCCTGTCGCAATGGTGGGCCACAAGATGGAGCGCGAGATCCACGGTCGACAACAGTCCACCCGCCGTCACGAATCCGGGCTGCTCGCAGAGCAGCGCCCGCGGATTCCAGCGCACGTCCGGAAACCTCGCCGCGGCAAAATCGGCCCAGCGCCAATGGGTGGTCGCCTCCAGGCCGTCGAGCAAGCCGGCACCCGCCGGGAGGAACGAGCCCAGACACGCGGTGGCGATCTTCGACCCGCGCGCGTGCGCACCCCGAAGAAAGTCAGACTCGCCGGCGGAGATCACGAACTCGCCCTCGAACCGGTCGAGCGGCGGCACCACCAGCCAACCCGACGCGGGCACCCGGTGCGAGACCCGGTTGAGCGCGAACCCGTGGGCGAAGCGCAGCGGCCCGCGACGATCGGCGACAAAGGCCAGCGCGAACCGCGGCTGGCCTTCCAGCCGGTTTGCCATCCGGAAGACCATCTCCAGCAGGAGCGACAATCCGAGCGACGCGCGGCGGTGAAGATAGATGGAGATGGGGACGGGCGTTGGCATTTTCGGCTGCAAGATTGGCAGAATATTAACTTTGATTACGAACCTGCCAGCCGTGATGCAAGCGGCATGAACGCCATTTCCACCTCGATTCTCACCTTCACCCTGATCGGCGGCCCGACCGTGCTCATCGACTATCACGGGCTGAGGCTCCTGACCGACCCCACCTTCGACGCCTGCGGCTGCGAGTACCCCAGGGGCCACGTGACGCTCCGCAAGACAAGCTCGCCCACCTGCACGCCCGCCGAGCTCGGCCGGATCGATGCGGTGTTGCTGAGCCATGACCAGCATGCCGACAACCTCGACGATGCCGGCCGCGCGTTGCTGGCCAAGGTGCCACTCACACTCACGACCCCGGTCGGCGCCGGGCGCCTCGGCGGCACGGCGCAAGGCCTGCCGCCGTGGGCCTCCGTGACCTTGACCGCCCCCGACGGCGCGGTGGTGCGGGTGACCGCGACTCCGGCCCGCCACGGCCCGGCCGGCATCGAGCCGCTCGCGGGCGATGTGACCGGCTTTATCCTCGAGGCCGACGATACGCCAGCCGTCTATGTGACCGGCGACACCGTCTACTTCGAAGGCGTCGCCGAGGTGGCACGGCGCTCAAAGCCCGAAGTGATCCTCGCCTTCGCCGGCGCGGCACGGCCCCGCGGGCCGTTCGACCTCACGATGTCGGCCAACGACCTGCTCGACACCGCGCAGGCCTTTCCGCAGGCGTTGATCTTGCCCGTGCATTCTGAGGGCTGGGCGCATTTCACCCTCTCTGCCGAGGAAGCCAGCCAGGTCTTCCAGAACCTCGGCCTTGGCTCGCGCCTGCAGCTTCTCACGCGGGGGCGAAAGTTTGCCTACCCGATCAGCGGTATTGGCGATGACAAGGCGCCTGGCCATGTCGCCCGCGGCACTGCTCCCTGACTCCCTCAACAACGGTCGCGCGCGATTCGGTCCTTGCCCCGCCAATGCCTTTTCGCGCCGCACAGGCCGCGGTCAACCCCGGTCGGAACCGGGTTACCGATGGGCGCTGCAGACTCCGCGCACGACTCCGCGCAGCCACCGATGACCGGGATCGGCGTCGAGCCGCGGATGCCACAAGAGCGAGACCGTGAACTCCGGGAGCGCAACCGGCGCCGTGAAACTGTGCAGGCCGGCGCGCAACCGGCCGGTGTGCCGCTCCGGCACCGTCGCGATCAGGTCGGAATTCCGCACCAGCGCCAGCGCCGTGGCGAACCCTGCCACCAGCGAGACGACGACCCTGCGCTTCAATCCGTGCGTGACCAAGGCGGCATCGATCGGGTCCTGACCAGGATCCCGCGCCACCCCGATGTGCCGCCCGGCGGCGTATCGCGCCGCCGTGATCTTGCCCTTGGCCAGCGTATGCCCCTTCCGCACCACGCCGACGTAGCGATCCCGAAACAGGGCCTGAACCCGTAACTCCGGGCTGGTGTCGGCCTCGACCACGCCGGTCTCCAGGTCGACCGTTCCTTCCCGCAGCGGCGCACCATCCTTGTTTGGCTTCGACACGAAGCGCAGTTGCACGCCGGGCGCCTCGGCCTCGATCCGGGCGATGAGAGCCGGCCCGAAGTTCTCCACGAATCCCTCGCTGGTCCGCAGGGTGAACGCTCGGACGAGGTGCCCAACCTCCAATTCCCCGACCGGCCGGAGCACCGCCTCGCTTTCCTGCACGAGCTGCGCGACGCGCGCACGCAGCTCCGCGGCCCGGGGCGTCGGCACCAGCCCGCGTCCAGCCCGCACGAGCAGCGGATCGCCCGTCGCCGCCCGCACCCGCGCCAGCGCCCGGCTCATCGCCGACGGGCTGAGCCGCAGCCGTCGCGCCGCGCGGGCCACGCTGCCCTCCTCCAGCAAGGCATCGAGCGTCACCAGCAGGTTCAAGTCGGGTCGGGTCATGGGGCGAAGGTGTTTCGACGTGGCGCCAGACATGGCGTTCCGTGCACGTATGAAGTGCATATGGTGCGTCTTCCGCCCTGTCAACCGATGGCCTAGACTGCGGAGATGAAACCCGCCGCAGCCACCCTCGACCCGATTATTGCAGCCAGACCCGCGCCCGCCACCACGCGCTGGGCGCTCACGGGCCTGGCGCTGGCCATGCTCTTGTCGTCGCTCGGCACCAGCATCGCCAATGTCGCCCTGCCGGCACTGGCCCAGGCCTTCGCCGCCTCGTTTCAGGCCGTGCAATGGGTCGTGCTGGCCTACCTGTTGGCGGTCACGACCCTGATCGTCAGCGTCGGAAGACTCGGTGATCTGCATGGGCGTCGTCGCCTGCTCATCCTCGGTACCGCGGTTTTCACCGCGGCCTCCGCGCTGGGCGGATTCGCGCCGACGCTCGGGTGGCTGATCGCAGCCCGGGCCGCGCAGGGAATGGGCGCCGCGGCGATGATGGCTCTCACGCTGGCCTTCGTCGGCGATACGGTCGCAAAATCCGAGGTCGGCCGGGCCATGGGCCTGCTCGGAACGATGTCCGCCCTCGGCACCGCCCTTGGTCCCTCGCTCGGCGGCTACCTGATCGCCGTCTGGGGTTGGCCCGCGATCTTCTTGGTCAATGTGCCGCTTGGCCTGGGTGCGCTCCTCCTCATTCGAAATCACCTGCCGTCGGAACGCCGCCCCTCACCGGCGCCCTCACCGAACTTCGACGCGATCGGCACCGTGCTGCTGGCGTTCGCGCTCGGAGCTTACGCCCTTGCCATGACCCTGGGACGCGGGTCGTTCGGCACCGCCAACCTCGTCTTGTTGGCGGTCGCCACCCTCGCCATCAGCCTATTCATATATGCCGAGCTTCGCGTGCCGGCGCCCTTGGTTCGCTTGGTCATGCTGCGCGAGCGAACCTTGCTGGCGGGTCTGGTGACCAGCGGGCTCGTTGCCACCGTGATGATGACGACACTAGTGGTCGGACCGTTCTACCTCGCGATCTCGCTGGGCCTTGGGCCCGCGGCCGTGGGTCTGGTCCTGTCCGTCGGTCCCCTCGTGGCCGCGACGATGAGCGTGCCGGCGGGACGCTGGACCGATCGCCTCGGGGCCCCGCGGGTCGCCAAGGTTGGTCTCACCGGCATCGCCGGCGGCACCGCGCTTCTGGCCCTGCTACCGGCCCCCGGCTGTGTTGTCGGCTACATCGGACCCATCGTGGTCATCACCGTCGGCTACGCCCTGTTCCAGACCGCCAACAACACCATCGTGATGCGGGCCATCTCGGCCGACCAACGCGGCGTCGCCTCGGGCCTGTTG
>CAZGJB010000257.1:0-5099 GCA_964526145.1 uncultured Opitutaceae bacterium
CGAGGATCGCCGCGATCTCGCGGTTGCTCAGGCCCTGGCGCACGTGCGCGCAGACCACTTCCTCGGCCGGCGACAGGCGCCCGGATTCGCAAGGTCCCGGGGCGAACCCCGCCGCCAGCTCCCGCCACGTGGCAGTGGCGGGGATGTAGGCCACCGCCGCCACGGCAGCCGGGGTCCGTGCGGTGATCCGGAAACCGGGGTCGGTGACCCCGGCGACAGCGGAGCAGGGTTTCATTGCGAGCCTCCGTGGCGTCGCGGGCTCACGAGGTTGCTGGTTAGAACGGCAGGACGAACGACATCTCGTAGGTGCGACCGAAGACCCAGCGGCCGTGGAGGCCCGCGTTGAAGCCGTAGATGTTGTTGGAGAACGGCGGCTCCGTGTCCTCGAGGTTCGCGATGCCGAGGCCGAGGCGGAGGCCCTTGCCGTATTGCCGCCAGACTCCTTTCTTGAACTCGTAGGTCCCGCGCACGTCGATCAGGTGCATCGCCGGGGTCCCGAAGGTGCTGATCACCGCGCCCGCCAGATTGCTCTTGTAGCCGCTCATGTAGCTGTACGCCGTCGAGGCGCTCCAGGAACCATGGCTCCAATAGAGTCCCGAGGAGATGTTCCAGCGCGGACTGGCGTAGGTGTCGCCGACGTCGTTGATCGCCGGGCCGCCAACCACCAGCTGCCGCGTCTGCGCGAGCGTCTTGGCAGCGTTCACGGTCAGCCGCCAGCGGCCGAACGTCTCCCACGGCAACCGGTAGTCGGCGCCGAGATCGAGGCTCTCGTTGCGGATGAGGCCGAAGTTCACGAGCTGTGAATAGTACGTGGTGATGCGCCCCGGATACCCGAGGGCGATGTCGGCGGCGGACGGCGCGCTGCGGACGACCACGTCGGGGAACAACGCGGGGTTGTTCAGCACCGTGGTGATACCGACCGACAGGACCGCATCCTTCTGCTCGGTCCGGTAGTAGTTCGCGCTCAGCGACAGGCCCTTCACGAACGGGGGCTCGAACACCGCGCCATAGAACTCGTTGGTCGAGGTCTCGGGTCGCAGGTTCGGATTCGGGCGACCCACGAACGCGAAGCCGTAGCGCTCGTTGCCGCGGAGCGGGTCGGCGAAGGTCAGTGTGCTGGAGGTGGTGTTGCGGCGGTCCTCGGTGAGACTGGGGGCGCGGAAACCCTCCGAATAGCTGCCCCGGATCAGCAGCGCCTTGAAGGGCTGCCACGTGGCGCCGTACTTCGGCACCCGGTTGCTCCCCGCGTCGCTGAGGCTTTCGTAGCGGCCGGCCAGATTCACTTCCAGGCGCTGCAGGAGCGGCAGATGGTTGGGCTTGCCGAAAATCGGCACCGACAGTTCGCCGAAGGCGGCACGCGTCGTGCGCGTGTCGATGTAGGTCGTGGTCGTGGGCACGGCCGGGAAACCCGCGAAGATCACGGCCGTGTTCTTGTTCTGGTCCTTTTCGTAGGAACCGCCCACCGCCATCCGGATGGGGCCGCCCCAGATCTCCAGCACGTCGCCGTTGGCCGTGAGGTCGAAGCTGTCCAGGCCGGAGCGTCCGTCCACCGTCGGATACATCGCCGCCTGCTCCAGCAGGGCCGCCTGGCTGGGGGCGCCGGGCGCGCGGTAGTCGATGAAGGGGTTGAACCGCTGGGTCGGATCGGCGTGGTTGGCCAGCGCGCTGAAGGCGGTCGGGTTGAACTGGCGTTGGAGCGAGTGATACTTCTGATCCTGCCACCGGTAGCCGCTATCCCAGTGCCAGGTCTGGCCCAGTTGGCCGCGCAGGCCGACGGTCAGGGAGTGGGTCTGGGTCTTGGTCTGCTGCGAAACCTGCCCCCACTCCGGGAGCATCATGCCAAACTGGAGGTTCTGGCCGAAGATGTTGTTGGCCGCCGAGACCGAGGTGATGAAATCCGTGAAGCCTGGCAGACCCTTCGCCAGGCCGCGGGAATCGGTGTAGCTATAGGTGCCGTAGGCCTCGAGGCGCGGGAACAGCCGGTAGCTGCCCGTGCCCGTGAATCCGTAGCGCTCCGCGCCCGAGACCAGTTGGGTCCAAGGGGCCGGGTTGGTGACCCGCTGGCCCTGGGCGATGATCGTTGTGACCAACGGGTTCTGGGTCGAACTGTTGGTGGTGCGCGGGATGAACGCCGAGATCGCCGGGGTCGTGGCACTGCCCTCCGGGGCCAGCAGCACCCGCACGCCGGGGACGGCGACGAATCCGGTGGTCACGGACGACTGGATCGAGGCGGGATAGCCCCATTGGATCCGCTGGTCCGAGCCGAAAACCGGCTGGCCGGTGGTCGCGCTGACACCCAGCTGAATCGTGCGGAAGTCCGGGTTGGCGGAAAATTCGCGCTGCGAGGCCACCAGCGGATCGCGATCGTAGTAATTGATCGCGAGGGTGCCGCTCAGGCGGCCGCCCATCCCGGAAAATCCGGTCGTCAGGGTGGTCTGCCGCTCGCGCGCCCCGCCGTGCTGGGTCATCTTCATCGAGCCGCTCACCTCGGTGCCGACCCAGGACTTCTTCAGGATGATGTTGACCACGCCGGCGACGGCATCGGCGCCGTAGATGGCGGAGGCGCCATCCGTGATGATCTCGACGCGCTCGATCAGCCCGAGCGGGATCGTGTTCAGGTCGACGAAGCCCTGGCCGCTGGCCGAGCTGCGGTTGCGATCGCCCGCCTGCGCCACCCGGCGGCCGTCAACCAGCACCAGGGTCGAGCCCGAGCCCAACCCGCGCAGGCTGACGCCGGAAACGCCGGTTTGCACCGGAGAGTTGACATCCAGAAACGGGCTCGCGCCAACCTGGGGTTGTTGGGGGACCTGATTCTCGTTGCGCTGACCATAGGCCATATTGAGTTCGTCCGGGGCACTGTTGCGACCTGCGCCGACACCGTTATAGGTCTGGGGCACCGTGCGCAGAAAATCCGCGAGGGTGAATGCTCCCGTGGCGCGGATATCTTCATAGTTGAAGGACTGGACCGGCGACGGGCCGGCGTCGGCGTGGCGGATACGGGATCCCAGAACCTCGACTTGCTCGAGACTAACGATCGCCTCCTCAGCCGGGCTCTTGGTCTCCGGGCGAACGCTGGCCTTGGCCTCCTGCGCCGCCCTTGCGACGTTTGGGAGGTCGCCTTTCCGCACGGCGAAAGCGCCGGTTTTCTGATCCTGCGTGGCCATGAGACCGGTTTCCGCCAGCATCGCGTCGAGCGCGGCGGCGGGGGTAAGGTCGCCCTTGACCGCCTGGGTCGAAATCTTGGCTACGGCCTGGGGGGCGAAGACGATCTCGCGGCCACTCTGGGCGGCGAACAGCTTGAGCGTCTCGGCAGCGGGGCCGGCGGGAAGATCGAAGGTCTTGACGGCAGGTTCCGCGGCGGAGGCCGAGGCACCGAGGGCGAACAGGCAGAACGCGATGGATAGCGTCCGGCGCACCGAGGTCAGCAATTGCATCATGGTGTTGGTTGGTTGGACGGGGTAAACAGCCCAACAAACCCCGACCCGGTGATTTCCATTAAAGAAATTTCCGGAAACTCCGTGGTTGGTCCGGTTCAGCGGGACACGCGGCGGAGGACGATGTCGCCGTTCTCCCGGCTCTCGGCGCGGAGGCCGAAGTCGGATTCCATGAGGCGAACAAAGCCGTCCACGTTGTCGGAACGGAAGGCGCCACTGAGACGCATCTGCTCCAGCGCCGCATCGTCCAGAACGAGGCGGACGGGATTGCGCCGGTTGAACTCCGCCACGATCTCCGTCATCGGAGCGTCGGCGAAGTCGAGCAGGCGCGGCTGCCAGGCGAGCCGCTGCGCCATCTCCACCTCGGAAACCGTGGTCACCTGCGGCACCGCAGTCGGGGCGAGGTCCACGGTCGCGCTCTGGCCGGCCACGAGGACCGGCGGCTGGCCGTCCACCTGCGCGCCGAGCAGGGACCGGCCGCGTACCGCATCATCCACCTGCACCTTGCCCTCGGTGACGAGCACCTCGACGGAGGCGTCACCGAGCCGGACGTTGAAGGCGGTGCCGACCGCGCGCACGGCCACGCCGGCGGCCTCGACGACGAACGGGCGGGCGGCGTCCTTCGCCACCTTGAAATGGGCCTCGCCGCGCACCAGGCGCACGAGGCGCTGCTCGGCGGTGAAGTGCTCGGTCACCACCGCGCCGCGGTTGAGCTCGATCACCGTGCCGTCGGACAACTCCCGCTGCTCGATCAGGGCCAGGACCGGCACCGGTGACGCGGCGACGGCCGGCGCCTCGGCCGGCGACCACAGGATGAAGCCGAGGGCGACCGCGGCCGCCGCCGCCAGGGCCGCCGGGAGCGCAAACCGCAGGACGCGGCGGCGGCGCGGGGCGAGCAGGTCGGGATCGGGCACGGCGTGGACGGAAGTCTGCAGGCCCACCACGCGGTCGAGCTCCTCCCAGCCCCAGCGGGCCTCGGCGAAGGCGGCGCGGTGGGCGGGCGCGGCGGCGAGCCAGGCGGAGAACTCGTCCTGCTCGGACGCGGTGAGCCCGCGGTCGTGTTTCACGGCCCAGGCGGCCGCGGCCTCGATCACAGGATCGGGTGATTCGGAATAGGGTTTCATGGACGGTGGCCGTGACGGCGGAAAAATTCGATGCACTTGCGGAGGCCGATCACGCCCTGCGCCTCGACGGTGTGCTCGGCGACGCCGAGGCGGGCGGCGGTCTCCTTCTGGGAGAGCCCGTAGATCTTCCGCAGGGTGAGCACCTGGCGGCAGCGGTCGGGCAAAGACTGGATGGCGTGGATCAGGAGCTGGAGGTCCTCGGCGCGGGCGATGGCGTCGGGAATGGCCGCGCCCTCATCCAAGACCCCTGAGGTGTCGGTTTCCGCCAAGTCCCCGGGCCGCTCGTAGCGCAGGTGGCGCAGGTGGTTCAGCGCGAGGTTGCGGGCGGTGATGAACAGGAAGGCGCGCGGACACGCCACCGAGCCGGTCTCGCGCACGCGGAGCAGGCGGGCGTAGGCCTCCTGCACCACGTCGTCGGCCCCGCCCAGCGCGGGGAACCGCGCCTGCAGCCAAGCCCGCAGCGCCGGTTCGTGCGGCTGCACTTCCTCGGCAAACCAACGGGTAAGCTCGGCATCAGGCGGGGGCATGGCAGGTGTTCTCA
>CAZGJB010000258.1:0-5023 GCA_964526145.1 uncultured Opitutaceae bacterium
GTCCACGCGGGCCGCCCGGGCCCGCACGACGGCAAAGCCCGAGGCCCCGGCCACATGATGCTCCCGGAGCGCGGCATCCTCCGCCTGCAGAAAGGCCCGGCAGACGGCGAGGCGCTCCGCGGGATCAATATCGCCGGGGAGGGCCAGCACGGTGCGGGCGGGAGGCAGGGGGAGGGCGGACATGGAGGATGCAGGAGTGAAGCCAAAAACCGGCGGTCGGCGAGGGGATTTAACCACTTGCCTCGCGCCGCCCTGCGCGGTTTTCTCCGCGGTTCACATTCCGCACCCATCCATGGCCGAAATCAGCAAGAGTTACGATCCGCACGAGGTTGAGCAGAAATGGTATGCCGCCTGGGAGTCCGCGGGCGCCTTTGCGGGACGCGTCAACGCGGCCAAGCGACCCTACGCCATCATGATCCCGCCGCCCAACGTGACGGGCGTGCTGACGATGGGGCACGTGCTCAACAACACGTTGCAGGACATCCTGATCCGCCGCGCCCGCCTGCAGGGCCAGGAGGCGCTCTGGCTGCCGGGCACCGATCATGCCGGCATCGCCACGCAGACCGTGGTCGAGCGCGAATTGCGCAAGCAGAAGCTCCACCGCCGCGACCTCGGTCGCGACAAGTTCCTCACCAAGGTCTGGGAGTGGCGCGAGGAGAAGGGCGGCATCATCCTGAAGCAGCTGCGGGCGCTCGGCGCCTCCTGCGACTGGGAACGCACGCAGTTCACGATGGACCCGCATTACTCGCGGGCCGTGCTCAACGTCTTCGTCGACCTCTTTGCCAAGGGCCACATCTACCGCGGCAAGCGCATGGTGAACTGGTGCCCGGTCTCGCTCACCGCCCTCTCCGACGAGGAGGTGATCATGAAGCCGGTCAAGGGTCACCTCTACCAGGTGCGCTACGAGATCGTGGACCGCCCCGGTGAGTATATCACCGTCAAGACCACGCGCCCCGAGACGATCCCGGGCGACGTGGCCATCGCCGTCCATCCCGAGGATCCCCGCTACACCGCGCTCCTCGGCCGCAAGGTGCGCCGCCCGCTCGGGCCCGCGGCGGAGATCCCGATCATCGCCGATGCGATGGTGGACAAGGAATTCGGCTCCGGCGCGCTCAAGATCACCCCGGCGCATGACAAGGTGGATTTCGAGATCGGCCAGCGGCACAAGCTCCCGCCGATCGACGTGCTCAACGCCGACGGCACCCTCAACGAGCTCGCCGGCCCCGAACTCGCCGGTCTCGACCGCTTCGCCGGCCGCAAGCGCGCAGCGGAGCTGCTCAAGGAGAGCGGCGCCCTCGTGCAGGAGGAGGCCTACGAGAACAACGTAGGCTACTCCGAGCGCGCCGACGTGCCGATCGAACCCCGCCTCACGTGGCAGTGGTGGCTCAAATACCCGCGTGTCGAGGAGGCCAAGGCGGCAGTGCGCGACGGACACATCCGCTTCCACCCCGAACGTTGGTCCAAGGTCTATCTCCACTGGCTCGAGAACATCCAGGACTGGTGCATCAGCCGCCAACTCTGGTGGGGTCACCGCATCCCCGTCTGGTATCGCGCCGGCCTCGACAAGGAGAAGCTGACCGAAGCCGATCTGCGCGACCCGGAGAAGGTGCACGTCTCGCTCGACGGTCCCGCCGACAAGGCCGGCTGGGTGCAGGAGGAGGACGTCCTCGACACCTGGGCCTCATCCTGGCTCTGGCCGCTCGCCACCCTCGGCTGGCCGGATCAAGCGGCGATGACCAAATCCGGCTACGGCTATTTCTATCCGACCAGCACGCTCGTGACCGGTCCGGACATCATCTTCTTCTGGGTCGCCCGCATGATCATGGCCGGCCTCGAGTACGCCAATCCCGGCCAGCCGATCGAGAAGCGCATCCCCTTCCGCGACGTTTATTTCACGGGCATCATCCGCGATTCGCTGGGCCGCAAGATGTCGAAGTCGCTCGGCAACTCGCCGGATCCGCTCGACCTCATCGCCAAGTACGGCGCCGACGGCCTCCGCTTCGGCATCGTGTCCATCGCCCCGCAGGGTCAGGACATCCGCTTCCAGGAAGATCGCATCGAGGGCGGCAAGAACTTCTGCAACAAGCTCTGGAACGCCTGCCGCTTCCGGCAGATGAGCGGCGAGATGGCCGACAACTCCTCGGCCTCCGCGATCCTCGGGCGCTTCAATCCCGCCTGCTTCGACGCCGACGACCACGCGATCCTCGACCGCCTCTTCGCCACGACGCGCGACGTGGACCGCTGCTTCGGGCAGTTCGAGTTCAGCGCCGCCGTGCAGGCGATCTACGGTTTCTTCTGGAACGATTTCTGCGACTGGTACGTGGAAGTCTCGAAGGCCAAGCTCCAGGACCCCGCGCTGAAGAACAACTGCCTCGCGATCCAGGATCTTGTGCTGCGGCAGACGCTCCTGCTCCTGCATCCGTTCACGCCCTTCATCACCGAGGAACTCTGGCGCATGCTCGGCTACGGCACCGAGGGCAGCTTCATCAGCCAGGCCGGCTACGACGACGCGTCGGGCCTCGCCAACGCCGGTGTGCTCCACGGCCTCCATCTCAACATGGATGCCGCCGCCGAGGTGGCCCAGATCAAGCAGACCGTCTCCCTCCTGCGCGCCATGAAGGCGGAGCAGGGCGAGGCGGCGAAGAAGGACTGCGAGTTCGTCGTCGAGTGCGCCGACCGCCAGTGGGAGATCGTCTCCGCCAATCTCGCCAAGCTGAAGCGCATGGTGGGCGCGGCCAGCATCACGCGCGGAGCCATGTCGCCCAACGCCCCCGTCTGCGTCACGGCCCACGGTTCGTGGAATCTCATCCGCCAGTTCAAGGCCGGCGACGTCGCCGCCGAGAAGACCCGGCTTGCGAAGGAAATCGAGGCCCTCGCGAAGCATATCGCGGGCACCGAGGCGCGTCTCGGCAACGAGGCCTTCGTGAGCAAGGCCCCGCCCGCCGTCATCGCCGGAGCCCGCAAGCAGCTCGCCGACCAGCAGGCCAAGCGCTCCGAGCTCGAGCGCCTGCTCAAGTCGCTGGGTTGATCACTCCGGCAGCGTGGCCCGCAGCTCCTCGAACAGCAGGAGCGCGGCGGCCGCATGCGCCACGGCCACCCGCACGTCCGGCGCAAGGTCCGCGGCCAGCCACACCGCCCCGTTGTTGATGACCTCGACGGCGGCGATGGGCCGGTGGTTCAGCGTGAAGACGTAGCCGGAGGTCTCGCCCAGCGGGAAGCGTGTCCCGGCGAGACGGTTGGTGCCGCTCACGGCGATCGTGCGGGCGCCCTGGCGCAGCGTGCCTTCGAGCGGCTTGTCACGCTTTTCGGCCAGCTCGAGCGTCCATTCGGCAGTGGGCGTCGCGGTCGGGACGAGGCGCGCCGAGAAGCCGGAACGATTGCGCAGCTCGATTGCGAAGCCGTCGTCGGACTCGAGCGCCCGCCGGTGCAGGTTGGTCGCCGCGGCGCCGCGCCCGAGGGGTCGGCCGGCTTCGGTGAGGGCAAACCCGAAGGTCTGCCGCCGCTTGCTGCCCTCGTAGAACAGGATCTGCAGGTCGCTGCCCTTCGTGAGCGAGCGCTGGACATCGGTCACGGTGAATTCGCCAAAGGCCAGGCGCTCCGTGAGCTTCCAGCCCTGGCGACCTTGCACGGCCAGGCGCGGGGCCGAGGCCAATTCGGCCGGCAAGGCCATCGCGGCCTCCTTCAGTCCGGCCTGCAGGGGCAGGGCGGCAAGGGAGCAAACCAGGGTCAAGGCGGCCAGCATGGGGGTTTTCATGGCGCCCCGTCGACCTTGGGGCCGTATCCGGGTTCCCCTGATCTTGGAATAATTGATACCTGAAGAAGACGACCACCCTCAGGCTTGCGCCAAGTGGGCCGCGGGATTGCCTGTGGGCATGCCGAATTCTACCCCAACCACACCCCGCATCCTCGCCTTCGCCGGCAGCGCCCGGCGGGAGTCGCTCAATCGCAAGCTCCTCGCCGTGGCGGTGGACGCCACCCGGGTGGCCGGTGGCGACGTCACGCTCCTCGATCTCAATGAGTATGCCCTCCCGCTTTACCATGGCGACGAGGAGGACGCCCGGGGCCTGCCGCCGGCCGCAGTGAAGCTGATCGACCTCGTGAACGCCCACGCGGGCCTGCTCATCGCCTCGCCCGAGTACAACTCTTTCATGACGCCGCTCCTCAAGAACACGATCGACTGGATCAGCCGCGCCGACGACAACCCGTTCACCGGCAAGGTCGCCGCCGTGGTGTCAGCCTCGCCCGGTGCGCTCGGCGGAGCCCGTTCGATGATGTATGTGCGCCATCTCCTCCTGCACCTCGGCTGTCATGTCGTGCCCGCGCAATGCATCCTGCCGCACGCCGCCGCGGCCTTCGATGCTGCCGGCGCGCTGAAGGAACCGCGGTCGCAAAAATCCGTCGAGGCGGTGGCGCGGCAGCTGGTGGACCTGTCGACCCGGCTCGGCCGCGCCTGACGGGGCGCGAATCCCCGCGCCCTCAGCGCTTCGGCTTGTCGCCGGGTGCGTCGTCGTCCAGAGCCCGGGCCTTGAACGCGGCCTGGTCCATCAATGAGACCTGGTTTTCCACGCGACCGTCATCCAGGGGGTTGTCCCCGCGGGCCTCGAGATCACGGAACAGCCGGCGGGTGTCGATGATGCCGCCGATCATGAACCAGACCGTCGAGATCACGCCGATGGCGGCCGCGATCAGCACGCTGTTGACGTAGAAATAAGTGCTCCACCACTCCGCCGGCCACGGCGAGATGACGTTCCAGATCACGACCGCCACGAAGCACAGCCCGATCTGATAGACGAACGTGTACACGAAGACCGACCAGGCGATCCACCGGTCGCCGCGCGTGTATTCGGGCGTGATGCCGATGAGCTTGCCCATGCAGGACCGCCAGGTCCACGGGGACTTGATGTGCCTCTCGCCGTCGATGCTGTACTTTCCGCGATGGAGCAGGCGGTCCAGATTGTAGGGTTGGCGATAGGTCAGGAGCGAGGCGCCGATGTAGGCGAAGAGGCCGCCGACCATGGCGATC
>CAZGJB010000259.1:0-5022 GCA_964526145.1 uncultured Opitutaceae bacterium
TTTCGTCGAATAAGGACTATTCCCTAAATTGGGGGAATAGGCTCGCGCATCTGCAAAGGGGTTGCAGTGTACTGGAGTTTCCGATGCGTGCACGGCTCACATATGTATTGGCTCTAGCGGCCGCGGTCGTCTCCCCGTTAGGTGCGCAGACGGTGATTCGCTACCAGGATTTTTCGAGCCAGGCGGGTTTGACTGTCACTGATGGAGTCGTCGTCAACGGATCGATTGTGTTGGCATCGGACCGGCAAGACCGGCGTGGCGCGTTTTTTACGACCGCGCAACACGATGTGACTGACTTCAGCGCTGTCTTTCAGTTTCGAATCACCAGCCCGGGTGGCATCAGCGATGGTACCGCCGCGGGTGCGGACGGTTTGGCGTTTGTGATTCAGCGTGCCGGCGCGGCGCAGATCGGGTCGTTCGGTTCCGGCCTTGGTTACGGAGGAATTGCGAACAGCCTTGCCGTCGAGTTTGACACGTTCCGCAACAGCAACGATCCGAGTTCGAACCACATTGGCGTCAATACCGGGGGCAACATGACGTCGTTGACCACCGTGAATATCGCGACCGCGTTCGACAACGGCACCCTCTGGACGGTCTGGGTGGATTACAACGGGACTACGCTCGAGGTGCGCATCAGCGATGATGTAACGCGACCGACGGGTGAGGCTGCGCTCGCTTACAACGTCAACCTCAACACCGTGCTTGGCGGCTCGGCTGCGCATATCGGCTTCACTGCTGCGACTGCCTCGGCGTTCGGCAATCACGAGGTGTTGAGTTTCGCGTTCTCCGACACGTTTGAAACCAACGGCTTGGCCGTTCCCGAGCCGTCAACCTATGCCCTGATGGGGCTTGGTTTGGTGGTCGTCGGTTGGTCGGTTTGGCGCCGTCGCCGCTCCTAAGCCGGATACTCCGGGGTGGCGCCGTGACGGCTGGCCACCCATTCGCCGGTGCGGCAGGCGTGCGCAAGCGCGGTTGCCGGCGCCTGAGGATCACGCAGGAGCTGGAGCACCAGCGCGGCTAGGAAGGCATCGCCGGCGCCGACGGTATCGGCAACTTGAACCGGACGGCCCTGCTCCCAAAACCACCGTCCATCTTTGAGCAGGCCTGCGCCGCGCTCGCCGGCCGTGATGCAGACGAGCGGGCAACCAGTCTTCGACGCGAGGGCACGGGCGTCGGCCTCCTCGCGTCCGGGAGATTCCGCCGCCCCGGCCGCCAGCCGCGCGGCCTCGGACGCGTTCAGCTTCAGCAGCGTGGCGCTGGTGGCGAGTTGCAGCACCAAGGCGGAATCGTCGAACGGGGCGCGCAGGTTGACGTCGAACACCCGCCAGGCCGCACGGGGCAGGGCGGCGAGCAACTCCTGCAACGCCTCGCGATTGGACCCGCTGCGCAGCGCGAGCGACCCAAAGATCAGGCCGCGGGCCGAACGTGCGCGCTCGAGGACGCTCGCCGGCAGTGCGATGCGGTCCCAGGCGACGTCGGTGACGATTTCGTAGGTGGCATCGCCCGAAGCGGAGATCGTCGCGCGCACATAGCCGGTCGGCAGATCGGCGACTTCGGCGATCCCGGCCGGGTCCAGACCCCAGCCGGTCAGGCGACGGCGCAGCTCGGTGCCGAGCACGTCGCGGCCGACGGCGGAGACCACGGTGACGTTGGCGCCCTGCCGATGCAGGTGGTAGGCGACATTGAACGGCGCGCCGCCGGGAAAGAGGCCGGCCGGCAGGAAGTCCCACAGGATCTCGCCGAAGCAGAGCAGGGAGGGGCGGGCGCCGTTCATGGTGCTGGGCGCACGTCACCGCACGGACCCCGCGCGGGCAACAAGATTGTTCAAGCCGGGCCGGCGGGGAAATCGGTTTTGGGATTGTCGGTTCCGGGCGGGCGCGGCATCGCTTGGCTGACATTCCCCAACCATGAGCACCCGCAAATTCCGTGTTGGCCTGATCGGCGGCGGCGGCATCGCCCAGGCCGTGCACATCCCCGGCTGGAAGAACCTGCCGGAAGTTGAGATCGTCGGCGTGGCCGACGTCTCCCCCGTGACGGCCCAGAAGGCCGCGGCCCTCGCCGGCGCGGCGCAGGTGTTCACGGATTACCGCGACCTGTTGAAGCTCGATCTCGACGCGGTCGACATCTGCACGCCCAACAAGGTGCACACGCCGGCGGCGCTGGCGGCACTCAACAAGGGTTGCCACGTGCTGTGTGAAAAGCCCCTGGCCGTCTCGACGGCCGAGGTGAGGCAGATGGGTCGCCTGGCCGACCGCAAAAAACTCAAGCTCATGACGGCCCAGCACCAGCGCTTCACCCAATCGGGCGTGGCGGCGAAGGCCTGGGTCAACGCCGGGAACCTCGGCGAGGCCTATCACGCCCGCGTGCGGGCCATGCGCCGCGCCTGGCTCCCGCCGGCGCCCGGGTTCATCGACGCCAAGCTCTCCGGCGGCGGACCGTGCATGGACATCGGCGTGCACGCCCTCGATCTCTGCCTCTGGCTTATGGGCTTCCCGAAGCCGGTGCGCGCCACCGGCGTCGCCCGCACGGTCTTCGCCAAGGGCAAGACCATGCCCAACCTCTGGGGCGAATGGGACCGCGAGCGCTACTCGGTGGAGGACTTTGCCGCGGGGTTCGTGCATTTCGACAACGGCGCCACGCTCGTCCTCGAGGCCGCGTGGATGTCCCACCAGCCGGAAAACGAGGACATGAGCGCCCAGCTCTACGGCACCAAGGGTGGCATCAAGTGGCCGTCAGCCGAGTTCACCACGGTCATCAACGGCACGCACGCCCAGGGCTCGGTCACCAGCCCGGTCGCGGTGCCGCACCCGCATTGGAACGAGATCGCCGCCTTCACCGACTGCGTCCTCAATGGCAAACCCTCGCCGGTGCCGTGGACCGAGACGATCAAAGTCATCGGCATCCTCGAGGCCGTTTACGCGGCGCAGGCCAAGGGTCGCGAGGTCGCGGTGAAGGGCTGAGGGCCGGGTGCGCCCCGGACTCTTTACTTGTCTCCGCGAAAGCGCCCCGCTTAACCCTTCCCGATGAAATACATTTTCGTGACGGGCGGAGTGGTTTCTTCGCTGGGCAAGGGCCTGACGGCGGCCTCGCTCGGCGCGCTGCTCGAGATGCGCGGCCTGAAGGTGCGCATCCAGAAGTTTGACCCGTACCTGAATGTCGACCCGGGCACGATGAGCCCGTTCCAGCACGGCGAGGTGTACGTGCTGGAGGACGGCGCCGAGACCGACCTCGACCTCGGCCACTACGAGCGCTTCACCAGCGGCAAGCTCTCGCGCCTCAACAGCCTTTCGTCCGGCCAGATCTACGAGTCGGTGATCCAGAAGGAACGCCGCGGCGACTACCTGGGCAAGACCGTGCAGGTCATTCCGCACGTCACCAATGAGATCAAGGAGCGGATCTACGCCGGCGGGAAGGACGCCGACATCCTCATCACCGAGATCGGCGGCACGACGGGCGACATCGAGGGGTTGCCATTCCTCGAGGCCATGCGCCAGTTCGCACTCGAGGTCGGGCCGAAGGACGTCGTGTTCATCCACGTCACGCTGGTGCCCTACCTCAACGCCGCGGGCGAACTGAAGACCAAGCCCACGCAGCAGTCGGTCGCCAAGCTCCGCGAGATCGGAATCCAGCCCGACATCCTCGTCTGCCGCACCGACCACCCGCTCGACCACGGCCTGCGCGACAAGCTCTCGATGTTCTGCAACGTGCCGGTCAAGGCCGTCATCGAGTGCCGCGATGTCGCCCACTCGATCTACGAGCTCCCGCTCGCCCTGCAGAAGGAGGGGCTGGACCAGCTCGTGCTTGATCTCTTCGACCTGAAGAATCCGCCGCCGGCCAAGAACATCTGGCAGCAGATCGTCGGCCGCATCCTCAAGCCCGCCCACGAGGTCACCATCGGCGTCGTCGGCAAGTACATCGAGCTGCAGGACGCCTACAAATCCGTCTACGAGTCCGTCACCCACGCCGGCATCGCCAACAACTGCCGCGTGAACATCGTGCGCATCGATGCCGAGGACCTCGAGAAGAAGGGCGGGCTCGCCGTCCTGAAGAAGCTCGACGGCATCCTCGTGCCCGGCGGCTTCGGCGACCGCGGCACCGAGGGCAAGATCGCCGCGGCCCGTTTTGCCCGCGAGCACAAGATCCCGTATTACGGCCTCTGCCTCGGCCTGCAGATCGCGGTCATCGAGTTCGCGCGCAACGTGCTCAAGCTGAAGGGCGCCAACAGCACCGAGTTCGACCCGAGTCCCGCCCATCCCGTCATCAACATGATGGAGGAGCAGAAGAAGATCATCGACAAGGGCGCCACCATGCGCCTCGGCAGCTACGAGTGTGCGCTCACCCCGGGCACGCATGCGCACCGGGCCTACAAGGCCGACAGCATCCGCGAGCGCCACCGGCACCGCTTCGAGGTCAACAACGCCTACGTCGGCCAGCTCCAGCGCGGCGGCCTCGTCGTCAGCGGCATCAATCCGCGCCGTAATCTCGTCGAGATCATCGAGCTCAAGGATCACCCGTGGTTCCTCGCGGTGCAGTTCCACCCCGAGTTCCAGTCAAAGCCCAACCAGGCGCATCCGCTCTTCGCGGCGTTCATCGCGGCGACGCTGAATTTGAAACGCAAAGGGGCGAAGGCGCGAAGGAAAGGCGCGAAGGCTTAATCCCATGCTCCACGATCCCAAACGTCTGACGGTAATCGCGGGTCCGTGTTCGCTCGAGGGCGAGACAGTCTGCCGGGCGGTCGCGGAGAAGCTCGTGGCCATGCGCGTGGCGCACCCGGAGCTGAACCTCATTTTCAAGGGCTCCTTCGACAAGGCCAACCGCACCTCGGCATCCGGCCCGCGCGGCACCGGCCTGGAGGACGGGCTCAAGCTGCTGGCGCTCATCAAGCGCGAGTACGGTTTCCCGGTGCTGACTGACGTGCACGAGCGCGAGCAGGTGGCACCCGTGGCGGCTGTGTGCGACGTCGTGCAGATCCCGGCGTTCCTCTGCCGGCAGACGGACCTGCTGCTGGCGGCCGCCGCGCCC
>CAZGJB010000260.1:0-5015 GCA_964526145.1 uncultured Opitutaceae bacterium
GATACTGCATGCCGGCCTCGTCCATGCGCTGCACGAGGAGCCGGTAGGCCTGGATCATGACCTTCGGGTTGGACGCCTTCATCGACAGGATCATCTGCCGGTAGCCGTGGGCCTCGCCGATGCGGAGGAATTCGAGGGCGCTCTCGACCATGCCGAGCGGCGTGTCGCCGTAGCGGTTCATGATGCGGTCGGAGAGCGAGCCGTGGTTCGTGCCGATGCGCAGGGAGCGGCCGAGGGCCTTGGCGCGGAGGACGAGGGGCGTGAACGCGTCGTGCAGGCGCTGCAATTCGCGATCGTAGTCGGCGTCGGTGTACTCCTTGACCGCGAACTTCTTCTTGTCGGCGTAGTTGCCCGGATTGACGCGGACCTTCTCGACGTGCTCGACGGCCTCCATCGCCGCGGAGGGAAGGAAGTGGATGTCGGCCACCAGCGGGATGTGCCCGAAGCCCGCGGCGGTGAACTGCTCGCGGATGGTCTTGAGGCACTGCGCCGCCGGGACATTGGGGGCGGTGATGCGGACGATCTCGCACCCGACCTCGGCGAGGGCGATCGACTGCTGCACGGTCGCCGCGATGTCCTGCGTGTCGCTCGTCGTCATCGACTGGATGCGGACGGGATTGTCGCCGCCGATGCCGACGGCACCGACCTTCACCTCGAGGGTGCGGCGACGGACGGTCTGGTAGCGGGAGGCGCAGTAGGACATGGCGGAAATCGTCATGGCACGGGCGCGGGGGTCAATGGTCATTCGGGCGGAGAACGCTTAACTCTCAACGTTCAACGCTTAACGCTCAAGTGGCGTGCGGGCGCGATCCTGGCCGTTGAAAGTTAAGCGTTAAACGTTGAACGTTAAGCGTTGCCGGCCCCTCGGCCGGCTACGGCTTCGCCGGCTCGGACTTCTCGGCGGCAGGGGCGGCCTCGGCCTTGCTGGCCTGGACGTCGCGGACGACGCGGCGGACATCGAAGAAGCTCACGTAGATGATCATCGAGAACAGCAGCACGACGAACGTGCTCTGCGCGGCCATGATGAAATTCGCCGGCAGGGCGCGGCCGCGCAGGCGGGCGATGGTGGCGAAGAGCATCTGGCCGCCGTCGAGGACCGGGATTGGCAGCAGGTTGAAGATCGCGAGGTTGATGTTCACGAGGATGGTGAACATGAGCACGGCGCGGATGCCCGCCTCGGCGGCGCTGTGGAAGATGCGGACGATGCCGACCGGGCCGGCGACCTTGGAGAGGCCGATGTCGGACTGCGGGTGGACCAGGCTCACCAGCGTGCGGAAGGTCATGACGACATGGTCGTAAACCTGGGCGAGGGGCGAGGGATGGATGAGCTTGAAACCGGTGGTCAGCGTTAGCCCGAGCGTCGCGTTGGGCTTGGCGTCCGGGCGGGCGGGGATGGTGAGCGCGACCTCGGTGCCGGCCCGCTTCACGATCGCGGCGACCGGCTTGGCGTTCGTGGCGGCCAGGATCTCCTGGTAAGTGGCGACGCTGAGGGTCGGGGTGCCGTTGAGGCTGAGAATCTCGTCTCCGGGCTTGAAGCCGGCTCCTTCCGCCAGCGACCCGGCCGCGACGGAGTGGACGAGCAGTTCGTAACCGGGCGCGATGCCGACGCGGCGGAACTTTTCGTCGCCGGAAAGGATCGGGTAGACGGCGAAATCCTCCATTTTCCCGGCGCGCTCCACGGTGAAGATCGCCATCGGGCGGCCGTTCGACGTGCGCCCGGCCCCGGTGATGAGCGTCTGCATCAGGTCGGTCCATTCATTGACCGCGATGCCGTCGATCTGGCGCACGACGTCGCCGATCCGCAGGCCGGCCTCCTTGGCCGGGCTGGGCGTCTTGGTGCCGTCAGGCAGGTCGAGGGTCGGGCTGACGTACCCGATGCGGGTCGTCGCCATCTCGCTGCTCATCGGCTGCCCGATGAACCAGATGATGCAGGCGAGGGCCAGGGCGAAGAGGACGTTGCAGGCGGCGCCGGCGACGAAGACGATCATCTTCGTCGCGTAGCTCAGCGGCGGCAGCTGGGATACGTCCGCCTCGCTCTCGCCCTCAATGCCCCGGAGGTCGGCCAGTTGCGGCAGCGCGACGTAGCCGCCGAGCGGGAGCCAGGAGAGGCGGTATTCGACGCCATCCTTGCCCTTCCACGAGAAAATCTTGGGCCCGAAGCCGATGGAGAACCGCTCGACATGGACGCCGCGGCGGCGGGCGGCGATGAAGTGCCCGAGTTCGTGAACGAAGATCGAGCCGCCGAAGAAGAGAACGACGAGGAACACCGACCAGGCGTTCGAGAGGAGCGTTTGCAGGAGATCGGAGGACACGGCGGCGGGCTAGGAGGTGGGAAGGTGGTGGGAGGCGTAGCGGCGGGCGGCCGCGTCCAAGGCCAAGACTTCGGCCAGGTCGGCGGGTTCCCGCAAGGGTTGGTTCTGCAGTGTTTTATCCACGACCTGCGGAATCGCAAGGAAGGGGATGCGACCGGCGAGGAAGGCGGCGACGGCCACCTCGTTGGCGGCGTTGTACACGGCCGGGGCGCTGCCGCCGGCCACCATGACCTGCTTGGCGAGCCGCAGCATGGGGAAGCGGGCTTCGTCCACGGGGCGGAACTCGAGCGACAGCAGCTTCGTGAAGTCCAGCGGCGACTCGACGCCCGGCGCCCGGTCGGGGTGGAGCAGGGCGTGCTGGATCGGGAAGGTCATCGACGGCGGGCAGAGCTGCGCGAGCATGGCGCCGTCGTTGAACTCGACGAGGCAGTGGACGATGCTCTGCGGATGCAGGACGGCCTGGCACTGGTCGGGCCGCAGGTCGAACAGCCACTGCGCCTCGATGAGTTCCAGGCCCTTGTTGGCGAGGGTGGCGGAATCGACCGTGATCTTCGGGCCCATGGACCAATTCGGGTGCTTGGTCGCGTCGGCCGGCGTCACATGGGCGAGACGCTCGGCCGGCCAGTCGCGGAAGGCCCCGCCGCTGGCCGTGAGCACGATGCGGCGCACCCCGGCCTGCGGATGACCGGCGATGCACTGGAAGACGGCGTTGTGCTCGCTGTCCACCGGGAGGAGTTTCACCCCGTGCTTGCGCGCGGCCGCCATGACGAACTTGCCGGCGAGGACGAGGATCTCCTTGGAGGCGAGGGCGAGGTCCTTGCCGGCGCCGATGGCCGCGAGGGCCGGCTCGAGGCCGGTCGTGCCGACGACGGCGACGAGGACGATGTCAGCCGCGGGCAACTGCGCGAGTTCCACGAGACCGGGCAGGCCCGCGTGGATCGTCGTGCCCGGGGCAAAGCGGCCGGAGGCGCGGGCGGCGGCGGCGGCCTGGTCGTCGAACAGGCCGACATGGGCCACGCGGTGCGCCCGGGCGATCGCGGCGAGCTTTTCCCACCCGGTGCGCGCGGCGATGCCGACCAGCTCGAGCTTGTCGGGATGGGCGGCGATCACGCGCAGCGTGTTCTCGCCGATTGAGCCGGTGGCGCCGAGCAGGACGACGCGCTTGCGGGGGCGGTTCACTGGTAAAGCCCGAAGAGCAGGTAGCCGAGCGGCGCCGTCAGGATGAGGCTGTCGCTCACGTCGAAGATGCCGCCGATACCGGGGATGAGGCCGCCGGAGTCCTTGATGGTGGCGCGGCGCTTGATGATGGACTCGATCAGGTCCGAGACGATCGCGACCATCGCGATCGGGCTGGCGATGAGGGCGGCCACCAACGGCGTCATGTGGCCGGGCAGGTGGGGAGCCCACCACCAGGCGAGCAGGGCGCCGATGCCCATCGAGACGAGCACGCCGCCGACGGCGCCTTCCCAGGTCTTCTTGGGACTGATCTGCGGCGCCATGTGGTGCCGGCCGATCGCGAGGCCGGTCAGGAGCGCGCCGACGTCGCAGAACTTGGCCACCGCGACCAGCCAGATGAAGAGCAGCAGGCCCTGCGTCGGCTCCGCGGGGTTGGCGATCACGATGCGGACAAGATACGAAAGCAGCAGCGCCACATAGATCAGGCCGAAGAGCGTGCCGGCGAGCGCCTCGACGCGATGCTGCGGATCGCGTTCGCCGAGGATGCGGATCGAGAACACGATGACGGCGAGGGCGAGCAGATGGCCACAACCCACCGGCACCCCGAAGCGCTGCTCGAGCCAGGGGGAGATCGTGATGACGGCGCCGAAAGCCACGCCCAGCTTGTCGAAGGGCGCGAGGCCGGCGCCGGCCATGAGCCGGTAGAACTCGACGAGCGTGAGCGCGGCGATGAGGCCGATCAAGATCACGCCGCCGGTGGTGCGGAAGAACCAGAGGCTGCCGGCGACGATCGCCCAGAGCAGGACCGTGCTGAAGATGCGTTGGGGCATGGGGCTATTTGGCGGAGGAGGCGACCTGCTCGCTGGTCAGACCATAGCGGCGCTCGCGGCGGGCGTACTCCGCGATGGCGGCGGCCAGGTCGGCCTTGCCGAAATCGGGCCAGAGGACCGGGGTGAACACGAACTCGGCGTAGGCGCCCTGCAGGAGCAGGAAATTGCTGACGCGGGTTTCGCCGGACGTGCGGATGATGAGGTCGGGGTCGGGCAGGTCGGCCGTCCCGAGGTAGCGGCGGAACGCGGTCCACGAACTGACACCGGCCTCCTCGCGCCCGGCGGCGACGGCGGCGGCGTAGTCGCGCGCGGCATCAGCCACCTCGGTGCGGGCGCCGTAGTTCAGCGCGAGGACCAGCGTGTAGTCGGTGAAGGCCGCCGTGGCCTCGATCGTGCGGTTGAGGTGCTTTTGCACGCCGGTCGGCAGCTCATTGGTGCGGCCGATGGTGCGGAGGCGGATCTTGTTCTTGATGAACGTGTCGAGCTCCTTCTGGAGATAGTATTCAAGCAGGCCCATCAGGGCTCCGACCTCGTCCTGGGGGCGCTTCCAGTTCTCGACGGAAAAGGCGTACAGCGTGAGGGTGCGCAGGCCGAGCTCGCGGCCCGCGTCGGTGATGGTGCGCACCGTCTCGACGCCCCGGCGGTGGCCCTCGATGCGGGGCAGGCCGCGTTGCCGGGCCCAGCGGCCGTTGCCGTC
>CAZGJB010000261.1:0-5012 GCA_964526145.1 uncultured Opitutaceae bacterium
CCCCCCCCCCCCCCCCCCCCCCCCCCCCCCCCCCCCCCCCCCCACCCTTTTTTTTTTTAATGATACGGCGACCACCGAGATCTACACCATGACCTGCTACTATTTACCAAAGCCAGAGAATCGCGTTGGGCTCGGTAATCATCCGAGCTGTCACGGTGCCGTGGCTGAAGCCCGTAGGCGTTGGCCCGCGAATCGCATCAATGGCTGTAAGTTCTGCTGCTTGCCTTGTCACACATCATGAGCGCGCTACTCCGCCGAGTCCTCTTGCTGGCGTTCCTGCTGGCTTTCACAGGCAGCGTGTTTGCTGGCCAGTGCCTTGGCACCACGCGAGCCGGGAAGCAGTGTCGGAACCAAGCGCCCGCTGGCAGAAGTTATTGCCATTATCATGACCCAGCCGTCCAGCACTGCGCAGCCACAACGAAAAGCGGCAACGCGTGTCGAAATACTCCCGCACCGGGCAGCAAGTTCTGTCGGGTGCACCAACCCTGATCCCCGGGCCGGACCTTTGAGTCCGGCCCTGCCTTTATGCGACATTTCGGGCACCAACAAAACACTGCTACAGTCTGTCTGTAGCCTCTAGACTGGGCTTTCTAAACAGCATGGACAATGACGCTGCGCGGCTGAAGGAAGCCGAAACACAACTGCTAAGGACCCACAGCCCAGAAGAGGTGGCAAGGGCTATGCGGTTGATTGAGATTCCTGCCTATCGCTGGACAAAAGAGGATGCCGCCTTCATGGAGCGTGTCAGGATAGAAAATACAAAGACTCAACAGACGCGGCAGGGTTTGGGATGTTTGCTCGTGATATTCTTGGCGCTCAGCGGGGTGGTTGCTTTCTTGATTCGGAAGTAAAGCTTTCGCCAGACCGACTCCCCAACTCCCCAAACCCTATAGGACCCTGAAGAGTTGGAGAGTTACCCTGACCAGTATCCTTGCCTGAGACTGCGAATTGAACTTTGCAGTCCTAAAGGCTCCTTGGGCATACGCCCGCCGCCCTAATAGTCCCCCTCATCTGCTGCTGGACTCTGACCACGCATGCGCACCAACGCTTGTGCCCGTTGAATGTCTGCCTGCGTAGCAATGCCTCGCTGCTCCCACTTTACCTTAAAGTCTCGGGCAAAGTGCTTGGCGAGGTATCGCTTCCCGTGCCGCTTGTTTAGTTGTTCGATGAATGCTTCAACCGTGCGATACTCGCCAAAGCGGAACAGTTTCCACGCCTCGGCAAGTAGGCTTTCATCTCGGTTCACCTCCCAAGCTGCCCTGACGGTCTTCCCGCTAGCGTCCTCCTCTGTCTTGAGTGTGAAATGCACCTGAGGACTGAATCCCGGCGGGGGCTTGGAGCGGTATTTCTCAAGCTCAGCCCGTGCCGCTAGGACTGTGGAGGCTTCTCTGTCGTTGTGATGCAGCGCAACAATCCGCTCAAACGTGGTGGCGATGTTACTTGAGCCCCGGAACCTTGCCCCCAGTGCTTTTCCTGAGTGGTGAACCAGCACGGCTGCGATGTTCGCTGCCTTTAGCCGGGCGAATAGTGCCTGCATGGGCTTAAATGCGGTGGCTGCATTCTCGTCCTCCATGCGGTCCGATAACGTGGAGAGGTTGTCGAAGACCACAAAGCCTACCTCCTTTGCCTTCAGGAACGCGACAAAGGTTGCTGCGTGTTCGGGGGCGCACAGGTCAAAGAAGGGCACGTCAACGCTCGTATTTGTCCGGGATTCAATCAGGAGGTTTTCTCCTGCCCGCTTGGCGTTGTGCTTCGGCCCCAGCGTGTGACGGAGGATCGCAAAGCGGTCCTGCAAGTCGCGGGTGCTTTGTTCACCGTCAACGAACAGAACCTTTGCTGAGTTGGGGAACTTCCAACCCAGTGCTTCCCCTCCCCCCGCCACGCCCAAGGCAAGCGCCATGGCCAACCAGCTTTTCCCTGTACCTGTACCGCCATACAGGAGGCAGGACTCCCCTGAATCCAACCAAGGCCACACGCGAGGGATGGCAGGGGGGAGTTTTTTGCGCAGTAGTCGGTTGAGCGGGATCGGTGCGGGGCCGCTATACTGCGGCAGGTCTGCGCTTACTTTTTCGAGTCGGGACATTGGGAAGTGGGGAATAGGTGGAAATGGTTTGTTGCATCGCACAGAAGGCAGGCTGCGCGGAGGGGCTGGCGCTGAGTGGTTCGCCGTTATGCGGGAGGGGGACCGTCTCAGCGTAAGCTAGGAGTTGCTCAGCGCTCTCCGATCCTTCCGCAGAGAGAGCGGCGTTGATTGCCGGGCTCAGCACGTCAGAGATAAAGGCGCTCTCGGCAGATGCCGCGTTCTCGGCTTTGGCCCACAGCTCGGCAAGGACCCGCTGTAGCTCTCCAGTCATGCAGCTTGGCGCGGGGCCAAACCAATAGGCGCACAGACGAAGAAGGCCTGCTGCCGCCCTCTCCGGTGGTAGGCAGGGGATGGGGAGCGGCGGGGGAGACTGGGCACTTTGTGGTTGTGTCATGGGTCTTTGGAGAAAGGCCTCTCGGTGCCGATTGCTGAGCACTTGCGCTGTAGGGGATGCTTCAGACTTACCAAGCACCACCAATGGGTGCGCTGCGCCCTCTTCTTGGCCCGAGATTTCCGACCTGCCTCCTGCAACTTCTCCCGGTTGGCAGCGTAGTACGCCCGGCGCTTCGCTGACTCCTTCTCCCTTCGCGCTAGCTCTGCCCTGATTGAGGCTTTGACCTTCTTCGGGACTACATACGGCCCGATGGGCGGGGGAATGGGGTACGGGTCTGGCTCAAACGAGTAGCGTTCGGATGCTGATCGGTAATCACGATTCATGCGGTGGCCTTTCTTTTGGTGGGGGTGGCGGGTAAACAGGCGATTTGGGGGCTTGGGGTATACCTAGGTATACCCTCGCTCTTCCCCGCCCGTTCTAGCGCTAACGTATCAAAGCGGGCTTCGGCCTGCTGGCGGTCCATGAAGGACCAGCCGAGATGGCCCCACTGTTCATCTGAAGGCAGACTCTCCATCGCGGGGATACTTCGTCCGCCCGGTAAGGTTCGGGCTGATCGCTTTTGCACAATGGCCACCTCGAAGTGCACGCCCTGATTTCCGATTTCGACTAGGACCACATCCCCGGTGCGCTTGCGGACATGACAGGTGTACCCGTCCCGGTGAAAGTCCGTAGGTAGAGGGCGCATGGCTAGGTATTCGCTGCCGCGCTCACTGAGAGATACCGGTCCAGCTCCGCACGGGGGAAGATAAGGCGCGCGCCAATGCGGGCAGCGCGCAGACGCCGGTGGGCGGCTTCGTCCCAAAGCTTGCGCGCAGAGATGCCAAGGTAGAGGGCTGCTTCGCGCAGGTTCATGTTTACGGGCGGATTGCTGCGAATCGCAGCAACGTCCACGGGGGATTTCGTTTTGCTCATAGGTTTTCGGCAGAGTGCATTCCGCTGCCTGCGGAGGACCACACAGGCCTGCCAGTGCAACGCCCTGCGTGGTTTTGTTCAGATACTACCGGGTAATCCCAAGACAGGGGCCAAAGTCCCTACCAAGACACGGCCTGACTGCATCGCATGTAGAATGGAATGATTACCTCAGTTACTTGGTTGAGGTGCATCATGGATCAATGCCTCGCGCGGAATTATGTCCGGTTGACGAATATTGCCTAGTTAGTCCACGCTTGGCGGAGCTAGGACGAAAACACCATGACTTGGCCCGGTGAAGGATTGTTAATAAAACTATGGGAAACCTTAGCGGAGAAAGGTGTCGGTGGACTCCTCAAACCGTGGCAGATCAGGCGGGAAGGCATTGCGCAGATTGAAGTGCGCCGCGCCGAGATCCTAGCCCTCGCGGACGCTGAGCGGCTAGCGGACGAGATTCGAGCTGGGAAGCGAATACCTAGCAGTGTAAAAAGCTTAATGAATGGCGGATCGTGTGATGCGCTCGTCGCGGCCAGTTCAGTTGATGAGACCCTCTTGCAGCCAATTAGGGTCGCCACGAATGCAGCGGTTGCCGATGCACTTCGCGCCGAAGTGAATGTGGCTAAAGCAATCGCAGCAGCTGAAGAAGAATTGAGGGACGATACGAGCGAGATTCCCGCCAAAAGTATAGATTCGGACTGGATACATCGGTGGCGAGAGTTCGCTGGAGGGGTATCCGCAACTGAGCTGCAAGCGCTTTGGGGTAGAATCTTGGCCGGAGAGTTGAAGTCGCCCGGTAAGTTTGGTTTTCGAACGCTCGACTTCATTCGAAGCCTATCCTCAGACGAAGCGCTGAAAATTGAATCGGTATCCAGGTTCGTAATTGAAGGATTCATCGTCCGAAGTCAGATGGGCTTTCTTGAATCGGCAGGCATACTTTTCGGCGAATTGCTTGAGTTACAGAACCTAGGGTTAGTATCTGGGGCTGAAGCGGTCGGTCTGACGGTCACACTAAAGTCGGAGTCTACCGAGAGATTCACCCGGGCTTTGTGTTCGCACGGTCGTGTAATCTTCGCGAAAGCCGATGACCCAAACAAATTCCTGAAGCTAGAGGTCTACGGCATCACACGCTTGGGACAACAAGTGATGTCACTCGGCAAATTCGAAGCCCACGAAGAATATCTTCGGGCAGTCGGAGCCGAAATTAAGGCCAAAGGCTTTGCGGTAGAGCTTGCCGATTACGTTCGGGTCGATGACTCGACAATCAACTTTTCGAATACGACTCAATTGTGACCGATTACTGGGATCATTAAGCAGGAGGCCGATTGCCGCTTCACCCGGGACTCGTCGAAGTGCTGCGGAAATTCCTGCCTATCGCTGGACAAATCCCAAGACGCGGCCTGAGGCCAAAGGGGAGTGTGGAGAAAACGGGGCGTTTCGGTTCGACCTATGCTGGCTGTATACCCCGGCTCACAAATCGCCTTAAATCCCGAACGTATCACAAAGGCGGGCCTACCAGCGAGAGCGGCTCCAACGTGCAAGGACTTCCCCAGCAAAAAAAACAGGTTATTGCTCACCCTCTTTAAACATTCGCGAGCCGGAACCTGCTTGGGTCATGCGCTACCGGGT
>CAZGJB010000262.1:0-5004 GCA_964526145.1 uncultured Opitutaceae bacterium
GACGCGAGGCCGACTGCCTCACGGAGGACGAGATCCACAACCTCACGATCCATTCGGGCACGCTGACCCAGGCCGAGCGCGCGATCATCAATCACCACATCAACGTCACGATCGAGATGCTCGAGGCGCTCCCGTGGCCGCGGCACCTGCGCAACGTGCCCGAGTATGCCGGCGGCCACCACGAGCGCATGGATGGCACCGGTTACCCGCGTGGGCTGAAGCGCGAGCAGATGTCGGTGCAGGCCCGCATCATGGGCATCGCGGATATCTTCGAGGCGTTGACCGCCCGCGACCGACCCTACAAGGAGGGCAAGACGCTCACCGAATCGCTGCAGATCCTCGGCAAGCTGAAGCTCGCGGGCCACATCGACCCCGACCTCTTTGACATCTTCATCCGCGACCGCGTGTACCTGCGTTATGCGAAGGAGTTCATGAATCCGCACCAGATCGACGCCGTCGATGTGCGGAAGATCCCGGGCTACAACGGCGACTGATTCCGTGCCCGCAACTGTCCGCAGGCGGCGGCGATATCCGGACCGCGCGAACGGCGGAAATGGGCGACGACCTTGTGGGCGCGCAGCGTATCGGCAAACGCCTCGGCTGTGTCGTCGGACGAGGGGGTGTAGGTGATGCCGCGCAGGCTCAGGCCGGTGGGGTTGTAGCGGAGGAGATTCACGTGCATGCGGCGCGAACCGAGCACGGCCGCGAGCGTGCGGGCATGGTCGGGCGAGTCATTCACGCCGGCGAGGAGACAATACTGGATTGTCACCGGTCGGCCGCGGCTGGCCTGAAACCGGTCGGCCGCGGCCAGGATGTCGGCGATGGGGAAGCGCCGGCCCATGGGCAGCAGCTGTGCCCTCGAGGCATCGTCGGGGGCATGCAGCGAGATGGCGAGGTGCACGTTGAGGCCTTCGTCGGTGAGGGCATCGATCCCGGGCACGATGCCCACCGTGGAGACGGTGATCTGGCGCCAACCCAGGCCGCCGAGCGAATTGTCGGCGATGCGGCGCACCGCCGTGATGACGGCGTCGTAATTCAGCATCGGTTCGCCCATGCCCATGAACACGACGGTCTGCAGCTTGCGGCCGCCGTCTGCGGCCTCGCGGCGGAGGGCGATGAACTGCGCGACGATCTCGCCGGCCGTCAGGTTGCGTTCAAAGCCGGTCTTGGTCGTGGCACAGAAATCACAGCCCATGGCGCAACCGACCTGCGACGACAGGCAGCCCGCGGCGCGGTCGGCGCGGAAATCGGGCATGAGGACCGACTCGACCGTGCGTCCGTCGGGCAGCCGGAGCAGAAGCTTGACCGTGCCATCCGCCGCGGCCTGGCGGACGGCCAGGTCGGTCGGAGCGACCCGGAACTCATGGCGAAGCCTATGGGCGAGCTCGCGCGGCAGGCCGCCGACCGCCGTCGGGTCGGTGCCGGCGTAGCACGCCCGCAGGATACGGGCGGCATGGCTGGCTTTGAACCCCGCTGCCGCGAGGCGCGCCGCCAGATCAGCGATCGGCAGATCGACGAGGGCGGGCGAGGAGGGAGGTGGGACTTCGGGCATGGCTTGGCGTGGGAGGCACGCTCAACGCCGCGCGCTGGGCGCTCAACGCTGAAGTGCGCGGCTTGGGGTCCCGGGCTCCAAGTTTTCGCAAGATCTGCGGAGCCAGCCGTGACGAAGGCGCGTATACTGGGCAAGTCCTGGGTTAGCCCGCTTTCGCCCCGTCCCCCAAAATGAAAACCAAGGCATCGGCTTCCGCGGCCCTGCGCCGGGAACAATTGGAACAGTCCGCCCTGTTCCTTTCCGACAACTGCCCGGTCGATCTGACCAACCCCATCATCTGTCCCTTGCACGACCTCCGGCGCTTCACGCTGGTCGAGCGGCAAAAGTGGGTCGCCGGACTCACGCTGAAGGACCTCAAGTACCTCGTGCAGTACCACGAGACCTGTGCCATCGAGCGCCGGCGCAACCAGCCCACGCGTCCGAAGCGGATGCGGAAGACGCCGAACGCGCCGGACCGCGCTCAGGCAGTCCGGTAGTGATCGACCACCTTGTAGCGGCGCGCGACGAGGCCGAAGGCCAGGGCGGCGACGAAGGCGAAGCCGGCGAAGAAGAACATCTGGAAGGCAGTGATGCCGAAGCCGGTGGACTTGATGAAGTCCGTCACGGTGCCGTTTTTGACGGCGCCGTTGACGACGAGCACCCAGAGGTTGCCGACGGTGACCGAGAGATTGAAGAAGCTCATCAGCGCGCTCTTCATCGCCTGCGGGGCTTGGCTGTAGGCGAATTCGAGGCCGGTGGTTGAGACGAGGACCTCGGCCAGGGTAAGGAAGGCGTAGGGCAGGATCTGCCACGCGATGCTGAAGGCGGTGCCGTCATCGAGGACGAGCTGCATGCCGCCAACGATGACCCAAGACAGGCCGGAGAAGGCGATGCCGATGGTGATGCGGCGGAGCGCGGTCATCTCGTAACCGAGGCGCTTGAGCAGCGGGTAGAGGACGAGGTTGTTGAATGGGATCAGGATCATCACCAGGGCGGGGTTCAGGGCCTGCATCTGGGAGGACTGGAACCACGACGGCTTCGTCATGGCGTCGGCCTGCAACACCCAGGTCGAGGCCTTCTGGTCGAAGAGCGACCAGAACGGCGTGATGAGGAAGAACAGCACGAGCACGCGCAGCACCGAGCGCACGCCCTCGACGGCTTCATCGGGGTGGCGGCCGCGGGCGCCTTCGAGCTGGATCCAGACCCCGGCGCCGGCGAAGGCGAGGAAGGCCACGAGCGCGGAGCACAGGGCGATGACGGTGCCGATCTGCGGCGCGGCGGCGAGGGCGGCCAGCGCGGCCAAGGCGCCCAAGGCGGCCAGAATGAGGCCCGGGCGACCGGAGGCCAGGGCGGTGCGGGAGACGTTGAGGAACGAGTGCGGATTGGGTGGCGCCGGCGGGACCATGATATAGCGCTTGCGCCCGCTCCACAGGATCACGGTCGAGATGAACATCAGCAGCCCCGGCACGCCGAACGCGACCGCCGGCCCGAGCTGACGGAGGAAGATCGGCATGAGCAGCGAGGCGAAGAAGGAGCCGAAATTGATGATCCAGTAGAACGCATCGAAGACCACCTTGGCCCGGTGCTTGTTGGTCTGGTCGAACTGGTCGCCGACGAACGCCGCGACGCAGGGCTTGATGCCGCCCGAGCCGAGGGCGATCAGGGCCAGCCCGGTGTAGAAACCGGCCTTGTTGTCGACGAACAGCGCGAGACAGAACTGCCCGACGCAGTACACGAGGCTCAGCCAGAAGATCGTGTTGTATTTCCCAAAGAACCGATCGGACAACCAGCCGCCGAGCAGCGGGAAAAAATACACGCCGATCACGAAGGTGTGGAACACGTCCTTGGCCGCACCGGGTCGCTCGTTCTCGGGGAGGTAGCTCAGGAGCGACGTGACGAGGAACACCGTGAGGATGTTCCGCATGCCGTAGAAGCTGAACCGCTCGCACCCTTCGTTGCCGATGATGTAGGGGATCTGGCGCGGAATTGGGGCCTTGGGATCGGGAGTGGCCGGCGCGGCGGCGGTGGAAGAAGCCATGGGTTTTTGGCCGGCGAGCGTGGGGAGAGGATCGCGGGAGCGCAAGCTGCGGGCGCTTGGGTTCGGCGGCGGGCGGCAAGAGATGGAGGTTGGAAGTTCGGGGAATGCGCCCTATCAAGGGGGGCAATTCCCGCCATGCCCACCGCGATCATTCTCCTGAAAATCGACCATCGCAAAGTCACCCGCACCGCCGAGGTGATCCTCGACCTGCCGGGGGTCACCGATGTCTATTCGGTCTCGGGGCGCTTCGACCTCCTTGTGATCCTCAAGAGCGAGTCGCTCGACACGATCGAGAGCCTGATCACCGACCACCTGCTCAAGGTCGAGGGCATCGTCGACAGCGAGACGATGTTCGCCTTCCGCAGCTACGACAAGCGCGAGGGTGGCCGGGCGATCGGCGTGGACTGAGTGCGCTACGGGGCTACTTGGCGAACACCTTCGCCACGGCGTCACGGCGGTAGTCGAAGATCTCGCGCAATTGCCGGCCGACCCACAGGGCATGCACCAGATCGCCCAACCAACCGAAGGGCAGGGCGTAGGTCACACGATCGGTCATCAGCACGCCGCCGTCCTTGGGCTCGAAACGGTGCTCGTGATACCAGAGCGCGTACGGGCCACGGCGCTGCTCATCCACAAAGTAGTGCCCCTCGCGCACGTGCCGGATCTCGGTCAGCCACTTGAGCCGCACGCCCGGGGCCACGCGGATGCGGTAGGCGATCATCTGCCCCTGATACATCGGTGCCGGGATGCCCAGGGTCTCGAAGTGCATGTCCGGCGGCGTGAGGGCGTTGAGGTTCTGCGGCGTGGAAAAATACGCCCAGACAGTGGCCGAATCGGCGGGGAGGAATTGGGTGCGCTCAAGAGTGCGGATCATGGGATGGGAAGAGGCTTCTGCGCTTAACGTTTATTACATTACGTTTATGTGCCGCCGTTGGATGCACCAACGGTACCCAACCCATAGTTGAGCGCTGTGCGTTCCGCGGCCGGCGCGGTCACAGCTTGTCGCCAAACCGCACCGTCTTGACCTTCCGCTTCTTGGCCGAGGGCGGAATGCCGATCCGCGGATCGCGCGCCTTGACCATCTGCACCAGGCGTCGTGCGTCGCGCTCGAAGGCCTCGCCTGACTCCGGCAGATACAGCCACTTGCCCAGCACCGGATGCTGCACCAGCGCCGGGATCTCAGCCCGCAGACTGGCCTGGTGCTCGTGGAAGGTGCACACCAGTATGCCCTGCCAAGGTTCACCGCCGGCGGCGAGGAACAGGCAATTCAGGCTGTGATGCGCGATCATCCGTCCGCCAAACCACGACTTCAGCACGAACGTCGGCTCGTCGAGCAGCGGCTCCGCCACCCACTGGAACGGATGCTCCGGACGGACCGCCCTGACGCGGATGGCGGCATCACGGGTGGGTTTCATGCGCCAAGGAAGGAACGCCG
>CAZGJB010000263.1:0-4972 GCA_964526145.1 uncultured Opitutaceae bacterium
AACTTCCGGGAACTCAATGCCCGCGGAGGCGTCTTTGCCCAGTTGATCGCCGCCCAATCCGCCGGGGCGGAGTTTCTGCAGGCTTGAATCCCGCCGGCGGCAGGAAACAGTTCCTATCCCAGTCATTCCAACCGTCCCCTCCCCCATGAAGAGAATCCTCCTCGCCTTCCTGCTCGTTGCCGCCCCCGTGGTCGCCGAGTCCCTTTTCCCCGGCATCAAGGCCATCATGAGCCCCGAGGAGCAGCGCAACGCCGGCATCGACCAGCTCACCGCCAACCAGCTCGCCGTCATCGACACCGCCATCGTGCGCTTCTACGCGAGCAACATGAAGTCGCAGATCAGCTCCGAGGCCGCCCAGATCGCCGAGAAGATGCGCCAGGCCGACCGCGAGAGTTCCTTCCTCAACCGCTTCGGCCTGCCCGACATCAGCGGCGACTGGCGCGACCAGCCCGGCATCAAGGGCCGCGTCACCGGCTGGGTCGGCGGCAACAGCTTCCGCCTCGACAACGGCCAGGTCTGGCAGGGCGCCGAACCCATTCCCTTCGAGCTAGTCAACCGCGAGGTCGAGATCTCCCCGCGTCCGGGCGGCCATTACGCCCTCCAGGTCGAGGGCAAGAACACCACGGTCCGCGTCGTCCGCGTCAAGTAAGGCCGGGTTTGGTGGCTTAACGGGTTGCGGTGCATGACCGCATTTCTCCCATGCTGACCCTCGCCAACGATTCCCTTCGCGTCGAGCTGCTCGATCCCGCGGATCCCGCCGACCGCCTGCGGCAGGGCACGCGCTACTGCTGGGGCGGCTACGTCTGGCAGGTGCACGACCGCGCCGCCGGCCCGCTGCTCGCCGGCCCCGAGTGGCCCCACGACCGCCCCACGTCCTTCAACGGCCAGGGCCTGCCGGAATCCTTCCGCCACGCCGCCTTCGGCACCGGTCGCCCCCTGATCCTGCAGGAGCGCCGCGGCTTCATCGTCGGCATCGGCGACGTCGCCCCGAACATGGCCGGCGAACTCGCCGTGACCGAACCCTGCACCTGGTCCATCACCGCCCTGCCCGGTGCCCTCGAGTTCTGCACCGCGCAGGTCGGCAACGGCTACGCCTGCCAGCTCACGCGCCGCATCGCGCTCGAGGGCCGAACCCTCGTCTCGGCCTCGCAACTCACCAACACCGGAGCCGGCCCGCTCCCGTTGCACTGGTTCGCCCATCCGTTCTTCGCGCTCACCGATCGCCTGCTCACGTGCGACCTGCCCGCCGGTTGGGGCCTGGATGAAAATGTGGGCTACGCTCTCGACGCGAACAACCGCCTGTCGTTCAAGCGTCGTTTCCTGCACCGCGACGACGGCCACTTCGAGCCGTTGCGCATCGGCGCCGCGCCGTTCCGCGTCACACTCTCGCACCCGGCGCTGACGGGATTGGTGATGGCGGCCGACTTCACGCCGGATTTCTGCCCGGTCTGGGGCAACAGCAACACCTGGTCGGTCGAGCCTTACCTGCAGACCGAGGTCGCCCCCGGCGCCACCCGTGCGTGGACGCTGCGGTATGAGTTTGGTCTGCCTGGCACCGCCTAGTGCGCCGCTGGCTTGACCGGGCCACCCGCCGGCTGCCCGATCTGCCCAAGCAGCTCTGCAAACCAAGGCGTCTGCGGGTCAAACGGCTTCCCGCCCTTGATGCGGTCGAACTCGATCGCGCGCAGCACGCCGCCGCGATCCTCGTCGTGCCCGATGACCCCGCTCTCGCGGCGCAGCGCGCACTCCACGGCCAGGTCGGTGCAACTCTGGATCAGGCGCAGATCCGCCGCATTCGCCGCCGCAGCGCGGGCAAAATATCCGGACTTCTGCACCAGCGTCTTCTCCGCGCCGATCATCTTGGCAAACTGGTCGCCGAACCACTTGCCCGGGTTGACCGCATCGAGCTTCACGTGCCCGAAGGCATCCCGCGGCACCTCCTGCCCCCGCGCCTGCAGCTCGGCCACGATGGCCTCCACGCCGGCACCCTCGCTGATGAACAGGTTCACGTTGTCCACGCGGTCCATGACGGCCTTCAGACGCTTCGCCTCGGCCGCGAGATCGATCGCCATCTCGGGGATATAGACCCCGTGGATCTCCAGGTTGGCCCGGGCCAGGCCGAGCCCGGGGACGAATTCCTCACGGTCGAGCAGCTGGCGGTAGGCCGCCGCCGTCGCCGCCGTGAGCCAGCCGCAGTTGCGGCCCATGACCTCGTGGATGACGAGCATGCGCGGGTTGGCGTTGTGCTCGGCCACGACGTTGCGGAAGTAGCGCGCGCCCTGCTCGGCGGCGGTCCAGGTGCCGAGTGATTGGCGGATGGGATAGACGTCGTTGTCGATCGTCTTGGGCAGACCGATGACGGTGAGCCCGTAATTGTTTTTCGCGAGGAAGGCCGCGAGGTCGGCGGCGGCGGTGTTCGTGTCATCGCCGCCGATGGTGTGCAGCACGTCGACCCCGTCCTTCACCAGCTGGTCGGCTGCGACCTGCTGCGGATCCTGACCTTCGCGGATGAGGCCGCGCTTCAGGCAGTCCTTCACGTTCGTCAGCTTCACGCGGCTGTTGCCGATGGGGCTGCCGCCGTGGCCGTGCAACACGCCGGCCGCGGCCCGTTCAGCCGCGCCGATCTTGTAGCTGTCGCCCAGCAGGAGGCCCTTGTAGCCGGAGCGGTAGGCGATGAGCTCGATGTCCGGCGCCAGCTCGGTGTAGCGCTGGATCAGTCCGCCGACGGCGGAGCTGAGGCAGGGGGCCAGGCCCCCGGCGGTTAACAAGGCAACCTTCTTGGGACGGGCGGAAGTGTTCATGGCGGAATGCGTTCCCCGCCATGATCCCAAATTGCCGCGCGCGCCTCCAGCCGGATAGGCCTGCAAACTTTGGCAGAAACTGCGCGCGGATTGCCGGCGGCCCCAGACCTAGGCCCGTTCCAGCACGACCGTGCAGCCGCACCATTCGCCGGCGGGACGCCAGACGAGATCGCGCCCGGCGATCTTGGCCTCGCCGGTCTTCTCCGCGAGTTCACCGGCCACCCGCCAGCGGCCGGCCGGCAGCGGCACGCGGATCACCTTCGCGCCGGGTTGGGCAAAAGTGTGTCCGACAAACAAGGCCCGGCGGGCATCGGTCCCTATCCGCATCACCGCCTGCCACCCATCGGCATGACGGTAGTTTTTCACCTCGGAGCCGTAGCGATGGGAGCGGCCACTTCGGATCATCCCGGCCGCCTGAGCGTATAGCGTGATCGCGCGGTCCACGAGGGTGCGCTGCGCCGGACGCAGCGTCGGAAAATCGCCCGACAGGCACAACCGGCCCAGGAAGCCGCCGGTGAGGAGATAGAGGATGCGCCGTGCCGTCGCCTTGCGCCGCAGCACCGCCCAGATCTGGCTCTGCCGCGGCAAAATCAGGCGGTGCAGGTTGGCCGCGATGACCGGGATCTCCGGACACTCGTGCGCATCCGAAAAACTGCCCATCGCCGTCAGGCCGAGCAGCGAAGGCTCGAGGCGATGTCCACCCGAGGAACAGTTCTCGATCACCAGGTCAGGCAGTTCCGCGCGGATGCGGCGGAAAAAAGCCTGCACGCCGGCCAGATGCTGACGCAGGCCTTCGCCGAGTGATTCGGCGCCGTCGACACCGATGCCGATGTTCTCGTTGTAATCCACCTTGAGGTAGCCGAAGCCGTTGTCCCGCAGGAGACCGATGACCCGCTCAGCCAGGTGCGCCACGACCTCCGGCTGCCGCAGGTCGAGGAAGCGACGCGTACCCGCCGTGATCGGCCGGCCATCGCGACGCAGGAGCCATTCGGTGCGGTGAAAAAGTGGCGAGGACGAGCCGACGACTTCCATCTCGAACCAGAGGCCCGGCACGAGTCCGGCGGCGCGGATCGCGTCGGCCGTGGCCCGCAGGCCCTGCGGGTACATCTTCGCGTTCGGCCGCCATTCGCCCTGCGCGTCGCCCCAGGAGCCGCCGTCAGGTTTGTACCAGCCGGCGTCCATGACGAGGTACTTCACGCCGCTGCCCTGCAGGGCCGCGGCCAGCTTGACCATGTTGGCATGGCTCGGGTCGCCCCAGCTCGTGGCCCACTCATTGAACATCACCGGCAGGCTGGCCTCGCTCGCGGGCAGGTGCGCGAGCGGCGGCTCCTGGGCCGCCGTCAGCGCCGCGCACACGTCGTCCCGGCCGCCCGCGACACAGGCGAGGAAAGCCGGTGGCGAGGCGAAGGTCTCGCCCGGGGCCAGCGTCTTCTGCCAATGCCCGAATTCGCGGTCGGCGATTCCGCCCGACATCGCGCCGAGATCGTCGCGCCGGTAAACCTCCAGCTGCCAGGAACCGGGGTGCGCGAGCTGGGCGCCCCAGGTCACGCCGGCCTTGGTGTCCTCGACCGCGACCAGCGGAAAGAAACCGCAGGTGGGCAGCCCGCCGATGGTGCCGAAGCGCTCGTTGCGCACGCCGTAACCCGACCAGGCCGGTTCGAGCTGCAGGTCCTCGAAGGCGCGGGATTCAGGCCGGCCCTCCATGCTCCAGACGGCGCGGAAACGATGCAGCTTCAACCGCCCGGGCGCATCGTCGGGCGCAAAGGCCGCGAGACCACCGAGGGAGAAACTTGCCAGCATCTCCAGCGTGACGGAGTCGGCCGACGTGTTTTCGACGGTCGTCCGGCACTCGAGCCAGGTCGCACCGCGGCGCCAGACCAGGTCGTGGTGAACCTGCCAGCCGGCCGTCTCGTGCCGGAAACTCGTGCGCACGCTCACCCCGCCGTCGGCGCGCGTGACCTGCTGCGTCGCGAACTTCAGCCGGTCGACGGTGACGCTGTTGCGCAGGGTGTGTCCCTGCGAGAACCCCGCAGGATAGTCGTCGGACAGCGCCTTCACCTGCACGAGCGACTCAACCTGCCACGCGCGCAGCGGCCCGCCGGTGACTGCCACCAGATCGTCGACCGCCACGCCCGTGAGAAACGCGCGGCGCGGCGCGAGGCGCCGGCGGC
>CAZGJB010000264.1:0-4948 GCA_964526145.1 uncultured Opitutaceae bacterium
CATCACGCAGCGCCTGGGCCACAGCGCCTGGGTGCGCGACCTCGACCGGCTCCGCGAGCTTGAGCGCTACGCCGAGGACCCGGCGTTCCAGGCCGACTTCATGGCCGTGAAGCGCGCCAACAAGGAGGATCTCGCCGCCGTCATCCGCGCCGAATGCGGCATCTCGGTCTCGCCCGACGCCCTGTTCGACGTGCAGATCAAGCGCCTGCACGAGTACAAGCGCCAGCACCTGAACCTGCTGCACATCATGGCGCTCTACCGCCGGCTGCTGCACAACCCGGCGCTCGAGGTCACGCCGCGGGTCTTCATCTTCGCCGCCAAGGCGGCGCCCGGCTACGACGTCGCGAAGAACATCATCCGCGCGATCAATGTCATCGGTGCCCGCATCAACGCCGACGAGCGCATCAACGGCAAACTCAAGGTCGCCTTCCTGCCGAACTACCGCGTCTCGCTCGCGGAAAAGATCATCCCGGCGGCCGATATCTCGGAGCAGATCTCCACCGCGGGCAAGGAGGCCTCGGGCACCGGCAACATGAAGCTCGCGCTCAACGGCGCGGTCACCTTGGGCACGCTCGACGGCGCCAATGTCGAGATCCTCGAGGAGGTCGGCGACGACAACATCTTCATCTTCGGCCACACGGTCGACGAGGTCGAGGCCCTGCGCAAACTCGGGTACAAGCCGCACGCGTTCTACCAGGGCGACGAGGAGCTGCGCCACGTGATCGACTGGCTCGGCAGCGACTATTGGACGCCCGGCGAGCACGGGGCGTTCGCCCATGTGCACGGCACGCTCATGCACGATGGCGACCCCTTCCTCGTGCTGGCCGACTTCCGCGCCTACGCGGAAGCCCAGGCGAAGGTCGACGCCGCCTACCGCGACCCGGCCCGCTGGGCCCGCATGGCCATCCTCAACACCGCCCGCACCGGCAAGTTCTCCAGCGACCGGACCATCCGCGAATACGCGGAGCAGATCTGGAACCTGCAGCCGGTCCGCGTCTGAGGCGGCGGTTAGCCCTGCTTGAAGACGAGGGCGACGTTGCTGCCGCCGAAGCCGCTGCTGGTGCTGACGACCGTGTGCGGGCGCTCGGCGAGGGTCTCGCGCGGAAGGTCGAGGCCGGCGCACACCGGGTCGGGGTTGCGCAGGTGCGCGTTGCCGGGGATGAAACCGTCCTTGATCGCGAGGGCGCAGAACGCGGCCTCCATCACGCCGGCCATCGAGAGCGGGTGCCCGGTCAGGCCCTTGGTGCTGCTGATGCGCGGGTGCGCGCCGGCGGCGGTGAAGACGGCCTGCAGGGCGAGGGCCTCCGAGCGATCGCCCGCCGGGGTCGAGGTGGCGTGCGCGTTGACGTAGGCGACGTCGGCCGGCGTCAGTCCGGCGTCGGCGAGGGCGCGGCGCAGGGCATCCGTCAGGCCGGTGCCTTCCGGATGCGAGATCGCGATGTTGTAGCCGTCGGCCGCGGAACCCCATCCGGCGAACTCCGCGTAGATCGGCGCGCCGCGGCGGCGGGCGGTCTCCGCCTCCTCGAGGATCAGGGCCACGCCGCCGCCGGCGCCGACGAATCCGTCGCGGTCGACATCGAAGGGTCGGGCGGCGAGGGTGGGGTCGGACTGCGCTGACAGCGCGCCCATGGCGCCAAAGGGCAGGATACTCTCGGCGGTGGCCTCCTCGGCGCCGACCACGATCATGCGGGTCTGGCGGCCGAGGCGGATGTCGTCGAGGGCGCAGCCGAGCGCGTGGCTCGACGAGGCGCACGCGGCGACGAAGCCGCCGACGGCGCCGCGGATGCCGTAGTGGGCGGCGAGGTTGAAATTCAGCGTGCCGGCGATGGACGACACGACGCTCAGCGGATGACAACGTTCGCCGTTCGAGGCGAGGAGGCGGGCGACGTGGTAATGCGCGAGCAGGGTCGAGCCCGCGGAGGCGCAGTAGAGGCCGGTCTGGCCATCCGTCACGTCGCCGGCGGCGAGGGCGGCGTCGGCCAGGGCCTGCTCGATCGCGCAGAGGGCGAACAGCCCGTGGGGCGAGAGTCCGCGCAGCGCCTCGCGGGGGATTTGATAGCGCTCGGGATAGGTCCAGTCGCGCCAGTTCGGCGTGTCGGCCTTGAAGCCCTTGATCGTGCCCAGGACCTTGACCGGAAGTTTGGGATTGCCGAGAAACTCGACGGGCTCGAGTCCGTGCCGGCCCTCGCGCAGGCTGCGCCGCACGGCGGCGTGATCGTTGCCGATGCTCGTGATGAACCCGAGCCCGGTGATGACGGCGGAGCGCGGCGTGCCCACGGCTTAATTACGGGTGGCGGCGAGTTTCTGGCGGATGAAGGCCCGCAGGTCGCCGACGGTGCTCAGGCGGACAATCTCCTTGGTGACGATCGTCACGTCGAAGACCTCCTCGAGCATGAAGACGGCGTCGGCGATCGAGACGGAGTCGATCCCGAGGTCGGCGGTCAGCGACATGCTGTCGGTGATGACCGCCGGGGTCGTGCCCTGCTTGCGGGCGGGCACGTGATCACGGACGATGGCGAGCACGACCTCGTCAGCCGCGGCGGGATCGCCGCTGGCTTGAAAATGGGCGAAACGCTCGCGAACTCGCGCCGGGAAATGCTTCAGCAGTTCCGCCGGCTTCGGGGCGGCGTAGTTTTCGGGTTGGGTCGATGCTTCCATGATTGCGACCTGAGACTTGGGCGGTGGTGACGCCGGCATCAAGCAAAGGGGCCAAAATAGGCGGCAAACCACAGGCTTAGGCAATTTTTAAGAAACATTTTACGAAATTATCTGTGCCAACGACCTGCGGTAGGAGGTGACCTGATTTGGCCGAGAAGAGCGCGCGATGAGGAAAATCCTCTAGCAACTCCCGTCGTATTCCGGAATCTGTTGCAGCATGCCGCTGCGTTGCTGCCGTCTCATCCTCCTGCTGCTGACCGCGGCCGCAGGCGGGGCCGCGGGAACGCAGTCCTGGCCGCCGCTGGCCGGCGAGGTCAGTGGCATGCTCGAATGGCGATCGCTGGCGGGTGCGCCACCCGTGGCCTGGCGGGTGCAGTTGACGCCGCCGGATCGGGCCGAAGCTGGCCGCGCGACGGCGACGCTGCAGGCCCCCGGGTTCAACCTCCGCGCCGAAGGCACCGCGGCCGGAAAATGGCAGGTGGCGGAGGGCACGGTGGATCTGGCCTCGTGGACCCGGCCGCTGCTGGCGGCGGGCGCGATCACGGCTCCGGCCGATCTGGCGATTGAAGGCACGTTGCAGCTCGCGGGTGAGGGCGAGTGGACCAGCGACGGGGCGACCGGACGCCTCCGGGTCACGCTGGACAACGGCAAGGCCAGCAGTGCGGCGCAAGGCTGGGACGCGGCGGGGATCAGTCTGAGCGCCATCGTCGATTTGATGCCGGGTGGGAGCTTGAAGATCGAGTCCATGGCCCTGCGGGTCGCGAGCGTGCAGGCGGCGGGTATCACGGGGCGTGATCTGTTGGTGGAGTTGGCGGGACCCGTGCCTGGGGAGGTGACCGTGCGCAGGGCCGAGATCGCGGTCTTGGGCGGAACAGTGCGCGTGCGGCCGTTCGCCGTGGATCCGGCGCGCATGGAGATCCGGGCCACGGTCGATCTCGCGGGCATCGCCTTGGGCGAGGTGGCGGATCTGGTGCCGGCGGCCCTGGCGGCGGCCCGGGGTCGCATGGACGGTCGGATCGAAATCGCCTGGAGTCCGGCGACAGGATTCATGCCGCAGGGCGGCGCGCTGCGCGTCTCAGCCGACACACCGGCGATGATCCGGCTGGCGTCGACGCCGGGGTTCCTGACGCAGCATCTGCCCGAACGCATCAAGCTCCTGCCCGACTGGCTGCGGCTGCCGCCGACCTGGTTCGCCCCGGTGAATCCGGCCTATGGCACCCTGCAGCAGATCGAGCTCGGGGAGCAGGACCTCGCCGTCGAGCAATTGCGCGTTGAGTTGTATCCTGATGGTCCCGCGGGCGCGCGTTCCGCTACCGTCGAGGTCACCGCCCGCCCGGCCGCCGGGAGCGCGGTGGAGCAGGTGAGCTTCACCATCAACGTCGCCGGGCCGCTGCAGCAGGTGCTGGAAATCGGCCTGGATGACCGCGCGCGGTTGAACTTCAGCGCGGACAAAAAATGACGGAGGCCAAAGGGACGGCTTCCGCAATGAAACCCGGGTTGCACTTTGGGGTCTGAGGTCTTGCAATGACTGCCATGCCACACCGCCTTTGCCTGCTTCTGCCCGCCGTATTGTTGGCCGGGTGCATCCATGTGAAAATGGATCCCATCCAGGTCCACGCCGTCGTGGACGTGAACGTGAAGGTGGACAAGGCGCTCGACGATTTCTTCGGCGACCTCGACAAGAAGTCCACCACCATCAACCCCGAAACCAAGTCGTGAACCTTTCCGCCATGAAAACCTCGTTTTTCCGCCTGACCCTTCTCCTCGTTGCGCTCGTGCTCGCGCCGGTCGTGACCCGCGCCGAAGACCTGGGCGCCGTGCGCGCCCGCATGGAGCAGCGGCTGCCGCAGATCGACACGCTCAAGGCGTCCGGTGCGCTGGGTGAAAACAACCGCGGCTTCCTTGAGGCCCGCTCCGGCGATGGCGGCAGCGTGGCGGCCGCGGAGAACCGCGACCGCGAGGTTGTCTATGCCGAGCTCGCGAAGCGCACGGGTGCCTCGACCGATTCCGTCGGCCGTGCCCGCGCCAAGCAGATCGCCGCCAACAGCGCTGCAGGCGTCTGGCTCCAGCGCGAAAGCGGCGAGTGGTATCAGAAATAGTTCGGCGCCGGATTGACCCGAACCTGGCTCACGCGGAGGCGCGGAGCGCGCGGAGTCTTTGTCCAAGCGGATTTCTCCGCGCCCTCCGCGCCTCCGCGTGAGACCTCAACCCCGCCACCCGGCCTGGGCGTGGTCCTCCTCGATGAAAGCCAGCATGTTTTCCAGCGGGACGTCGCCCTCGACGGCGTGGG
>CAZGJB010000265.1:0-4920 GCA_964526145.1 uncultured Opitutaceae bacterium
GTTCTGATGCGGGCTCTGCGAAGGATTGCATCGCGGGCCAAGCCGTCGCGGGCGGCCGTGAGTCCGGCCACATAATCACCGCGGCGACGCTGCAGGTTGACGACCGCGTACAGGGCGCGGAGCGCCGCCGGTTCGGTCTTGGCGTTCTTCAGCGTCTGCTGGGCGGCGGCAAAGACCTCGTCGCCGTCGGGCGGCTCGGCATCCGCCTCCACCCCCGGCGGCGAATCCGCGGACGCCGGCGCCGGTAGCTCCTCGATCGCCCGGGCCCACGTCACGATCAACCCGGCGCTCCAGCCGAGGAGGCACAGGCGTTTGAAGGACCGTAGCGGCGAGGGCGCCATGGGAATGAGGTCGGCCGGATCACGGATCGCCCGCGCCGAAGAGCGCAGACGCGGAAGCGGGCGCCGCAAACATCCGGGCGGCATCGTGCTCGACACCCGGGGTCTCGACCAGCCGCCAGTTGCACGGCCACCCGCGTTCGGCCGCGAGCTTTTGGGCTGCCGCAAAACAGGCGAGGCCCCGCTCGTAACGGGTGCGGCCCTGGGCCATCGCCTCGGGGCTGCGGTCCATGCTGGGGTGATTGGGGTCGATGTCGTTGGCCCCGAGATAAAGCGTCAGCGGCGCCGCGAGGTAGCGGCGGATCGCCGCATCATCCGCCAACTCGCCGGGGAGTCCGCCAAAGCCATAACCAAACGCGGCGTCGCGGGTCGGAAAGAGATGCGAGCCGGGATTGGCCGCGACCACGCGCCGCGCTCCCTGCGCGCCGGCGAGGGCCAGCATCCGCACGAGGAACTGCCCGCCCGCCGAGTGCCCGATGTAATAATACGGCAAATCCGGCCGGCCCTCCTCTGCCCGCAGGCGTTCCACGAGCTTGGGCACGAGGGCGTAGGTCCAGGCCTCGGGCGGCTGGACCTGTCCGTCCTTCACGATGCCGCCCCGCTGGTACGCATCCACGGGGAACCGCGGCTTGTCGAAAAGGGGTGCGACCACGATGGCGCCAAATCGCTCCGCCAAGGTGATGGCGAAATTGCGGTAATCCTCGGCGTTCCGCTGCACGCCGTGAAACACGACGATCAGCGGTCCGTCCTGATAGGTCGGCGGCTTGTACGTGAACACCTCCAACGGCAGCCCGACATCCACCGTGATGCGCGCCGGCCCCATGGGCAAAGGTCCGGCGGCAACCGGGATGCTGCCGAGAAGCATGACGGCGAAGGCCGCCAGCAAGCGCACGCGACTGGAGGCCTGAGCGGGTTGGCGATTCACGGCGAGATGGGGCGCTGTCATAGGATCAGGCGGCGGGGGCGGTCGCGCAGATCGCTCAGTGCGCCGCGCTACCATCGTCGCTGGCAACGGCGGTGATGGCGCGACCATAGAAGATCGCGTTAAAGAACAGCCGGTTGCCGCCGTACCAGAAGCCGCGGAAATTCGCGTCGTCAGCCAGGGCCACCACGGCCCCCTTGCCGCTAGGGAGGGCGACCACCGCGGCGGAGTTGGCGAGGGCCTGCTGGTTCGCCGTGGACACGTAGCCACTGAGGAGCGGCGCCGCGGTGTAGACGGCGGGTGTCTCATAAGGCGACTTCGCCCGCTTCAGGATCAGGGTGTGAGTGCGGCACAGCGCGAGCTGGCCGCGGCCGAAGCCGAAGCCGAGCGGATGCGTGGGGTCGATCGACACCGCCAGGATCGAGCCGGCGACGCGCTTCAGCGCCTCGCGCTCGGCGGCGCTGCCGTAAGGTTGGCGATCGGCATTCTCCGCCGCCGCGTTTTCCGCGGGCTTGAATTCCAATGCCGCCAGTTCCTTTTTCGCCGCCCATTGCACGGCCTTGCCCGAAAGGACGAGCGTGCCACCCTGGCGCACCCAGGACTTGAGCGCGGCCACGGTGGCGTCGCTGACTGTGTCGGCGTAGTTGCCGTTGCCGAAGACAATGACGTTGTAGCGCCCGAGGTCGGCGCCGCCGAGCTGCGCGACATCGAGGAGCGTGGGCGTCAGCCCGACGCGCTGGTCGAGCACATGCCACGCCGCCCCGATTTCCTGCGGCTCCACGCCCTGCCCCGTGATGAGCGCCACCTTGGGCTGGGCCAGCGGCACGAACGACGTACTCCCGAAATCCACGCCGGCAGGCGTAAGCCCCGTGGCGCAGCCGTAAACAGTGACGGCGTCCTCACGCACGATGCGGTCGACGATCTCGCGGATCGCCCCGGCCTTGGCCGGCTGCATGCCCACGGGCACGAGGATGGCACCGGGGGCGAACTTGGCCCGGGTGCCGTCGGCGGCCACCATCTCGATGGGGGCGCCGGTCAGTCCCTTCACCGCGATGCCGGCCTGCTGCAGGCGGAGGAGCGCCCGCGGCGCGTGGTAACCCTCCCAGTTGAAGAGATAGGCGTAATCGCTGTGTCCGCCCACGAGTGCGCCCGCCGGAAACGCCGGGGCGCCGACCGCCACCTCACCCGCGTCCGGCACCCGCTCCAGCGCGGCGAAGGGCAGGTTGTAGGCCAGCGGCAAGGTCCACGCCGAGACGTCGTAGAAGACATTGTCCTTAAACTCGGTGCGCTGGATGAACATCTCATTCAGCAGGCGGTATTGGGGCTGATCCACGCGGACGACCCAGGCCGCTCCGGGCTTGAAGGTGTGGCCGCCCGCCGTGACTTCCGCCGTGAGCGGACGCACCTCGAGGTGATGGCGGGCGAGCAGGTCGCACAAGGCCCAGGCGCGGGCCGGGTCGCCGTCATCGCCGAAGACAAAGGCGCGAACCTTGGACTGCGCGGCGAGCTCCGCCGTCGTGCGCGGAAAATCCCGCTGGAGCGCCAGCAGCTCCGGCCGCAGGGCGATAGCCGCCTCGAGCGAGCTGAAGGACGTCAGCACTTGGTTGCGGATCGTGAACGGGAAATCCAGGCGGCCGTTCTGGGTCTCTTGGACGTGACCCCGGGAACTCGCCTGCTCGAACAGGATGCCGATCGTGCCGTGCAAGTCGGGATAGGTGGAACCCTTGCCGGGATAGAAATCGTCGAAATTCTGCTCGCTGAAATAGAACACGCCGCGGCCATCGAGGGCCTTCTGGTGGAAGGCGGCGACCTTGTGGGTGAGCGCGATGACCTGGTCGGGCGAACTGGGGTTGTTGCGGTCCGGCGCCCCGGGCTGAAAGAAGTAGGTCTGGTGCGAACCCATCTCGTGGTGATCGGTGAGCAGGTTCGGGCGCCAGCGGTGGAACAGCTCGGCGCGCGCCTGCGCCTCGGGATGCACGAGCGGCAGCCAGTCACGGTTCGGGTCGAACCAGTAGTGGTTGAACCGCCCGCGGGGCCAGGCCTCGTTGTGCTCGCGGTCCGCCGGATCGGCCGAGGGCGCGCTGAGCGAACGGTGCTGGTTGAACCACTGGGCGGCGCGATCGCCGCCGTCCGGATTGCGCTGGGCCTCGATGAGGATCACAGCCTGACGCAGCGTGGCCTCGATCTCCGGCCCGCGAGCCGCCGCCAGGTGGTAGGCCACGAGCACCATGGCATTCACGCCGCTCGGCTCGTTGCCGTGGATGCTGTAGCCGAGGTTGACCACGACGGGCATGGACCCGAGGTCGGCTTGGGCCGCCTTCACCGGATCGGAAAGGGCCAGGTGCGCGAGCCGGATCTTCTCGAGGTCCCGCAGGTGCTCGGGCGCCGTGATCGTGAGCAGGACGAGCGGCTTGCGCTCATGGGTGCGGCCCATGATCTCAAACTTCACGCGCTCCGGGGCCGCGGCGGCCAAGGCCTGGAGGTACGTCGCCACCTGCTCGCTGTGCAGGTGCCACTCGCCGACCTGCCAGCCGAGAAACTGCTCGGGTGTCGGCACCTTCGGATCGTAGGCGGTGCCCGCCGGCAGGTAATAATCGAGCGCCGGTCCACCGCGCAGGACGGGGGTCAGCAGACAAAGCGCAGCCAGGAACGACACGAGGGATCGGCGTGAAAGCATGTGCGCAGGAATGGGCACCTTTTCAGCCGGCGCCAAACCCATTTCATAGGGTAGCTCTACGTAACGTGAACCCGCCCCATAACCTACGGATGGGGTTTGCCTTCTGTGTTTCTCAGACGTACTTTTTTCCCAACAAGGAAAGGAGGATTAGCCGATGAAACACTCCGTCATGCTTCCTGCCAAATTGCTGTCTGCGGTGGCCACCGCATTCCTGCTGCTCTCGGGTTGTTCCGACCCCAAATCAGCCAGCGGTTTCCGTCTGCCGGATGGCGACGTCAGCGCTGGGCGCGAGGCGTTCGTGCGCCTCAACTGCCACCAGTGCCACACGGTCGCCGGCGACAGCCTGCCGAAGGGCCCGCTGGCCGACGTGATCACGGTCCCGCTCGGCGGCGAGGTCGTCCGGGTCCGCACCTACGGACAACTCGTGACGTCGGTCATCAACCCGCAGCACATCATCAATCCCGCCTACCGCGGCAAGTACACCGATCCCGCCGGCCGTTCACTCATGCCGGATTACAACCAGACCATGACGGTGAAGGAGTTGGTGGACCTCGTGGCCTACCTGCAGTCCCGGTACAAGCTGAAGCCGCCGGAGCCGGCTTACCCGATGGGCATGTAGCGGGTTCAGTTCGCCGGAACAAACCCACCCCGGTTGGCGTCTCAAACGTCAGCCCCCTTCCCCATGAAATTCCCGCTCTTCGCCTGCCTCGGTCTGGCCTGCTTTGCCGTGGCAGATTTGGCCGCGGAGCCTGAGAGCACCGCATCGGAGCGCCTGACCCGCGAGGAGATCGAGGTCCTGGTCGGCCCGATCGCCCTGTACCCCGACACCCTGGTCGCGCTGATTCTGCCGGCGTCCACGCGCACGGCCGACGTCGTCCTCGCCACCCGGTTCCTCAACCAAGGCGGCGACCCGGCCACGCTCGACGCCCAGCCGTGGGAGGACAGCGTGCGCGCCCTCGCCCGCTATCCTGAAGTCATCCGTT
>CAZGJB010000266.1:0-4864 GCA_964526145.1 uncultured Opitutaceae bacterium
GAAGGTGATGGTCGCGGCGGCGACGATGCCGGGGATGGCACACGCGACCATGAGCTTCGAGACCTTGAAGCCGCCGGCGAGGACGAGGAACTCGCCGATGAAGCTGTTCGTGCCGGGGAAGGCGAGGGACGAAAGGCAGAAGAGGCCGTACACGAACGCGAAGACCGGCATGTACTTGCCGATACCCGCGGCGGCCGCGAGGTCGCGGGTGTGGAGGCGCTCGTAGATGAGGCCGACGACCATGAACAAGCCGCCCGTGGTGATGCCGTGGTTCAGCATGACGAGCGTGGCGCCCTCGATGCCCGCCGGGTTGAGGGCGAAGATGCCCAGGGTGGCGAAGCCCATGTGGCTCACGCTGGAGTAGGCGACGAGCTTCTTGAGGTCGGTCTGCGCCAGGGCGGCGAAGCCGCCGTAGATGATGGCGAACACCGAGAGCCACAGCACATACGGCGCGAACTGGTGCACCGCGTGGGGCGTGATCGGGAGGGCGAAGCGGAGGAAGCCGTACGTGCCCATCTTCAGCAGCACGCTGGCCAGGAACACGCTGCCGGCCGTGGGGGCCTCGACGTGCGCCGCCGGCAACCACGTGTGGAACGGGAACATCGGCACCTTGATCGCGAAGGAGATGAAGAAGGCCGCGAAGACCCAGGCCTGGAAGCCCGGTGCCAGCGGGGCCCCCATGGTGTCGACGAGGCTGAAGGAACCGGTCTGGAGGCGCAGCGCGATGATCGCGACCAGCAGGAAGACCGAGCCGGCCATCGTGTAGATGAAGAACTTGAGCGCGGCGTAGATGCGGCGCGGTCCGCCCCAGACGCCGATCATGAGCGCCATCGGGATCAGCATGGCCTCCCAGAAGACGAAGAAGAGGACCGTATCGAGGGCGCAGAAGACGCCGATCATGGTCGTCTCCATGAGGAGTACCGCGATCATGAACTCCTTCACGCGGGTCTTGATGTAGTTCCACGACGCCAGCACGCAGAGCGGGGTGATCAGCGTCGTGAGCAAAATCATCAGCAGGCTGATGCCGTCCACGCCGAGGGCGTAGTTGATCTGCAGCCGGGCGATCCACGGCGTGTGCTCGGTGAACTGGAAGGCGGCGGTCGTGGTGTCGAAGCGCGGCAGCAGGGCGAGTGAGAACAGGCCCAGGGCCGCGGTGGAGACCAGCGTCCACCAGCGCACCAGGCGCTCGTCGCGCACGAACGCGAGGACGGCGACGGCCGCCAGCGGGCTGAAGATCAGCACGCTGAGGAAGGGGAAGCCGGTGGCGGAGACGGGAGACATTGGAGTCAGAGGAAGATAAGGGCGACGATGACCAGGGCGGCGGCGGCGAAGGCCAGGGCGAGGTTTTGCTGGAGGGGGCCGCGCTGGGCGCCGCGGAGGCGCTCGCCGACGGAACGGAAGGTGCCGGCGAAGCCGTCGACCACGCCGTCGATCACGCGGTTGTCGAAGACGTTCACGAGGCTGGCCGAGCGCATGAGCGGGACCAGGCCGCCGGCGCGGTGGATCTCGCCCACGGCATTGTCGATCGCCTGGACCGGCTTGCGGGCCAGCCAGAGGAAGGCGCGGCCGCCCATGCGGTAGGGCCAGTCGAGGTCGAGGCTGATCTTGGCCTCGGGCTCGAGCTTCTTGATGAGGAGGAAGAAGCCGAGGCCGGTGAAGAGGAGGATCTGCAGCGTCTCGGAGACGTGGTAGGCCGTGTAGGGCTCGAACTCCACCGGGTACGGCAGCATGCGGTAGAGGTACGGCGTGTAGCAGCCGATGAAGATGCAGAGGAAGGACGTGACGGCCATGGCCGTCATCATGTTCCACGGTGGCTCGGCGGCGCGCTCCCAGGTCTCCTTGCTGCAGTGGTTCTTCCCGAACCAGATGAAGTACGGGACTTTCAGGCCGGTGTGCAGGAAGGTACCGGCGGAGGCGAGGAGCAGGAGGAAACCGACCCAGAGCTTGTGGTCCTCGAAGCCGGCCTGGACGATCATCGACTTCGACACGAAGCCGCTGAAGAGCGGGAAGGCCGAGATGGAGAGGCCTCCGATCAGGGTGAAGAGAAACGTCCACGGCATCTTCTGGTAGAGCCCGCCGAGGTCGGTGAACTTGCTCTTGCCCGTCATGTGGAGCACGGAGCCGCAGCCCATGAAGAGCAGGCCCTTGTAGAGGATGTGGGCGAAGGCGTGGGCGCAGGCGCCGTTGATGGCGAGCGTGGTGCCGAGGCCGACGCCGGCGACCATGTAGCCGACCTGGCTGATGATGTGGTACGCGAGCAGGCGACGGCTGTCGTTCTCGAGCACGGCGTAGACGACACCGTAGAGGGCCATGATCACGCCGAGCACCACGAGGATATCGAGGCCGGCGAAGCCGCGGATGAGGGCGTAGACCGCGGTCTTGGTCGTGAAGGCGCAGAGGAAGACCGAGCCGTTGAAGGTCGCCTCACCGTAGGCGTCGGGCAGCCACGCATGCAGCGGGGGCACGGCGGCGTTCAGGATGAAGCCGAGGACGATCAACCAGGCGGCTGGGGTCGGGTGCGCGACGTCGAAGAGGCCGAAGGTCAGGTCGCCGTTGTTGGCATGGTAGTGCAGGATGATGCCGGCGAGGAGCGACACGCCGCCCGCGACGTGCACGAGGAGATAGCGGAAACCGGCGCCGAGGGATTCCTCGCGGCCGCGGAACCAGATGAGGAACACGGACGAGAACGCCATCAGCTCCCAGAAGAGGAAGAGGGTCAGCAGGTCGCCCGCATAGATCGCGCCGATCGAGCCGGCGACATAGGTCCAGGCGGCGATGTGCTCGACGTCGCGCTTCACGTGCAGGCCGTAGAGCGAGCCGATCACGGCCATCAGGCCCATGATGTAGGCGAAGACGTTGCTCAGCGCATCGACGCGGCCGAAGACCAGCGTGAACTGGAGGAAGCTCACGACGCCGTGCGTGCCCTGGGGCAACAGGACGATGCTGGCAAAGGTCAGGAGCGGCACCAGCAGCAGCCAGGCCTTCTTGGCGGCACTGGGCACCAGGGGCAGCAGCAGGCCGCCGGCGAGGAGCACGAGCGAGGGGTGGAACCAGAGATCACTCATCGTAGTAGTCCTCGCGGGTCATGATGCCGGCCTTGCCGAACGCCTTGGAGGCGATGACGATCAGGACGCAGGCCAGGAAACCGAACACCGACCAGAAGGCGGGCAGGTGCTCGACCTTCGTGTGGGCGTGGTGCTTGTCGACGAAGACGTCGACCAGGGCCACCAGCGCCAGGATGCCGCAGGAGACGTAGATGACCGTCTTCAGGCGGGCGCGGAGAAATTCGATGAGGCGGAGCAATCTCATGGGAGGACGGCGGTGGCGAACCGCATGAAGAAATCGGGGAAGATGCCGACGAGGACGGAGATCACGGCGGTGAGGCAGAGCGGGATCAGCATGGCCAGCGGGGCCTCGCCGTGATGGTGCTCGCCGGCCGGGGCCTTCCCGAAGAAGCCGTGGTAGACGACCGGGGCGAAGTAGGCCGTGTTGAGCAGCGTGCTGGCGATCAGGACCACGAGGATGCCGATGGTGCCGGCGTCGAGCGCGCCCACGAGCAGGTAGAGCTTGGTGATGAAGCCGCCGACGGGCGGGACGCCGATCATGCCGAGGGCGGCGAGGGCGAAGGCGCCGAAGGTCCACGGCATCGTGCGGCCGAGTCCGCTCATCTCGGAGATGTTCTTCTTGTGCGTGGCGACGTAGATGGCGCCGGCGCAGAAGAAGAGCGTGATCTTGGCGAAGGCGTGGTTGGCGATATGCACCAGGCCGCCGGCGACGGCCGTCGGCGTGAGCAGCGCCACGCCGAGGATGATGTAGGAGAGCTGGCTGACCGTGGAGTAGGCGAGCCGGGTCTTCAGGTTGTCCTTGCTGAGGGCGATGATGGACGCGACCAGGATCGTGATGGAGACGAAGTAGGCGGTGGGCAGGCCGAGGTTGAGCTCGTGCATGCAATCGACGCCGAAGATGTAGAGCATCACGCGCACGGTGGAGAACACGCCGACCTTCACGACGGCGACGGCATGGAGCAGGGCGCTGACGGGCGTCGGTGCTACCATCGCGCCGGGCAGCCAGTGGTGGAAGGGCATGATGCCGTTCTTGGCGAAGCCGAGGAGGCAGCAGACGTAGAGGATCGTGACGACGCCGTTGTGGACGGCGGCCGGGATGATGCCGGTGCTGGCGTTGTTGGCGAAGTCGAGCGTGCCGGAGAGGACGAAGATGAGGACCATCGCCGGGAAGATCAGGGCCTTGGCGGTGGTGGTGAGATAGGTCAGGTATTTGCGGCCGCCCTCGTAGCCTTCCTCATCCTGGTGGTGGGCGACGAGCGGGTAGGTGGAGACGCTCACGACCTCGTAGAAGAGATAGAGCGTGAGGAGGTTGTCGGCGAAGGCGCAGCCGATGGCGCCGAACAGCGCGAGGGCGAAGCAGGCGCTGAAGCGGGTCTGCGCATGCTCATGCAGGCTGCGCATGTAGCCGGCGGAATAGAAGACCGTCAGCAGCCAGAGAAACGACGCGATGACCGCGAAGATCATCGAGAGGGCGTCGGCCCGCAGCGCGATCGACAGGCTGGTGGCCTGGGCGGCGAAGGTGAACGACTGCGCCTGCTCGGCCGGGAACAGCTCGAACAGCGTGTAGTGCAGCGTGGTGCCGCCGCGGACGGCGGGCACGAGCGAGGCGACGAGGCTGAAGAGCGTCACCGCGGCCACGAGGGAGACGGTCTCGCGGAGGTTGGGCTTTTTCCCGGTCGCCATCACGAGGCCCGCGCCGACGAGCGGGGCGAGCAGGGCGAGCAGGAGGCGGATGTCGTTGGTGGCGTCCACGGGTCAGCCTTTGAGTTCGGTCAGCTCCTCGGGCGTGATGGAGCGGT
>CAZGJB010000267.1:0-4850 GCA_964526145.1 uncultured Opitutaceae bacterium
TTGAGGATGAGGTCGCGGCCGACGGGGGTGAACCACTCGCCGCAGAGGTCGAGGATCAGCGCGCAGTCCCAGGCGGCGATGGACGGCACGAAGCCGCGCTGGTCCCAGGCGCTGCCCGGCATGTGGGCGAAGAAGATGTCCTCCCACCGCTCGCAGCAGGCGATGCTCAGCGCGAAGCGGGCGGCGAGGCGGCAGAGCGCCTTGTCCTGCCACAACAGGCCCGCCTGGGCGGCGTTGGCGCCGTGCTGCGAGATCATCTTCCCGATGTCGCGCTCGCGCCGGAGCATGTTGGTGTCCCAGAAATTCATGTTCTCGCCGATCAGGCTCTCCGGGCGCAGGCGGGCGGCGATGTCGGCGACGGCGCGGAGCTCGCGGGTGACCTTGTGGTCGCCGGCGAACTGCTGGCGGACGGCATCCATCTCGGCCTCGTTGATGAGGAGGCCGTAGCTCGGCTTGAAGGCGGGTTCGAACTCGGGCGGCTGGAGGTATTTTTCCCAGCGCTCGTCGTAGCCTTCCCATTGCGCGAGATGGTCGGCGAGCCGGCCGGTGTGCTGAAGGCCGAGCCACATCAGCCAGCCCGAGCCACCGGCCTGGGCGGGATGCCGCACCTCGACGGTGAGCGCCTGGATGCGCTTGGCGCCCTCGAGGGGCAGCCATTCCTCGCGGCGGGTGGCGCCGATGGGTTCGCCGGTGCGGCGGCGCACGCCGGCGTCGGTCTCGGCGATGAGCGTGATCACGCTCTCCTCGGGCAGGTTGAGGCAGGCCAACACGCGGTCGTAGCGCGAGCAGTCGAGCTGGTCGAAGCGCCGGTGCAGGCGCAGCACGAGTCCGTCGGGCGCCGGGCAGATCCAGTCGACGATGACGAAGGCCCAGCTCTGGGTGTGCTTGATGCCGGTGGCGCCGGGGGCGTCGATGGTCCAGGCGGACAACTCGTTGATCGCGCCGTCGAAGAACGGTTCGATGATGGCTTCGGCCGCGTTGATCGGAATGGGGCGCATGGGGAGAGGGGAGGGGGCTTCCCGATGAGGTCGCGGGGAGCGGCGAAGGCAAGGATGGGCAGGTTCTACAAGTAGAATGGGAAACCGGGCTAGGTTTGGTCTGGCGCCCCTTTCGGCGGCGCTTTGAGTAGCGGCATGTCCGACCCGCACGAAGAGGCCGACCAACTGCCGCCGCCCGCCGCTCCCAAGGTGCCGCTCGACCGTTCGCAGTGGGCGCGCCCGTGGGCGCAGCTGAAGTTCGTTTCGTTCCAGCCGGCGATCTTCCCGCGCATGCTCGGCGAGGTGTCGCGCGACGCCCGGCCCGGCGACCTGGTGTCGGTTTACGGCAAGTTCGGCGAACGCGTTGGCATCGGCCTGTTCAATCCGCGCGCGAAGATGCCGCTGCGCGTCGTGGCCCATACCGCCGAGCCACTCGGCGAGGAGTATTTCGAGGCGGCCATCCGCCGCGCGGTCGCGCTGCGCCGGGACCTGTTCAAGCTCGACGCGGTGAGCGACGCCTGGCGCGTGATCAATTCCGACGGCGACGGCCTGAGCGGACTGACCATCGACCGCTACGCCGACACGCTGTACTGCGACGTCTATTCGCTTGGCATCTTCCAGCGCCTGCCCAAGTGGCTGCCGCTGCTGCATGAGCTGCTCGGCACCCGCCACGTGCGCGTGCACGTGGATCACGACCTCGGGAGCCTCGAGGGCATCAAGCCCTCGCAGATGAAGGAGATCACGGCCTCCGCCCCCGACAAGGTGCGCATCCGCGAGCACGGCGTGAAATACGAGGTGGACTTCGCCGAGGGCCACAAGACGGGATTTTTCTGCGACCAGCGCGAGAACCGGAAGCGCTTCGGCGAGCTGGCGAAGGGCCGGCGGGTCCTCGACCTGTGCAGCTACACCGGCGGCTTCGCCATCAACGCCGCCTTGGGCGGCGCTACCGAAATTACCGCGGTTGACCTCGACGAAAAGGCCATCGCCCAGGGGCGCCGCAACGCGAACCTCAACCAGATCCCGCCGAACCGGCTGAAGTGGGTCCATGCCGATGCCTTCGCCTACGCGCGGCAGATGCAGAAGAACGGCGAGCAGTTCGACGCGGTGCTGTGCGACCCGCCGAAGTTCGTGATGACGCGGGATCCCGCCTTCGCGGCCGAGGGCATGCGGAAATACGCCGACCTCAACACCATCGCCGCCAGCCTCGTGCGGCCCGGCGGGCTGTTCGTCACGTGCTCGTGCTCCGGGCTCGTCTCGCTCGAGGACTTCGAGGGCTGCGTGATCAAGGGCGTGCACCGCCTCAACCGCCGCCTGCAGTTCTTCGACCGCACGGGTCCCGGCGTGGATCACCCCGTCTATTCAAACTGCCCCGAGAGCCGCTACCTCAAGGTGCTCTGGGCGCGGGTGATGTAGGCGAACGACCGGTGCGCATTCTGCGGCGATGAACCCCGGCAACCCTGTCGATCTGGCCACGTCAGCGCAGGCGGATGCCTGGCTGCGGCATCCGGTGCTGGGCGACCCGTCGTTCGATGCGTTTGAACGCGTGGGCGGTCAGCCGCTTTACCGCGGGCGACCGCCGCGTGCCTGGGCGGTGAACGGGTTCCTGTTCGACGATCCGCAGGGCGGCGGGCTTTTCGCCTATGTCGGGCGCTATCCCGAGGGTTACGCCTGCGGCCCGGGGGTGGTGCGCTCGGACTGCGTGGTGCTCCGCTCGCGCGACGGGGGCGTCACCTGGGAGGAGATCGGTCCGGTCTTCTCCGGGGAGTTCACGTTTGCCGGCGACACGGTCGGGGCGAACAACACGCCGGACGTCAGCGTGGTCTATGCCGACGGCCGGTATCACTTGGCGTACGACTGGGGCCACGACACGGCGACCTGGGCCTCGGCCTTCAATCCGCGGGGCAACGACGACAGTGGCATGGGTTACGCCTGGGCCGAGCGGCCGGAGGGGCCGTTCCACCGGCATCCGGTGCCGATTTATCGCAATTCGATCCACCGCAGCCCGGTGCCCGGCAAGTACCGGCGCGTATATGCGTCCACGTTGCTGCGGCGCGAGCGGGATTGGCTGCTGCTCAGCCTGAGCGACTCGGGCCCGGGTTTTGCCTGGGGGTTGTATGCCCTCACGGCGCCTCGGTCCGAGGGTCCGTGGGCGGAGCCGCGGCTGGTTTTGTCGCTGGAGGGCGACGGATTTCATCCGGCGCTGATGGAGTTTTTCCCGGCCTTCGTACTTGGGGACGAGGTGTTTTGTCCGGCCACGTCGGTGGCTCTGAACCGGAATTTCCAATGCCTGTGGGCGGCGCCGCTGGCCCAGGCGCAGGTGCCTGAGGCATGGCGGCTGCGGCAGCACGGCTCGCTCTGGCACGCGGCGGATGCCGAGGCGGAGCATCACGGGTTGTGGGGGCAGACGTTCAGCGGCCAGGTCGGTGCCGACGGCCGGCTGCGCGCGCTGTTTCCCTCCCGCGATCGCGCGGGCAACGGCACGATCGGACTCGCAGTGCGACCGTGGCGGCAGCCCTGCCGGGAGCGGGGCTTCGTGCTCAGCGGCCATGCGGGGGCGAGCCTGGCGCTGACGAAGGCCGCCCGCCGGGCATTCAACCTGCGCGTCCGCGCCACGGTGCGGGGCACGGCGCGGATCGTGTGGGGTTGGGCGGGTGGGCTCGGGCCTGACCGGCACGGTGCCGACGCCACGCTGCATCCGCTCGTGCGCACGTCGCATCAGGCATTGGAGTGGGGTGCTGCGACCTGGCGCGTGTTGCAGGTGTACGCGCGTGGGGCCGAGACCGAGTTGGCGGGCGGCACCTGGGCGGAGGCGGCGACGCGGGAGGTCGCGATCGAATTGAGTGCCGCGGGTCGGCTTAGCGTGCGCTACGCAGATCGGGAGCTGTGGAGCGGGCCGGTTGCGCTGGCGGCCGGGCCTTGCGGGTGGCTCGTCGAGGCGGACACGCATGTGTCCGTGGAGCGGTTCGAGTTGGCCGGGGAACCGGTGCCAGGGCGGGCGCGCTGGCATCTGCTCGATGCGTTCCTCGCCACGGGCGTGCGCGAGGACGACTGGGAGCGGAGCGCTGACGCGGGTTCGCCGGGTGGAGAAGTGGCGTGCGCCCGGGGTGCGGGCGGGCGGCTCAAGTGGAATTTCACCGGGACCGGCGTGCGCTGGTGGGCGCCGCGTGGACCCGGTTTGGCGCGCGTCCGGATCAAGGTCGACGGCGTCGTGCGCGGCGATGTCGACCTGAGTGCGGCGTCACCGCAACCAGCAGGCGTGGCGTTTGCCTGCGATGATCTGGCCGACGGCCATCACGCCCTCGTCATCGAAGCGATGGAGGGGCGCCTGGCGACGGGCGGCTTGGAAGTGGCTGGCGCCTAGGGGCGCTTACAGCTTCTTGTGCGAGCCGTCGCAGTTGCACCCGTTGGCCGAGTGCTTGCAGCCGCACCACGCGACGGTCTTTTCCTCGGTGAGGACGACCTTTTGCGGAGCGAAGCCGGAACCCTTGTGGGAGCCGTCGCAGAACGGCTGGCCCTTGGACTGCCCGCAGCTGCACCACCAGTAGGTGCCGGGAGCCATTTTCTGCACGTAGGGGGACTTCTGGGCGATGGTGGGAGTAGGCATGGGGGAAAGAAAGATCGCGGTTATTTCACGGCGGCCCAGACGCGCTGGACGTCGTCGTGGTCCTCGAGAGCCTGGAGAAACTCGCCGACCTCGGCGCGCTGGGTGTCGTCGAGGGTGGGGAAGGTCTTGGCCACGTAGCCGATTTCCGAGGTGACGACCGACCAGCCGTGCTGCTTGAGCCAGGTCGAAACGGCATGGACGGCGCTGCGTTCGGTGACGAAGCGCGCGCCGGCGCGATCTATGAGGCCATGGGTCCGGCGACGGAAAGC
>CAZGJB010000268.1:0-4842 GCA_964526145.1 uncultured Opitutaceae bacterium
TGCGCAGGTGCGGGGTCAGGTCGAAGGAGTCGTAGAAGTGGTGATTGACGTCACCCTTGGCCGGGCCGCGGCCGATGAAGGTGCCGTTGCACCAGAAGAGATAGCGGCTGTCGGCGGAGAGGGCGACGGCGAGCTTGGCCTTGGCGGGATCGGCGACGCTGAAAGTGCGACGGAACGTGCGCACCTGGTAGTGCGAAGGCGTGGCGTCCTTGGGAGCGGGCGTGCGGTGGGAGCCCTCGGCGGACCAGATCCACGAGGCGGAATTGACGAAGGGGGAGGAAGGCACGGGAGGTGGGGGATCGAAAAATAACAGGGATGCCTACGGAGCGGGGATGAAGACGTAGTCGAAGCCGTAGGCGCCGTAGAGGCCGCCGTCCTGCCAGGTCCGGCCGCCATCGTCGGAAAAGAACGTGCCTTCCTCGAAGGTCGAGGCCCAGAGGCGTCCCGGGGTGACGGGATCGAAGGCGAGGACGAAGACATGCTTCACGGGCAGGCCGGCCGTGCGGTCGGTCCAGGTGGCGCCGCCATCGGTGGAGACGCGCACACCGGTGTTCCAGCCGCCGATGGCCATGGCCTTGGCGTCATGGGGGTCGAGGGCGGCGGCGTAGAGGTTGGCGCCGGTGGAGGCGGGATCAACCTGGCTCCAGGTGAGGCCGCCGTCCTTGGACACCCACGCGCCGCGGTGCTGGGTGCCGGCGAGCCACAGCGAGGCGTCGGCGCCGCTTTGCGCGAGGCGAAGGATCGTGGTGGCGGGGGAGGAGGCGATGCGTGTCCAACTGCGGGCGGCATCGGTCGAGAGATAGATGCCATCTTCGGTGCCGATCAGCACGCGACCGGATTGGGTGCGGTCGGCGGCGACCGTCTGGGCATAAAGCTTCGCGAGGCCGGCATGGGCGGGGGTCCAGGTGGCGCCGGCGTCGTCGGAGCGAAGAGGGCCCCACTGCGTGGCGGCGTAGGCTTGGGCGGGCTTGAGCGGATCGAAGGCGATGGCACGCACGTCGACGACTTCCCAGCCGGTGGTCTTGCGCCAGGTGCGGCCGACATCGGTGCTGCGCACGACGCCGTCGGCGCTGGCGATGAGGAGCACGGACGGGTTGCCGGGCTGGGCGGCGACGCTGCCGATGCCGAGGATGCGCGGGCCGAAATGCACCCAGCGTCCGTCGGCTTCGCGGCGGTAGAGCCCGGAATCCGTGGGTGTGGAGGAGTTCTTCTGCGCCTTGGTCATGGCGACCGCGGCGTAGAATTGCGCGGGCGCGCCGGCCGCGGCGGCCGAGAGGACGGTGGCGATCCAGAGCGCGGGCAGGCGGAGGCGGGCGGTCATGGCTGGGTGACGGATTGCGTGATGGCGTTGGCGTCGAAATCGAGCCGGTAGCGCTCGGTGTCGAACCGCAGCTCGAGTTCGCGCCGGCCGCGCGCGGCTTGGCCGTAGGGACTGTCGAACAGCGGCCAGGTCGCGAAATCGACGGGCACGCCATTGACGCTGGGCACGGCGCCGTAGCGCGCGCGAAGGACGCTGCCGTCGAGGGCGGTGAAGACGACCTCGGCCTGCGGGTCGGTGCTCACCTGCAGCGGCAGGGCGCGCACGGCGGCCTGGAACGCGGCGTAGGAGGCGAAATCGCGGGCGGGCGCAACCTGGACGACGTAGCCGTTGTGGCGGGCGCCGCTCACGTAGCAGCGGTGGCCGGTGCCCCATTCCTTGAAACCGGCGCTGATGAATCCACCGGCGCCGCCGGCGAGGTGACCGGTCCAGTCGTTGGGTTTCCACTCGCCCGGCGTGAGCGGCCGGTACGCGATATAGACAGGACCGCCCTGGGCGAAGATCCAGCCGGAGGCATCCTCGACGACCTCGCGGAGGTCGCGGGAGAACAGCGTGATGATATGCGGGAAACGGGTGTCGGGCGGGATGTCGTACAGGCCGATCAGCGCGGGGCCGTGTTGGAAAACCTGTTCGTGGGGCGAGCCGCTGGCGAGCTTGTCGGGGGAGTCGTAGTCGGCTTTCGAGCGCGCGATCAGGTCGGTGACCGTGTCCCAGTCACCGCCGAAGTACATCGTGCCTTCGAACGGCGAGGAGTACGGCTGCACGGCGAAGAACGTGTTGGCGGCGTCGAGCGGGCGGTCGACGCGCCAGCGGAGGTTCCAGGTCTGCTGCTGGATGGGCTGGAGGAGGCCGCCTTGGGAAGAGCCGAGCACGAAGTCCTGGTCCACGTAGCTGTATTTGTACACCGGCACGGTCTGGCGGTCGCCGACGGTGATGGCGTCGGGTCCGGCGTTCCGCATGCGCCAGCGGGTGCGCTTGAGTTCGCGTTCGACGTATGGGCGGGGGGCGGCGCGGGCGATGCGCTCGAGGATGGGCGGAGGCGTGTAGCCGCTGAGCGCCATGAGGAGCGACTGACCACCGGCCTGGCGGTCGCCGAGGCCGAAGGCGAGCCAGCCGATGGTGGACGACGTCACGCGGCCGGGCTGGAGAACCTGGCGCGGATAGACGCGGCTGTGGGCGCCGGCGTACTGGCCGTTCATCTGCTCGATCGCGTAGTCGTAGAGCACGTAGTCGAGCAGCATGCGGGCGCGGAGGCGGAAGGCGGGATCGGCGGCCCAGCCGGCGAGGAGACTGAGCGGGGCCACGTATTCGCCGATGTAGTTGGGGGAATCGTATTCACCCTGGCCGTGCGCGGTGGTGACGTTCATCCAGTGCTCGAGGTAGCCGCGGGCCTCGGCCATGTTTTCCGCGGCCGAGCGGCCGTTGAACCAGGCCTCGGGGCCGGTGTCGGGGCGGCATTGGGCGGCGATGTAGAGCCCGGCGTAGTAGAGTACCCAGTGATTCTCGGTGTCGCCGCGGCTGGGCCAGTAGGTCCGCCAATGTTCGGCGAGGCGGGCCCGGTTGGCCTCGTCAATGCGGTCGCCGCCGGCGGCCATGAGGGCGGCCACGGGATAGACCCAGAACATGTTGCCGGTGGAGGGAGCCTCGTTGAGGCGGGTCAGGCGGGCGAGGGCGGCCGGGACGTTTTCGCCCCGCTGCAGGGCGGCGGCCACCTCAAGGTAGGAGCCTTTGGCCGGATCGAGGTTGCCGATGGCGGTCTGGATCAGATCCGCCCGACGTTCCTGGTAGCGGCGGCCGATTTCGGCCTCCGACAGCTCGGCCGGCAGGCCGGCGGGATTCGCGGCGAGGTGCCCAGTTGGCAGGCAAACCAGGGCGGTCAGGAGCAGGATAACCAGAAGCAACCGGGGAGTCTTCATCACGGTACGTCGGAGGCGAACCGCCATTATGCGGGGGCGATTCGCAGCATATCAACCTGCATTTTTTCTGAAAATTCACGACCCGATGTCCGGGGTGCGAAAATCCGAAATACCTGTCACGTTGCCTGCGGGCAGCGCGGAAAACAGGGCGCCCGGCCGGGCTCCGTGACCTGAAAATAACTTGACGGCGTTCAGTGCCTTTCATTTCTCGATTCTGAAATATTCACGGCATACCCCCATGCTCATTGCCGACATTGCCCGTAAGGCCAAGGTGTCCCCTGCGACAGTTTCGCGGGTGATCAACCAACCCCATCTGGTTGCCTCCGATCGTCTGGCGCGCGTGCAGGCGGTCATGTCGGCGGTCAATTACAAGCCGACGCCGCTGAACCGCCGCCGCGGCCCCAAGTCGCGGATGGCCGCGCCGAAGAAGATCGCGGTCTGGTTCGTCGGTGCGCGCAAGAGCTCGAATTTCAACTGGTTTCAGGAGCAGCTGCTCCAGGTCCAGGAGGCCAACGAGAAGCAGCGGATCGACCTTTCGGTGATGTACACCGAGTCGGCGGAGGAGCTGCCCCGGGCCTTGGCGGAAAACCAGGTCGACGGCGTCATCATCCAGGGCATGGAACCCAGCGCCCCGGTCCTGCAGCGGTTGGCGGGTTTGCCGCACGTCTGGTTCATGACGCGGCGCACGCTTTCCTATCCCGGCGACTACGTCGAACCCGACAATGCGCTGAACGGCCGGATGGCGGCCGATTATTTGCACAGCCGCGGCCACAAGGTGGTGGCGGTGGTCTCGACCGACTCGGCCTACACGGCCGTCGCCTGGCGGGCGGAGGCTTTCGGCCACCGGGCCCGCGAACACGGGATGAACGTCATCAACATCCTGGGCAAACCGAAGCCGGGGGTCAGCTACCTGATCGAGAACTCGGCCCATGAGGAGTGCGAGTCGCTGGCCCGCCGTCTGGCCCAGACGAACCCCCGGCCGACCGGGCTCTATCTGCCGGTCGACCATTTCTGCGGCTCCTTCTTCCGGGCCCTGCGGCAGGCCGAGTTCAAGCCGGGACGCGATTTCGAGGCGATTTTGGGCAATTATAACCCGGTCATTTACCACAATCTTGACCACTTGCCTCCAGTACTGGACATCAACCTGTCCACCTTGGTCCGCAAGGTGGTGGATCACCTGGTCTGGCGCTGTGACAACTCCCAGGCCAATGGTCGGATTGGTATCACGGTTTCCCCCACGCTTATCCCGGGTGGCGCCAACCGAACCCCTTTTAGTTCCTGAATATACATAGCCAGAGGGCTTGCTTTCAGACGTCACATTCATTTTACACTTTCTCGCTCTTGGTCGGACTTCGGTCCGGCCGGGAACCGGAAACTACAAACCACCCCCCAACATAAACATAATGAAATCAGAAATCAGCTACCCAGCATCGGTGGCCAAGCGAAGCTTGGTCGCCTGTTTGGCCGCCCTGATTGGTCTGTCTGCCACTCCCCTTTGGGCGCAGCAGGTGCCGATCACGACGGACGATGACGAAGAAGTGACGAAACTCACCCCCTTCGAAGTCGCCTCGGACAAGGACTACGGCTACCTGAAGACCAACGCCGCGA
>CAZGJB010000269.1:0-4835 GCA_964526145.1 uncultured Opitutaceae bacterium
GACGGGGATGTCGAGCTGGTCGGCGATGTCGGTGGCCTGGTCGACCTGCGCGGGCGTGAGGAACTGGGCCTCGTCGACGAGGACGCAGGCGACCGGGCTGATGCCGTGCTCGCGCTCGACGCGGCGGAAGAGGTTGTCGGTGTCGGTCAGGATCTCGGCCGGCGCCTCGAGGCCGATGCGCGAGCGCACGCGGCCGAGGCCGGCGCGCGTGTCGATGGCGGGGGCGAAGACGAGGGTGCGCATGCCGCGCTCCTGGTAGTTGTAGCTCGACTGCAGGAGGACGGTGGATTTCCCGGCGTTCATCGCCGCGTAGTAGAAGTAGAGCTTCGCCATGGACGGGAGAGGCTGCCGCGCCGGAGTGGGGCGCTCAATGGTTTTCCCGGACCCGGCGCGAAAAATCTTTCCGCCCCGCCCGGTCCGGCCAAGCTGGCGCGCATCCGTCGCCATGACGCTCCGTCGCGCAATCTGCAGCCTGCTCCTCCTGTTGTGCGCGGTCGTGGCCGGTGCCAGCCCCATGCCTGATTCCTCCTACAACCTCACGCTCACGGCTCCGATCAAAACCTGGGACGAAGCGGTCCCGCTCGGCAACGGCCTCCTCGGCGGCCTCTTGTGGGGCGAGGGCGGCACGCTCCGCCTCTCGCTCGACCGCGGCGACCTCTGGGACGAGCGCCCGGCGCCCGGCAACCCGCTGGCCGGGTTCACGTACGCGCAGATGACGCGGCTCGTGGCCGCACGCGACAACGCCGCCATCAGCAAGGTCGTGGACGGCGCCTATGCCGGCGACCATCCGACCAAGATCCCGGCAGGTCGCATCGAGTTCGACCTCGCCGCCGGGCAGGCGGTGACGGCTTTCGCCCTCGATCTCGCATCCGCTACCGGTCGGGCGCAGCTCGGTGCCGTCGGGGCGGTGGAGGCGTTTTTCAGCGCGAACGAGCCCGTGGCCCTGGTGCGCCTGCCCGGCGCGGCCCCGCGCGCGGTGCGCCTGCTTGCGCCCGAGTCGGTGAAGAAACTCGGCTATCCGGATCCGGTCCGCGGAACGCAGGAAGGCGCCCAGTGGTTCGTGCAGCCGGCGGCGGAGGGTACGAGTTACTGCATCTACGTCGGCCAGCGCCGCGTGGGTGACGCCACGCTCGTGGCGACGACGGTGGCATATTCGCCGGCCGATGGCGCGGATGTCGTCGGCGCGGCGCGGCGGCGGGTCGAAGCGGCCTTGGCGGCGGGGTATGCCAAGGTGCAGGAACCGCATCTCGCCTGGTGGCGCGGCTTCTGGGCAAAGTCGGCGGTGCAGGTGCCGGACGCGGAGGTGATGCGGCACTATCTGCTCGTGCAGTATTTCTACGGCGCGGCGTCGCGCACGGGCGCGCCGCCGATCCCGTTGCAGGGCGTGTGGACGGCGGACGAGGGCGATCTGCCGCCGTGGAAGGGCGATTATCACCACGACCTGAACACGCAGATGACCTACATGGGTTACCAGGGGTCGGGTCGGCTCGACGAGGGGCGGGTGTTCCTCGATTTCATGCACGGCCTGCTGCCGGCGTTCCGGAAATTCGCGCGGGAGTTCCTCGAGACCCCGGGCGCGGCGGTGCCGGCGGTGATGACCCTGGCGGGCGCGCCGATGGGCGGCTGGGCGCAGTACAGCCTGGCGCCGGTCAATGGCGCCTGGGTGGGCCACCTGTTCTATCTCCACTGGCGGTACACCCGCGACGAGAAATACCTCCGCGAGGTGGGGTATCCGTGGTGCCGCGAGGTGGGCGAGGCGCTGCGCGCGCTGCTCAAGCCCGACGCGAACGGCGTGCTCGTGCTGCCGCTCTCGTCATCGCCCGAGGCGTTCAACAACGACGTGCGCGCGTGGCTGAAGCCGAACAGCAACTACGACCTCATGTGCCTGCGCATGCTCTTCCTCGGCAACGCCGAGATGGCGGCGGCGCTCGGCGATGCGGCCGCGGCGTCGGGCTGGCGCGCGACGGCGGCCAGGCTCGGACCGTACCATGTGACGGAAAAGAATATCCTGAAGCTCAATGCGGACGAGGAGCTGTACTTCAGCCACCGACACCTCGCGACGCTGATGGCGATCTATCCGTTCAACCTCCTGCACGTCGAGGGCTCGGCGGCGGAACGCGCGGTCATCGCGGCGACGATCCCGGAGATCGACCGACTCGGGGTGCTCGAGTGGTGCGGCTACAGCTACAGTTGGATGGCGGTGCTGCGGGCGCGCATCAACGAGCCGGAGGCGGCGCTGTGGCACCTGAAGGCCTACCTGCGCGCGTTCATCCTGCGGAACGGCTTCCACGCGAACGGTGATCAGACGAAGACGGGATTTTCGTCGATGCACTACCGGCCCTTCACGCTGGAGGGCAACTTCCTCGCCTGCGCCGCGGTGCACGAGATGCTGCTGCAAAGCTGGGATCCGCAACCGGGTGCGGGTGGGTGGGGGACGATCCGCGTCTTCCCGGCGGTGCCGTGGAAGTGGCACGAGGCGGCGTTCACTGACCTGCTAGCTGAGGGCGGGCACCGGGTTTCGGCCCGGCGCGAGAATAACGCGACGACTTGGCTAAGGGTGGTCGCAGCACGCGACGGCGAGGTCCGCATCCGTGCCAACTTCGGTGGACGCACACCGGTGTGGAATCGGGCCGCGATGCGGCGGGTGGGCGACGATTACGTGTTCGCCGTGAAGGCAGGCGACGCCATCGAGGCCACCTTGCCGAAGCCCGCGGCGGTGCCACCCGCGCCGGCCAACGCCTGCCTCGAAGACGTGGTGCAGGCGCCGAAGGATCCGGGGCAACCGATGAAATATTGATGAGCCTCCGCACCTCAATCCTCACGCTCTTCGCGTTCGCTGTCATGACGCTTCCCCTCTCCGCCGGCCAGCAAGGTTTCGGCATGACCCAATCGGAATGGCATGGCTACGAGCGCCTCGACTTCGTCGTCGCGGGTCAGCCGGCAATCTTGATCGTGCCGAAGGCCGCCGCTCCGGGTAAACCCTGGGTGTGGCGCGCCGAGTGGTTCGGCGATCGCCACGGACCGCAAGTGTCGTTGGCGCTGCTGGATCAGGGCTGGCACCTGGCCTACATCAACGCGAGCGACCGGTATGGCGCGCCGGCGGCGATGACGATCTTCGACGCGTTCTATGGGCGGTTGACCAAGGACTTCGGCCTCGCGTCGAAGATGGTGCTTGAGGGCTTCAGCCGCGGCGGGCTGTACGCCTTCAATTTCGCCGCCGACTGGCCCGACCGGGTAGCAGCCCTATACCTCGATGCCCCCGCCCTGGACCTACGCAGCTGGCCGGGTTACAAGACGGTGCGCTGGCCGGAGGTGGCGGCGGCGTATGGGCTGACGGTCGAACAACTCGAGACGGCGAAGGTGAGCCCGCTCGATCGCATCGAGCCCGTCGTGAAGGCGGGCATTCCGATCATCGGCGTGACCGGCGATGCCGACGTGACGGTGAAATACCACGAGAACCTCGCCATCCTCGCCGAGCGTTACCGCGCGGCCGGCGGGACCATCGAGGTCATCGTCAAACCCGGAGCCGGCCATTCCCCGCACAGCCTGCCTGACCCGAAGCGGATCGTGGACTTCATCCTCAAGCACGCGAAATACTGACAAGGCAGGTTAACCGCAAAGAACGCAAAGATCGCAAAGATGCGAACCGGAACCAAATCTGGATCTTTGCGCTCTTTGCGTTCTTTGCGGTTAATACGGTTTGGTGCGAATTGATGACCTCGCTCAACGCAGCCGGGCGCAGACCCGGTGGCGGGGGCAGGTGACGAGGTGGTCGTTCACCATGCCGGAGGCCTGCATGAAGGCGTAGCAGATCGTGGAACCCACGAATTTGAAGCCGCGTTTCAGCAGGTCCTTGCTCATCGCGTCGCTCTCGGGGCTCCGCGCCGGGACGTCGGTCATCGCGCGGCGGCGATTGACGATCGGGCGGCCGCCGACGAACGACCAGAGGTAGCGGTCGAACGAACCGAATTCCTTTTGCACGGCGAGAAAGGCCTGGGCGTTGCGGATCGTGGCGGCGACTTTCAGGCGGTTGCGGACAATGCCCGGGTCGGCGAGGAGCTTGGCGACCTTGCGGGCGTCGTAGCGCGCGATCTTGGCGACGTCGAAGCGGTCGAAGGCGCGGCGGTAGTTTTCCCGCTTGTTGAGGATCGTGGTCCAGCTGAGCCCGGCCTGGGCGCCCTCGAGGGTGAGGAGCTCGAAGAGTGCGCGGTCGTCATGCAGGGGCACGCCCCATTCGGTGTCGTGGTAGGTGAGATTCGGCTCGGCGTGAGCCCAGGCGCAGCGGGTGGGTTTCATCATGGGTAGGCTGCACGATAGCCGAGGCCCGTGACAGCGTTATGTCAGGAGAATGCGGCCATACCAAGACGGGTTGACCGCAAAGAACGCAGCGAACGCAAAGAGCCGATCTACAGAAGGTTTGTTCTCTGCGTTCCTTGCGTTCTTTGCGGTTAAAACAATCAGGGCTTGGCCTCGGTCAGGAGGTTTCGCAGGTCGAGGGCGCGCGTGACCATGGCGAGTTCGCCAGCGGGTGTTTTGGGCCATTGGGCCTCGGGTTTGTCCCAGTAGAGCTCGACGCCGTTCTCATCGGGGTCGCGGAGGTAGAGGGCCTCGCTCACGCCGTGGTCGGAGGCGCCGTCGAGCGGGATCTCGGCGGTCAGCAGGCGGCGAAGGGCGTCGGCGAGGTCGGCGCGGGTCGGGTAGAGGATGGCCGTGTGATAGAGGCCTGTGTGCCCGGGCGGGGGCGGCGTGGCGCCGAGGCTTTCCCACGTGTTGAGTCCGAGGTGGTGATGATACCCGCCGGCGGAGACAAACGCGGCCTGCGTGCCGTAGCGTTG
>CAZGJB010000270.1:0-4812 GCA_964526145.1 uncultured Opitutaceae bacterium
GGCTCGAGGTGTGGTTCGACTTCAACACGGGCGCCAGCGTGCCCGCCGCCCAGGCCCGCCCCGCCGGCGATGCCTGGATCCGCGCCCGCCGCGAGACCAACACCATGCCGCAGTGGGCCGGCTCCTGCTGGTACTACCTGCGCTACCTCGACCCGCAGAATCCCGGCGCGCTCGCGAGCCCCGAGGCCCTGCAGTACTGGGGCGTACCCGATCTCTATGTCGGCGGCGCCGAGCACGCTGTCCTGCATCTGCTGTATGCGCGTTTCTGGCACAAGGTGCTGTTCGACCTCGGCATCGTCCCGCAGGCCGAGCCGTTCCGCCGGCTGTTCCACCAGGGCATCATCCTCGGCGAGGACGGCGTGAAGATGTCCAAGAGCCGCGGCAACGTCGTCAACCCCGACGACATCATCCAGAGCTACGGCACCGATTCACTGCGCCTGTATCTCATGTTCCTCGGGCCGTTGGAGGCGATGAAGCCCTGGAATCCCAAGGGAATCGAGGGCGTGCACCGGTTCCTGCACAAGGTCTGGCGCGAGTGCCTCAACGAGGAAGGCCAGCCGAACGCGAAGATCTCCGATACGGTTGCCGATTCGCCGGAACTGCTCAAACTGCTGCACGAAACCATCAAGAAGGCCGGAGAGGACATCGAGGCCCTGCGCTACAACACCTCGATCTCGCAGATGATGATTTTCATCAATGCCGTCCAAAAGACCCCGCAGGTCAGCCGACACACCGTCCTGACCTTCCTCCAGGTGCTGGCCCCGTTTGCTCCACACATCGCCGAGGAGCTTTGGGCCCGTTTGGGTGGAGCCGGATCGGTCGGGCAACAAGCTTGGCCGAAATTCGACCCGGCTCGGCTGCAGAACAGCATGGTCAAGATCGTCTTCCAAGTGAACGGCAAGCACCGCGGCGATCAGCTTGTGCCCGCCGACATCACCCAGGAGGCCGCCTTCGAGATCGCGCGGAACCATGAGCGCGTGGCACCGCATTTGCTGGGCAAATCCGTGCAGCGCATGATATTTGTGCCAAAGAAAATCCTTAACATTGTGGTATCCTAGCCCAAGTATCGCCTTGCACGATTAGGGTTATCACCCTAGTTATGGACCTCAACATCCAAACCCAATCGCGCGTCATGAAAACCTCATTGCACCTTTCCGCCGTCTCCCGGGTGGCAGTTTGCGCACTGCTCACCCTCCTGCTGGGCACCCTCGACCTCTTCGCCCAAGGCCGTCGCAAGAATCCCACGAGCAAGATCTACGTCGCGGATGTGAACGGCTCAGCCCAGATCGACACCGGCGAAACGATCGACGATCTTACCAAGCGGTCCGTATATACCGCGCAGGGAACCGTCATTGAGACCAAGGACGATTCAACCAACGCCATGGTGTTATCCAATGGCACCGGTCTTTATTTCGATCCCGCCACCCGCCTCGAAGTGCGGAAATTCGTCCAAGAACCTTTCACACCAAATCGCAACGACATGGAGGTCGAACCGTCGGTATCGGCGACCGAGACTTTCCTCAGCCGGGGCACAGTCGGTCTCTGCACGAGCAAGCTCGTCGCCGGATCCACGATGAATTACAACACACCTCACGCCGGTGTCCGCATCCGAGGGCGCAAGGCAGCCATCGAGGTCTCGTCCGAGGGAACCAAGGTATCGCTGCTCGAAGGCGACATCACCGTCCGTTCCGGTACGCTTGACGCCGGCGGCCAGAAACTCGAACCCGGCCAACAGGCGATCATCAGCCCGACCGGCGGCATCCGCATCCAGCCCATCCCGCCCGGCGAAATCAAGAATCTCGAAGACAAAGTCTCGATGGCCTGCGCCGCGCGCAAGACCGTGTATTTTGACGTCAAGGAAAAGCAGGAAAGCGGTCTCGATGAAGGACAGATCGAAGGCGAAGTCACCGCCTTCGACGAAGCCGCCGGTGCCGGCGCAGATGAAGAGATCGTCGCCATCGAAGTGACTCCGCCGTCGGTCGCCCCGGATGTCACGGTCAGCGCCGCCTCGATCCCGCGGCCCAATTAACTCTTCGACTCCCTTGCGCCGGATGGCCCTCTCATCGCTCACCCGCCTGGCCCTGGCCGCCGCGCTATCCGCGTTGCTGGCCTGTCCGCCCACGCACGCCTTGGTGAGCTTGAACGACGGGCGCAACCAGCTTTACGTCACGGCCTCAGCCAGTTTTTCCTGGGACTCGAACATCTTCGCCAACGCCACGAGCGGCGGCGACTACCTTTTCAACGCCGGTCTGGGCCTCGAGCTGAAGCGCCGGGCCGGGCTCATCTCCGTCGACGGCAGCGTCGGCATCGACGCCACCCGGTTTGCCGACAACTCCTCGGAGAACTCGCTCAATCCCCGCTTTCGCACCGAGTTTTCCAAGCAGGGCGGGCGCACCACCGGCGTCCTTTCGCTTGGCGCCGCCCGTCAGAACCGCGCCGACAGCGCCGCCAACCTGCGCAGCGAATCCTGGCTCTACGACGTGGCCCTGAACCTGAAATATCCAGTCATCGAGCGCTACTCCCTCGCCGGATCGGTCGGCTACAGCCGCCTCGACTATCTGAACAACGCCGTGCTGGTTGACTTGCAGACCTTCAGCGCCAGCGCCGACCTTTTCTACGTTTACACCTCCGAGCGGGACCTGTTCGCCGGCTACCGCTACCGCCACGGCGAGACGTCATCGTCCTCCTCCTTCGACGACCACGCCTTCACGGTCGGCGTCTCCGGCAAGATCCTGCCCAAACTCAACGGCGTCGTCCGCGTCGGCTACCAGGTCCGCCAACCGTCGGGCACCAGCGAAGGTTCCTACACCGCCCTGACCGCCTCCGCCGTGACCACCTGGAACGTGTCGCGGCGCCTCAGCCTGACCGGCCAGGTGGCGAAGGACTTCAGCACCACATCCACGAATCTCAACATCGACGCCCTCACGTTCAACCTAGACGCGCAGTACGCCATGAACTCGAAGCTCTCGTTCAACAGCGGCGTCGGCTACGGCATCAATGAGTTCCTCGGCGTCCCGGGCGCCGACCGCAAGGACGAGTTTTTCACCTGGAATATCGGCGCCGCCTACAGGGTTCTGGACGAGCGCCTCACCGTCGCGCTCACGTATGCGTACTTGCGCAACTGGTCGACCTTGGATTACTCCGATTTCGAGCGCAACTCCGTCAACCTGAACCTGTCTTCCCGTTTCTGACATGCCCCCCTTCGGACAGTCCTTCCGCCTCCACCGCCTGGCCAGGATTGCGCTTTGGCTCGGGCTGACCCTGGCCTGCGCGCAAGCCCAGACTGCCGAGCCTGCGGTCGACCCGCGCAAGGCCCTCGTTTACCGCATCGCCACCAACGACAGCCTCCGCATCGGCGTCTTTCAGGAGCCCGACTTGGACATCATTGGTCGCGTGGACATGAAGGGCACGATCAATCTCCCCCTCCTCGGCCCCATCCGCATCGTCGGCCTCACCATCCCCGAGGCCCAGGGCGCGATCGAGACCGCCTACCGCGACGGCCGTTACCTCCGCAATCCGCAGGTGACCATCACCGTGGAGGTTTACGCTCCGCGTGAGGTTTCCATCCAGGGCCAGATCAAGAGCCCCGGGCGCTACGTGCTGCCGATCGAGCAGACGATGACCGTCCTCGAGCTGGTGACAAAGGCCAACGGCTTCACCGACACGGCCAAAGGCACGGCCGTGAGCGTCACGCGCATCCATCCCGACGGGCGCAAAGAAGTGTTCACCGTGGACGTCGAGAGCCTGATCAAGGGCAAGGACCGCGCGCGGTCCACCGACAACTCCCTCAATCTCCTGCCCGGGGATATCGTCTACGTCCCCGAACGCCTGATCTGATCCGCCCCTCATGGCCGAAATACCCGGAAAATCACCTGCGATCCCGTCGCCCAGCGACAAGGAAGAGCACTTGGCCGAGCGGCGCACGCTGCGGGATTACTACATCATCATCCGGGAACGCCTCTGGATCGCCCTGCCCCTGGCCCTGCTGGTCTCGCTCAGCGTCGGCTATTGGCAGGCTCGCGAGACGAAGATGTATGCCAGCTCGGCCACGATGCAGTTCGAGAAGCCTGAGACGATCGTCACGACCCAGGGCGTCGTCGACGCGTCCGTCCGCTCCGACATCGATCTCAACACCTACCTGCAGATCCTGAACAGCAACCAGCTGCGCAATCGCATCGTCGAATCCTTCACCGCCGAGGAGGTTGCCATCCTGCAGCGGCCGTTCGTCCGCACCGCCGAACCGGGCACGCCGCCGCCATCGGCCGGCGGGGCGTTGGGCTCGGTCGGCATCGAGTCCGTCCGCAACAGCCTCATGATCGTCATCACGGCGCGGCACCAGGACCCCGAGGCCGCCGCCCTCGTGGCCCAACGCTACGTCGACCAGTTCATCCGCTACCTCCTCGACAACCTCAGCGGCAAGAACGAGGTCGCCGTCGACTTCCTCCGCGAACGCGCCGAGCAGCTGCGCAAGGAATCCGAGGAAAAATCGCAGCGCCTGCAGGCCTACATGCAGACGCACAACCTTGTCTCGCTCGACAGCAGCATGAGCCTGATCGACGACCGCCTGCGCAGCATCAATTCCGCCCTCACCGCCTCACGCCTCAAGCGCCTCGAGCTGGAGACGGTCACAACCCAGATCAACGAGTTTCGCCAGAACGGCCGCAATCTCCTCGAGATCGCCACCGTCGCCAGCCACGGCACCGTGCCCGCCCTCAAGACGCAGCTCGCCGGACTGCGGCAGGATCAGGCCCGCCTCGCCGAGCGCTACCTCGAGCGGCATCCGAAGATGATCGACGCCAGCAACGCGATCGC
>CAZGJB010000271.1:0-4805 GCA_964526145.1 uncultured Opitutaceae bacterium
GAGATCTGGGCCGCGGGCGGACGCACCCAGACGACGGGATGGCTCGGTCGCTATCTCGCGCTCACCGCCGCCGATGACCGCGACGAGGCGCCGCGACTGGGCGCTTACCTGACGCCGGATCTGCCGGCCTGCATCCGGAACCACGGGGATTCCGGCCGCTGCATTTCGCTGGGAGCCGGCGGCGAGGGATTCGCTGCCGGACTCCAACGCATCGCCGCCCACCTCGCCACGCCGGAGGCTGCGCGGGTTTACGTGATCTCGCTCGGCGGCTTCGACACTCACAGTCACCAAGCAGGTCCGCACGCGCATCTGCTGCAGACGTTATCGTCCGGCCTGCTGGCCTTCCAGGAAACCCTCGCCCAACGCCGCCTCGAGCGCAGGGTCCTCACGATGACGGTTTCCGAATTTGGCCGGCGACCGGCCGAGAATTCCGCCCATGGCACCGACCACGGGACCGCCGCTCCGATGTTTCTCCTCGGGGCCAACCTGCCCCACCGAACGTTTGGGCGCATGCCTGAACTGCCATCCATCCCCGACGCGGACCTCGTGCACACGATCGATTTCCGATCCGTCTACGCCGCGATCCTGGAGGACTGGCTGGGCGGTGATCCCGCCAGCGTGCTGGAGCCGGGAATCGAAAAGGCACCGCTCTTCTCGGCGGCAACGCCCGAGACCGGGGGCGGGGTGCAGCTACCGCCGTTGCGCCCCGACGGGGTTCACTTGCCGATGCCGTAGGCCTTGAAGCCGAGCTTCCCCAGCGCGGCCAGATCGACAATGTTGCGACCGTCGAAGAGGCACGCCGGCTTGGGCATGCCGGCGAAGATGCGGACGTAATCGAGCGTCTTGAATTCGTCCCACTCCGTCACGATGGCGACGGCATGTGCACCGGCACAGGCCGCGTAGGGATCCTTGGCCACGGTAAGGTGGCCGTTGACCACCCCATCGCCGAGGACGTCCCTCACGATGTCGTCGGCCGTCACTTTGGGATCGTAGACGCAGACATTGGCGCGCTCGGCCAGCAGGTCGCGGCACACGTTGATCGCGGCGGATTCGCGCGTGTCGTTCGTGTCCTTCTTGAAGGCGAACCCGAGCACCGCGATCTTCTTGTCGGCGACGGTGTTGAAAAGCTCGCGCACGATGCGCGCGGCGAACCGGTGCTTTTGCCAGTCGTTCATGCCCACGACACCCTGCCAGTAGGCGGCCACCTCGGGCAGGCCGAACGACTCGCAGAGGTAGGTCAGGTTGAGAATGTCCTTCTGGAAGCAGGAACCGCCGAAGCCGACCGAGGCCTTGAGGAATTTCGGTCCGATGCGGCTGTCCTTGCCGATCGCATTGGCAACCTCGTCGACATCCGCCCCGGTCGCCTCGCAGAGCGCGGAGATGGAGTTGATCGAGGAGATGCGCTGGGCAAGGAAGGCGTTCGCGACGAGCTTGGAGAGTTCGGACGACCAGAGGTTCGTCGTGATGATGCGATCCCGCGGCACCCAGCGGGCGTAGATGCCGGCCAGCGTCGCGATCGCCTTCTCGCCCTCGGGCGTGCGTTCGCCGCCGATCAACACGCGATCGGGATTCTCGAGGTCCCTGATCGCCGTGCCCTCGGCGAGAAACTCCGGGTTCGAGAGCACCTGGAACTTAACCCCGTTGCCGTTGGAGCTCACGATGGTCTTGATGGACTCCGCCGTGCGCACCGGGATCGTCGACTTCTCGACGATGATCTTGTCGCTCGTGGCGTGCTCGGCGATCGTGCGGGCCACCGACTCGACATAGCGCAGGTCGGCCGCACGGCCGGCCCCGACACCGTAGGTCTTGGTCGGCGTGTTGACGGCCACGAAAATGATGTCGGCGGACTTGATGTTGCCCGCCACGTCCGTGGAGAAGAACAGATTGCGCCCCCGGGCCTGCTTCACCACCTCGTCGAGCCCGGGCTCGTAGATCGGCAGCTTCCCCTCATTCCACGCCGCGATGCGGGCGGCGTTCATGTCGACCACCGTCACACGCACGTCGGGGGCCTTGAGCGCAATCATTGCCATGGTGGGGCCGCCAACGTAACCGGCACCGATGCAACAGATGTTCATGCGCGGCATCCCAATGTGGCAGACGATATCTGCCAATCACGAAAATGGAGCTCCACAACGCCTTACGCGGCGACGCGGGGTACGCGAAGCCAGACCGTGAATCAGGCCGGCGACGGAGCCGGGGCGCCGTCGGAGGGGGCCTGCTCGTTGGCGACCGCGCCGTCGGCGGGCTTTTTGCCCTGGGACTTGTCGTCCTTCAACGGCGGCGGCTGCGTCAAGATCGGCGAACGGATTTCGCCGTGCTCGAGGATCTCGTACACGTGCTTGCCGTCGATGGTCTCGAACTCGAGCAACGCCTCGGCGATCTTGTCGAGGGTGGTCCGTTTCTCGAGGATGATTGCCTTCGCCCGCTTGTACTGCTCGTCCACGATCGCGTGGATCTCCTGGTCGATCTTGCGGGCGGTCTCCTCGGACACGTTCTCGTTGCGCGTGATCTCGCGGCCGAGGAACACGGTGTCCTGGTTGTCACCGAACGCGATCGGACCCAACGGGCTCATGCCCCAGTCGCACACCATGTGGCGGGCGATCTTGGTGATCTGCTTGATGTCGCCGGCGGCGCCGCTGGAGATTTCACCCAACACGACCTCCTCGGCGATGCGGCCGCCGAGGCCCATGGCAATCTGGTTGAGCATGCGCTTCTTGGCATGCGTGAGAATGTCCCGCTTCGGGATGAACATCGTCGAGCCGAGGCTGCGGCCGCGGGGAATGATCGTCACCTTGTGGACCGGCATGTGGCCGTCATCGAGGACCGCCTGCACGAGCGCGTGACCCGCCTCGTGATAGGCCGTGAGCTTTTTCTCCTCGTCGTCCATCAGGCGGCGGCGCTCGCGGCCGAACTGCACCTTTTCGCGGGCGTCGTCCACGTCGATCATCTCGACCTTCTTCTTGTTGCGGCGGCTGGCGAGCAGCGCCGCCTCGTTCAGGAGGTTGGCCAACTCGGCGCCGGAAAGACCGGGCGTGCCGCGGGCGATGACGGTGAGGTCCACGTTGTCCGCGAGGCTGATCTTGCGGGCATGCACGCGGAGAATCTGCTCGCGCCCATTGAGGTCGGGCAGGTCGACGTAAATCTGGCGGTCAAAACGGCCCGGGCGCAGGAGCGCGCTGTCGAGCACGTCGGGGCGATTGGTCGCGGCGATGATGATGACGCCCTCGTTGGCGTCGAAGCCGTCCATCTCGACCAGCAGCGAGTTCAGCGTCTGCTCGCGTTCGTCGTTGCCGCCGCCGAGGCCGGCGCCGCGCTGGCGACCCACGGCGTCGATCTCGTCGATGAAGATCAGGCAAGGTGCGTTCTTGCGGCCCTGCTCAAACATGTCGCGAACGCGGCTGGCGCCGACGCCGACGAACATCTCGACGAAGTCGGAACCCGAAATGGAGAAGAACGGCACGTCGGCCTCGCCGGCCACGGCCTTGGCGAGGAGGGTCTTGCCGGTACCCGGAGGGCCGACCATGAGGATGCCCTTGGGGATGCGGCCACCCATGCGGGTGAATTTCTTCGGATCCTTGAGGAACTCGACGACCTCGCTGACCTCTTCTTTCGCCTCGTCGCAACCGGCGACGTCGGCAAAAGTGACCTTGTCGCGATCACGCGTGAGCAGCTTCGCGCGGCTCTTGCCGAAGCTCATCGCACCGCGACCCGCCTGGCGCAGCTGGCGCACAAAAAGGAAGTAAAGCAGGCCGATGATGAGCAGGAACGGGATCACCTGGGCCGCGATCTGCGTCCACATCGTGGTGGCCGGCTGCTCCGCGAACACCTGCGCCTTCTGCAGGCGCTCCATGTTGGCATCGGTCAGGCGACCGGCGGCGCGGAATTTGAAAGTCTTCTCCTGGTTGTCCGGTCCGACCGCCACCGCTTCCTTCAACTCGCCCGTGACCACGGCCCAGTCGCGACCGCCGCTGGCATCGGGGCGAATCACGCCCTCGCGAATCCTGCCCTGCTCCGCCAGTTCAACGACTTGCTGAACCTTCAGATTGGCCGGCGTACCCATCCGGCTGGGAGTCCAATAGAGGAGCGTAAAGGCCGCGATGGCGATCGCGACCCAGATCAGCAGCACCTTCGGCTGGAAACGGTCGGGGGGAAGGTTCTTGAGGGGACTGCGCTTCTTTTTGTTTTCGGGTTCGGACATTTCGGGAGGTGTGGACTTTGCCCCGTACCTTGAGGTTCCCGATTCATAAGTCAATTGGCCCGCACCATAATCTTACGCGTTTTTCGGGCAGTTTTCCGAGGGCGTTCGCAAGCCAGCACCCCGGCCCGGATCACCGCCAAACTCCCGACACCCAAGCTCAAACGCGTCGCGCGGCCCGCACGTACGGCGGCAAGGAGCGCGGCGAACGCTTGGCGCGAAAGATCCGTCCGCTCCGGGAGTCGCAGCAACCAGCGATGCAGCACCCGGCGCACGACCGCGACCGGAAGTCCGTGCAAGCGTGCGAGTTCGAGGCGGCGCGGCGGCACGCGGCCCGCCGCCGCATCGGTCCACGCCTCGAGCGCGGCATCGTCCTCAGCCAGGAGATCGCGGCTGCGCGCCGCCCCCGCCAGCACGTCGCGGTCCGCCGCCCGCGTCCAGGCCGGGATTACGTCGCGCCGGAGGCGGTTGCGGAAATGATCGCCGGTCGTGTTGGTGGCGTCTTCCCGCCAGGGAACCCGGTCCGCCTTGAGCCATTTTTCAATCTGGGCGTGCGGCACGTCGAGGAGCGGACGCAGGTGCACACGCCCACCACGCATGACCTGCACCG
>CAZGJB010000272.1:0-4790 GCA_964526145.1 uncultured Opitutaceae bacterium
TTCACCACTCCGTCTTTGAAGTATCCAAGATCCTGCATGGCTTTAAGCGTTGCGGGTGGGATTTGGTTCGTTTGAACCATCCAATTAATCTGCGTCTCGATCACGTTAATCGCAGAGTAGGAGACACAACCCATTGAATCGAAGTACACACCTGACTGACGCTCATCCGAAGGAAGGGAGTTGAACCAGTCTCCTGTAGGATGGTTTAACGGTGTAATCGAAGAAGATCCAGCAATAAAGTCGGTCTCTCTTGGGGCTTGTTCAATAAAGCCTGTGTTTTTGTTTTCCATATTATAAAAGAGCAAAGAAGTTAGAGTTAGATGACGGGGTTGAACCATATATCCTTAGTGTAGCCCCAACAGCGTATAAAGGAGTGCTACTACTACAGTTTATATTTAGTGTGCTTGCTGCTGCTGGAGATATAGCAGCATTTCCATCGTAAACGCCCATGGTTCTAGTGCTTATACTTTGTTCGCCTCTCTTGGTTGTTGAAGCCCCTGCTGAATATGTACCGCCCGTGGTGTTGCCAGAATTAAATGCTATATGCCAGCAATTATCTATTACAGACGTAATGTTAGAAGCTATCGATGTACTACTGGTAGATTGAAATGCGCTATTATCTGGCTGTGTCAATATATCGCATCCTGTGTATGAAGCTGTCATCATGCCTGCGTTTGCTGAAGAGGCAAAGCTTACTGCGATAGTACTAGACCCAGATGGTGGGTTCAATACGTACCATAGACTCGTTCTTCTACTTAATGCCCATGTATATTCAGACCCTATCTGCGTCATAGCAACACCGCCAATCGTTGGCGCGCCCGATAGATCTACAACGCCAAACTGCACAATATTACATAGAAGCACGACATTGGAACCTGTACAGGTATGAGAATACGATATTGATGTTCCAGCCGCCACTGAACCTCCAGCGAATGCGTCAAATGCAATAGCCATATGATTATGCAACAGCAATACAATCCCACGTTGAAGCACCACGCTGGAAGAGAACGCGAAGCAACGTACTCGTTACAGTAGTCGTAGGAAGGGCGACGGTTGTAGCAGCGAATGATGCACCCCATGTAATTGCTCTAGGCGTACCGTTATCTGTAATTTGTACCATGAGCATTTGACCTTGTACGGGTGTACCAGTGAGGTTAGTCGTCATGGAAGTAATCGCCTGTGCAAGGCCAGTAATGGAAGCGATGTCCATGTTGTCCGTGTTCATCGCAGGCGCTGCAGCCTGAGTAACAGCAACAAAACGTCTTACCCATGTTTTATTTGTTAACGTTTCCGTACCTGCTCGCGTTGCAAGCGTACCAGTCGTTGGAAGGGTGACGTTCGTCGCGCCTGAGCTTGTAAGGGTAATAGAGTTAGCGCCAGAAGTCGCAAGGGTAGAGCTGTCGGCAAGATCAAGCGTTGCACTCGTTGCGGTTGGTATGGATACACCATTAATAGACGTGGCCGTAGCAGCGCCAAGAGTAGGCGTTATAAGCGTAGGAGACTGAGCAAAGACGGCTGAACCTGTACCTGTCTCGTCTGTTAGAGCGGATCTAAGGTTAGCGCTTGAAGGCGTAGCGAGGAACGTGGCGACACCTGTACCAAGGCCAGAAACACCCGTAGAGATAGGGAGACCCGTACAGCTAGTCAATGTACCAGATGAAGGCGTGCCAAGGGCTGGAGTTACGAGGGTAGGCGACGTAGCGAGTACGTTATTACCCGTACCCGTGTTCGTAACTGAAACGAGGTTTTTACTTGCATCTGTAGCAACAGCGGATGAAGCAGTTAAGCTAGTAACATTAACACCGCCTGCCGTGAGTACGTCGGTTGTCTTGTTATAGGTTAAGCCTGCGTCACCGCCAAAAGTACCAGCGTCGTTAAATTGAACTTCACCAGGAGAACCTCCAGGGGTGCCTCCACCGCCTGAAATAACAGCAGCGACTTTAAGGCGCTTCGTCGTTGCGTCAGCTTGCAGGGGTACGATAGTAGTACCGTCTACGTCAGAGACAGCTAGTAAACTTGGTACGTAATTATCGTCTCGTTGTGCGTTGGCCATACTTATATTATACCACGTTATTTAAGCCCTAAGAAATTGTTTTGAGTAAGATTATCCTTGAGTTTCTTACCCGCTGTACCCGCTACATTGTAGCTAGTAAGATCAGTCGTCCATGGGTCACCAGCCGTACCAGCGGCGTTGAGTTTCTCACCCATTGTCCCAGGAACGTCATTATCAACAGCGACAGCGTCCCAAACGGCAGAGGCAATTTCTTGAGTAGTGACAGCACCAGGGTTAACGAGAATGGTTGCCTCAAGGTTTGCGGTACCTCTTAATGATCCATCTAGGTCACCAACGCCAGCGATGGCGGCTGCAAGACTAGATGTTAGATTAAGCGTGCCTTCGAGGTCACCAGTACCAGCAAGGTCAGCAGCAAGACTTACACCAAGAGAAGAGACTGGTATAACTGAACTTGAGCCAGAAATACCCGTAGAAGAGGACAGCTCACCACCTACGATGGCCATGCGGAAAGCATAGGGCGCTTCGGTACCAGTAGGCAGTGAGTTCTTCTTCGTATAGTTAACGTCCCACTGTTCGCCGATAAACCAGTTCATCAGCGTTCCGCCCTTCATCCATTGGTAGGGATTGGTGTATGCCGAACCTACCTCGCGCCCGGGGTTACTGTTTAATGCTGAATAGTTCCCGAGCAACATATATTAGTTCCAGACCATGTCCAAATGACCACTGAATGCACTGTTGGCAGGCGTTGCTACACCCGAACCCCAAAGGAAGTAGAGGGCTGCACCGTCATAAATGCGTGGTAATGATGGCATTTCAAAGACGAAATTACGTTCTGCTGCAAGGCCAAGAGTTGAGAGAGGAAAGCGAGCAATTTCTTTTACAAGAGCCACGGTGTATTCACCTGAAACGTAGGAAACAGAGTTCTGAATAGTGTTGATTTCAGCAATGCCAGCGTCACCTGATTGCAGTGGCACGTTATAGTTATATTTACCTACACCCGTTGCACCTGTGTAAACGATAATGCTATTTGAAGCAGCCGTCTTGCCGATAGGGAGAACCGTTGGGGTTGCGCGTGAGGTCGTCTGTTCGCTGTTCGTATAACCGAGCGACATGTTAGGGGTTGCAGCACCAAGCGGGGTAGCGTTTGAATTGAAAATAATAGCCTGAACACCTGCGCCATTCGTATAACGAGGGAGCAACCATGTCACCGTATGGGTACCTGTACCTGCCGAAGTGATATCGATTTGTGTACCTGCACGAGCATTAGCGAACGTCGTGGCGAGCTGGAAGGTCGTGTCAGAAGCCCTAATGACATAGTAATCCGTAGCCGTCGCAAGACCAGCAGGAAGGGTGCCAGAAGTCGTGAGACGTACGCGCGTGCCTGTAAGTACGTTTGAAGGGATGCTCGCTGTTGATGTCCATGTACAAGTATCCGTACCAGCGTCAGCCGTAAAGGTATCTGATTGACCAAGAGTGTTAGCCGTTGATTGAGCCGTTGCCGTCGTGACCGAAGTAACACGGTAAAAGCCGATAACATCCACAAGAGCGAGAGTACCAGGAACAACCGTAGCGGCAGCCGTTACGGCTGAACCGTTAGCAAGATACTTATAGTAGGTAGGTTGAACATTGCCACCATGAGGGATGGATGCGGCACTTGCCGTTGAATCTTTAACTGCTTGAAAAGCAAGATTGGTGCCTGTGTTAAAAAGGGCATCAGCACCAGGGTTACCGCTACCACGGAAAAGCGTGTGCCATTCGTTAGCAACTGCGGCAGTCGTAGGATTAAAGTTTTTACCCCAATTGGCACGATAAACTTGCCCCTGTGATTGGGCATTGATTAATTGGTCATGAGAAGCGATTCCAGGCATATATGTATTATAAACTAATTAAAGACTACTTGCATGTCACCAGTGAACACGGTGCCATTAACGGCGCTTAGCGGTAAGCAAACGGCACTGATATAGGCATCGTCCTGCACAATTGGCAGGCTCGCTGCTTGCATAAGCAAATCCTTTTCAACAGGGGCATCAATACCTCTGATTTGTGTTTGAAATAAAGGCTTTACAAGGATTAGGGCAAACAATCCACCAGAATCTGGTGTAATCATGGTAATGCTCTCAATAGAACGAACGCCTGAATCACCATCCTGTAAACCGATAAAAGGATTACCAGAGCCTGCAACTGTACGGTCAGAGGTAGAAATAGAACCAATCGCCGTTGAAGCATTAAGGGTCATTACCTTTGACGTTCTGCCTGATACTCCTTCGCTATTCGTATAGTTGACTGTAAAAGTTGAACCACCTGTGCGACCTGCGAGTGTTACAGCCATCATCATTACGCCGTCGCCATCCGTATACCTTGGCAAGGTGACCGTATTATCGAGTAATTGTTCTTCGACAGTATCATCGCCGATAGTCGGATAATAAAGAAGATAATCACAAACGATAATATCAATTGGTAATGCCGTCGCTGTGGTCGTCATGACCATAAACTTGCGAATAACCTTTTGCATTGGGGAGACATTCGCCCCATGAAAGATACCGCCGTCTGTGCTTTGGGCAATAGCCTTAGCAATTAACGGAGGTGCATCAAACCAGAACTTAGCAACGGGATTGCCTGGTGATGATGTTAGGTCAAACCAAATACCAATCGTCGTGACCTGTGTAGGGGCTTTTCTCCAACCGTAATAGCGCGAACGTCCTTCACGCTCGGCATCTACTACGTCAGAAATGCCCTTGAATCCTGCCATAATTACATCTTAATTCCGCCGTGACCG
>CAZGJB010000273.1:0-4788 GCA_964526145.1 uncultured Opitutaceae bacterium
GAACGAGGCGGTCGCCGGCTCGAGCATGTCGCGGCTCACCGCGCTGTGGATGAAGAGTTCAACCTGCTCAGCATTCAGCCCTGATTTGGCGAGCACAGAGCGCCCGGCCGCAGCGCTGGCATCCGAGGGGCGGGTGCCGACCGGCCACACGCGCCGTTCGCGGATGCCCGTCATGAGCTCCAGGCGACCCTCCGGCAGGCGCAGCCGCTCATACAGGGGCCGCAGGCGCGTCTCGATCTCGACCGAGGTCAGGACCTCGTCCGGCAGCGCGACCGCCAGCGACTCGATGCAGGTGTGGGCGAATTTCATGTCGCGCCGACCGTCACGCCTTACCCTGCTCCGGGCGCATGGCCAGGCGGACGATGTCCTTGTCGTAGAAATTGCTGCCCAGTCCGGCGTCCACCACGAGCGTCGTGCCATTCAGGCCGCTGCTGCGCGGGCTGAGGAGGAACAGCGCCGCGTTGGCGACCTCGGCCGTGGACAGGTTACGCTTCCGGAACGTGAGTTTCTCGGTGTAGAGGTAGCTTTCGAGATAGCCCGGGATCCCGGCCGACGCGCTGGTCTTGAGCGGGCCGGCACCCACGACGTTGAAGCGCACCTCGGAGTCGGCGCTGAAGGACTTCGCGAGGAAGCGGCTCGTCGATTCAAGCGCGGCCTTGATGGGCCCCATGTAGCCGTAGTTGTCGGGCGTGACGGCCAGCGAGGAGATGCCGATCGTCACCACGGATGCGTCCTTGACGAGCAGCGGCTTGAAGGCGCGCGCCACTTCCACGAGCGAGAACGACGACACCGCCGTCGCCTGCAGGTAGTCGGCCCGCTTGGTCTCATGGAACGGCTTGAATCCCTCGCTGTAGTTCGCGAACGCGATCGAATGCACGAGGCCATGGATCGTCGCATGGCCGGCGGCCGTGATCTCCTGCGCCAGGCGGTCGGCCGCGCCCTCGTGCTCGACATCGCAGACAAAGACCGGGCGGTTCATCAGCAACGCCTCAAGCGACTTCCTCCGCGCCTCGGACCGCACGCTGTACAGGACTTTGGCGCCCTGCTCCTCCAGCTCCTTGGCGATGAACCAGGCAACGCTCTTCCGGTTCGCGACGCCAAAGACCACGAAGGTCTTGCCGGTGAGTTGGAGAAAATCAGGCATGGGGATTGTGGGGCTGACCTTCCGGGGCCTTCCAGGCGACGGAGAATTCCACGGTGAGGACGCGGGTGCCGTCGGCTTTTTTGACGCTGCCGCTCATCATCGTGAAGCCGCCCATGGCTTCCTTCTTCTTCACCTCGATAAGCGTTTCGTCGCCCGGGTAAACCGGATTGCGGAAGCGCACATCGCTGATCTTCGCCAGCAGCGGCACACCCGCGCCCGGTTTGGCGCCGGCGGCCAGGGCCTGCTTGGCCAGGAAGACGGCGCCGGTCTGGAACACCGACTCGCACAGCAGCACGCCCGGCGTGATCGGCGCGCCCGGGTAATGGCCGCGATAGAAATCCTCGTCCGCCCGCCAGGTCCGTCGCGCGATCAGCCCATCAGCCGTTTCGCTTACCACTTCATCAACAAACAAAAACGGCGGCCGATGCGGAATGAGATCAGTGACTGAGGGCATGGGATCGATGTTTTTAAACCACAGATGAACACGGATTCACACAGATAAATTCGCCTCCCGTCCTAAGCCTACCTGCGTGCGTCTCTGTCCATTCGAGGCTCAATTTGCCGGGGCAACGGTGGACTTTTTCGCCTCGTACAGCGCCTTGTCGATCTTGTTGGCCGTGATGACGCCGTAGTTGATGGTCCCGAGCCAGCCGGACATGATGATGCCCACGCTGCCGGCGTGGTAGAGGCCGGGGAGCTTCTCGGGGAGATCCATCGAGACCTTGAGGCCCTCGAACTTGGTGCCGAACGATGTGCCGTTGAGGTGGGTCGTGTAGTACTCAATCGTCCGCGGCGTCGCCGCCTCCATCCAGTCGATCTTCGCGCGCACGTCGGGGATGAACTTCTCCAGCGCCACCAGCGACTCCTCGATCAGGCGCTGTTTGTGCTTCGCGTAGTCCTCGTCGGACAGATTCTTCCAATCAGGGTATTTGCCGTTGAGTGAGACGACCACCGTGTAGCGGTCGGATCCTGGGCGCGTGTCAGGGTAATAAACCGAGAACGTCCGGCTCGTCGTGTGGAAGTCCACCAGCTCCGCGCTGCTGTAGTGCGGAGCCGCGGACGTGAACACGAGATCGCCGATGTGGGGGATGCTCTCGCCCTTGCGGATGCCAAAGTACACCTGGCACGAGCTCGTGTTGATGCGGACGGCCTCGGCGTCGCGGATGTAGTCGGCCGGGAAGCTCTCGGCGCCGGCGAGCCGGAAGATCGTGTTCTTGATGTTGGCGTTCGAGAGGACCGCCTTGGCACGGATCACGCGGCCGCCCTTGGCGACGATGCCGCAGGCGACCTTGCGACCGTCGCGCTCCTCGACGAGGACCTTCTCGACCAGGACCTTCTTGCGCACCTCGACGCCGTTCTTTTTCAACTCGGCGATCATTTTCTCGATCAGCAGGTCCGAGCCGCCGCGGAACGTGTACACGCCGGCGCCCATGAAGTTGGAGAACACGATGCCGTAGGTGATGGCCGGATCCTCGGGCGTGGAACCGTTCGCGTAGGTGATCGGCTCCATCAGCAGGCGATGCACGTCCGGTCGCCCCGGGAAGAAGCGCTCGAACATCTGACCCGTGGTTTCGGGATTGTTGTCGTAGAAATTCATCGACCGGAGGTGGTCGTAGAACTTCTCCACGACGGCGCGATCCAGCTTGAACTGCTCGACAAGGACACGGGTGTAATCCTCGCGCGTGAACGTGGTCCAGACATCCATCTGCGGGTTGACGAACCGGATGTCCTTCAGCTGCACGATCGAGTCGGCGATCTCCTTGGTCCAGTACTTGCGGCAGCTCTTGATCATGCCGCTGGGGAAACCATGCAGCGAAATGTCGAAGATGTGTCCGCCCTTGCGGGTGAACCAGGTGGCGAGACCGCCGAACTGGTAGTGGTGCTCCAGGAGCAGCACCTTGTGCCCCGCTTTCGCGAGGTAATTGGCGCCGGTGAGGCCGCCCAAGCCGCTGCCGATGACGATCACGTCATACTCGTCGGCGGCGCCTTTTAACCAGTCATAAGCCATGGGAGCGGCGAGTGAAACCGGGCGGCGGCGTGGCGCAAGGGGGATTATTTACCCGCCCTTCAGGATATGGAAATTGGCCATCGAGATGCCGCTGAGCATGGCGCCGACGATGCCGAGGAAGCCTTGGTCGGTGCCGCACAGGTACACGTTCTCGAGCGCGGTCCGGCCCTGCCGGTGCTTTTGCGGGGAGCCGTAGATGGCGCCGCCAAAGTGCCCGGTGAACTTGGTGATGGTGCGTGGCGTGAACATGTCGGTCGCCACCGTCGCCTGCGCGAGCACGTCGCCTGACTGCAACGGCGGCAGGAAGCGCCGGGCGCTCTGCTGCACCGCGGCGAACCAACGCGCCTTGTCAGCTAGGTAATCCTCCTCCTCGAGGTTGGCCCACTCGCCATAGTTCGCGAGACACGTGCAGCGGAACCAGCCCTCCGCGAGTGCACGGTCGGGACCGTACTCGAAATTATTCGGGAAGCAGATCACCCCGCTGCGGACGTCCACCTGGCCGGCGGGCTGCTCGTAGTGAAACTCTTCCGAGTCGTTGAAGAACACGATCGTGTCGTTGCCCCACCCCAGCGCCGCCGGCTGGCGGTCGAGGACCGCGATGGTCTCGACGAAGCTCAGGCGCCCGACCGGCGTGGTGCAGACGTCCGACGGCTTGCCCACCGGGTCGAGCTGGTCGCTCATCAGGCGCTCCGTCTCGGGGGCGCCGATCGAGGACAGCACGTGGTCAGCCGTGATCTCGCTGCCGTCGTCGAGGACCAGCACGTTCGCCTTGCGGCCGTCCGCCACGATGCGCTGCACGCCGCACTTCATGCGCCGCTCGCCGCCCGCCTGGCGGTATTTCTCCTGCAGCACGCGCAGGATCACGCGCACGCCCTCGAACGGCCGCGCAAAGCCCTCGAGGAACAGCGCCTTGAACATGATCACGAACTGCCCGAACTCCATGTCGCGCTCCTGCGCGCTGCCGTAGTACATGACCGGGCAGAACAGCATGTCCTCGAGCAGGCGATGGTGGATGTGGTGCCGCACGACCTCGCGCGCCGACACGGGTTTGGCGTCGAGCGAGACATCGTCGTAGCTCCTAACCAGCGCGACCAGTCGGCGGAAGCCGTCGATCTGCGCGGGGAACTTCGCGGCGATCTCGGATTCGAGCACCGCGAAGTCATTCGTGAACCGCAGGCTCGTCTCGCCCCGCGGACCGAAGGCGACGCGGCTCTGCTTCTGTTCGCAGAGGGCGAATTCCTCGCGGTCGATGCGGAGTTGGCGCAGCAGCTTCGTGAGCGGCGTGCCCTTCACGCCCGGCTTCACGAAATTGGTCATCGCATGCAGGCCGACGTCGTACTTGCGCCCGTCGAGACTGTAGAAGCTGTTGAGCCCGCCGACGGCGTTGTGCCGCTCGAAGATGCAGACCTTCTTCCCGAAGTGCGCGAGCCGGATCCCGGCCGCGAGTCCCGACATGCCGGCGCCGATGATCGCGACGTCGTAGTGGGTGCGGGTGTTCATGCGGGATGGACCAGGCGCAAAGGCGCCGCCCGCGCCGTCACTTCTTCGCCGCGAGCGCCTGGAACTTCGGCGTCAGGTACTCGGCGCTGCTGTCGAGCGACGCGAGCTGCATGTAGTCGGCCTCGGGGACCTCGAT
>CAZGJB010000274.1:0-4759 GCA_964526145.1 uncultured Opitutaceae bacterium
CGCGCCGAAGCCGGCCCCCGTGCCGACCGAGGCGGAGATGAAGCAGGCCGCGACGACGGCCGCCGCGGATGACGAGGTGGTGCAGCTCTCGCCCTTCACCGTCAGCAACGACCGCGACCAGGGCTACTTTGCCGAGAACACGCTCGCGGGCAGCCGCCTCAACACGAACCTCGCCGACGTCGCCGCCTCGATCACCGTCGTGACGAAGCAGCAGATGGAGGACACCGCCTCCGTCGACATCAACGACGTCTTCAAGTTCGAGGCCAACACCGAGGGCTCGAGCACCTACACGCCTCTCATCACCGACCGCGGCACCGCCAAGGACGCCGTGGCCGGCTACACGCTCGGCAACGACGGTGGCACGACCACCAACGCGCAGTCCAACCGCATCCGCGGCCTGGGCGTGCCCGATGCCGCGATGAACTATTACCCGACGAACAACCGCATCCCGTTCGACGCCTACAACACGCAGTCCGTCGAGATCAGCCGCGGCCCGAACTCCCTGCTCTTCGGCCTCGGCAGCCCCGCCGGTATCGTCAACCAGTCCACCGCCCAGGCGGTGCTCAACCGCGACACGAACAACGTGCAGGTGCGCACCGACCACAAGGGTTCGTTCCGCGGCTCGTTCGCCTTCAACCGCTCGATCATCGACAACAAACTGGCCCTCTACATGGGCTTCCTGTACAACGATCAGCGCTTCGAGCGGAAACCCGCGTCCGACCTGACCAACCGCCAGTTCGCCGCCATCACCTTCAAGCCCTTCCCGAAGACCGTCATCCGCGCCTTCGCCGAGGGTTACGAGAACAAGGCCAACCGTCCGAATTCGCTCACGCCGCGTGACTTCGTCACCCCGTGGCTGCAGTCCGGCCGCCCGGTCTATGACCCGATCACGCGCATGGTCACGCGCCTCGACGGCGGCGTCGTCACCGGCCCGTACGTCTTCTCGACCCTGTCGCCCGGCTACGTCGCCGGCACGCTGGCCAACGCCTCCAACCTGACCGCCACGACGTCGACGCAGTACGTCCCCGGCATCATCTACGATCAGGTCGCCCGCCCGCTCATGCGCGTGGACGACGGCGCGTTCGTCGACCTCTTCCAACGCCAGCCCACGCTGGCCCGCACCGCCTGGACGAATCCCGAGCAGACCAACCCGACGCCCGCCAACCAGGGCTGGGTCGCCCAGGATCCGCGCTACGCCATCCTCGACCGCCAGTGGACCTCCTCCGGCGCGCTGCCGGCCCCGACCGTCAGCATCGGCGGTGTCACCTACACGCAGGGCACCTACCAGAACGCCGGCGTGACCAACCAGTCCATCTACGACTGGACCAAGTACAACACCAACGAGGCCAACTTCGGCTACCTGCGCGCGGGCAACTACAACGTCGAGCTCGAGCAGGAACTCGCCCCGAACCTCTTCCTCAACGCCGGCTGGTTCCGCCAGGACATCGACTCCGCCGAGAATTACACGATCTCCCAGCTCACCGGCGCCACGCTGACGATTGACACCAACGTCAAGCTGCCGGACGGCACGACCAACGCGTATCTGGGCCTGCCCTACATCAACGACTACACGCCGGACACCTTCTATCAGCCCGAGACGGTGGACAACTACCGCGCCATGCTCGCCTACGACATGGACTTCAGCCGCCGCGAGGGCTGGCTCGCCAACCTCGGCAAGCACCGCCTCCTCGGCATGTGGTCCAAGCAGGACTCCGCCCGCCAGGTCGAGCGCTGGCGCATGAACTTCGAGAACGCGGACGGCCTCGCGCGCTACCGCTACCTGAACAATCCGCTCCTCAACAACGGCTTCAACCGCTGGAACGCCGGCCAGGGCTACCTGCAGCGCAATTACTACATGGGCAGCCCCGGTGGTTCCTACAACGTGACCCAGTCGACGGGCTACTTCGGCAACCCGGGTTGGGACAGCCCCTATACGCCCCCGGGCGGATCGAAGATCTACAATTACGCCTCCGGTCAGTTCGAATCCTATCCCGTGACCTACGGCACGTTCTTCTCCGACGCGGGCAGCTACCGCACGCAGCGCCGGGTCGACAGCTACAACGTCGCCCTGCAGAGCTACATGTGGAAAAACCGCATCATCACCACGCTCGGCTGGCGCCGGGATGACTACAAGGCCCGCCGCACGACGACCGGTGCCATCCAGAATCCCGACCTCACGACCGCCGCCGTGGCGCTCACGTCCACGCAGATCTATGACCGCGTCACCGGCTATACGAACTACGACCTGGTCATGAACCGTTGGAACCGCTGGGACGAGCTCACCGGCGACACCAAGACGCTCGGCGTCGCGGCTCGGCCCTTCTTCGACTGGAACAAGAGCGGCCCCGCGCCCTCACAGTGGAACCAGTTCGTCGACGGCCTGACGCTCTACTACAACAAGTCCGACAACTTCAACCCGCCGGCCACGTTCCAGACCGACTTGTTCTTCAATCCGCTGCCCAAGCCCACGGGCAAGGGCGAGGACATCGGCCTCGGCTTCAACCTGCTGGATAACAAGCTGGTCGTCCGCCTCAACTGGTTCGAAAACACGAATCAGGACGAGCGCACCGGCGCCGCCGACACGCTGCTGACCCGCCTCATGTACGGTGACACCACCCTGATGCAGCCCTGGGCCACTGCGGTCGTCCGCCTGCGCAACGGTGCGAACCCGGCGGTCAACAACTGGAACACCGACACGGTCAACCCGCTCACCACCGCCATGCACGAGCAGATCTGGGCGCTGATGAAGCTCCCGCGCGACTACTACGCCGGCATCAGCCGCGGTGCCACGCAGGACAGCAAGGCCGAGGGCTACGAGGTGCAGGTCACCTACAACCCGACGCGCAACTGGACCATGAAGCTCACCGGCGCGAAGCAGGAGACGACCTACCAGAACATCGCCCCGCAGTACGACGCCTGGTACGCCGTCCGCAAGCCGGTCTGGGATGCGGCCACCGCGCCGGAAATTCCGGACTTCACCGACGGCGCCGGCACGCAGTACTCGCTCCGCAACTTCTGGACCTCGTACGGCTACACCAGCGCCGCGCGCCTGAGCAACACGGACGGCAACACGAACGCCCAGCTCTACTTCGACAACGTCGTCGTCTCGCAGATCGGTCTCGCGAAGGCCCTCGAGGGCGTCGTCGCCCCCAACCAGCGCAAGTATCGCGGTTCGTTCATCACGAACTACAACTTCTCCGAGGGTCGCCTCCGCGGCTTCTCGGTGGGTGGCAGCGAGCGCTGGGAGTCCAAGGCCTCGGTCGGATTCAAGGGCAAGGCCGCCGACCCGACCCGCCCGACCGTCCTCACGGCCTCCGATCCGAACCAGCCGGTGTACTTCGACAACGGCAACTACTACACCGACCTGTGGTTCACCTACCGCACCAAGATCTGGAACGACAAGGTGGGCATGAAGATTCAGCTGAACATCAACAACGCGTTCGAGGGCGGCGGACTCACGCCGATCGCGGTCAACTATGACGGCACGCCCTGGGCGTTCCGCATCGTCGACCCGCGCGAGTTCATCCTCACGACCACGTTCGACTTCTGATCGCAGGGTTTGCTTCCGGTATCTGACCAAGCTCCCCGGCCCCCAAGGCCGGGGAGTTTTTTTGGCAGCATTGCGTCCCGCCGCCCGGGCGCCGATGCTCCCCGCGCACCGATGGCCTCCGTCGCTCCCGCCGCCTCCCTGTCCGCCACCCGCCCCCGGCAGGGCTGGCAGCCGCTCTTGCTCGTCGTGCTGGTGGCGGCCGCCTACGCCAACACCTTCAGCGTGCCGTTCCTCTTCGACGACGCGGTGGCTGTGGAGCGCAACCCCACGATCCGCCAGCTCTGGCCGCTCACGGAGCCGTTGTCGCCGCCGCCCGAGGGCGGCACCACCACGGGCCGGCCGATCGTCAATCTCACGCTTGCGCTCAACTACGCTGTCAGTGGCGAGAACGTCCGGAGCTACCATGTCGCCAACCTCCTGATCCACGCCGGCGCCGCCCTCGCGCTGTTCGGCCTCCTGCGCCGCACCTTCACCGCGCCGACCCTGCAGCCGGTGACGGGCCCTGTCGCCGTACCGCTCGCGTTCGCGGCCGCGGCCCTGTGGGCGCTGCATCCGCTGCAGACCGAGTCGGTGACCAATGTCGCCCAGCGCACCGAGTCGCTGTGCGGCCTGTTCTACCTGCTCACGCTCTACGCCTTCGTCCGCGCCGCGGAAGCGCCGACCGCGCGCCGCTGGCCGGTGCTCGCCGTGACGGCCTGCCTCCTCGGCATGGGTTCAAAGGAGGTCATGGCCACGGCCCCGCTGCTGGTGCTGCTCTACGACCGCACCTTCGTCGCCGGCAGCTTCGCCGGCGCCTGGCGGGCCCGCCGCGGACTCCACCTCGCGCTGGCGGCCACGTGGCTTTTGCTGGCCTGGCTCGTGTTCGCCGGTGGCGGCACGCGCGGAACCTCGGCCGGCCTCGGGCTCGGAGTTTCGGCCTGGTCCTACCTGCTCACGCAAGCCGAGGCCATCGTTCTCTACCTCCGCCTCGCCGTGTGGCCGCACCCGCTGGTGCTCGATTACGGCACCGCCGTCGCGACCTCGGTTGCCGAGGTCTGGCTCGAGGGCCTGGCCGTGTTCGCGTTGCTGGGCGCCACCGTCTGGGCGCTCGTGCGCCGGCCGATCGCCGGCTTCTGCGGCGCCTGGTTCTTCGTCATCCTCGCCCCGAGCTCGAGTTTCATCCCGCTCGTGTCGCAGACCATGGCCGAGCACCGCCTGTACCTGCCGCTC
>CAZGJB010000275.1:0-4716 GCA_964526145.1 uncultured Opitutaceae bacterium
AAGCCGCGGGGTCGTCACGGTCGGCGACATCCTTGCGCGCAACGAATCCGAGCTCGAGGCCATCTTCGGCCGCGATTGGCGCGCCATGGTGGCGATGGCCCGCGGCGAGGACGATCGCCCCGTCGAGGTGGAGCACGACGATGCGAAAAGCTATTCGCAGCAGGAGACCTTTGGCGCCGATGTCAGCGACTTTGCCGCGATCGAACGGATCGTGAAGGGCATGATCGACGACCTTCTGCCCAAGATTCGGAGCGACGGAAAGAAGGTGACGACCATGACCGTGAAGGTGCGTTATCCGGATTTCAGCCAAGCGTCGCACGCGCAGTCGCTCGCCGCCCCGACCGACCTGGAGGCGCCTTTTTATGCCCTGGCGACTCCGCTGCTGCGGGGTGCGTGGACGAAGCGCCGGCCGTTGCGCCTGGTGAGTGTCAAATTTTCCGGGGTCGGGCAGGGGCCGGAGCAACTCGAGATGTTCAACGAGGCCGACGCGAAGCGCCGGCGCCTCGCCGCCGTGCTCGACCGCCTGAACGAAGGCGGCAAGGAATCGCGGGTGCAGCATGGACACCAACTTGCCACGCGCCGCAGAGTCCATTGATTACGACTGCGTATGCCGATCTACGAATACTACTGTCCGGACAATCACACCGTCTACCAGTTCTATGCGAAGACCCTCGCGCAGGGGCAATCGATCCCGCGCTGCCCTGACAACCCCGCCTACCGAATGCAGAAGGTGGTCTCGGCCTTCGCCGTCACGGGCCGGCACAAGGCGGAACCGGCCCCGGGTGGCGCCGCACCGGCCGGGCCGGAAGCGGACGACCCACGCATGGAGGCGGCGCTGGGCGCGATGGAGCGTGAGTTTGCCAACGTCGACGAAAACGATCCGAAAGCCATGGCCCGCATGATGCGCCGCATGGCCGAGGTCACCGGCGAGAAAATCGACGGGGAGATGGAGGAGGTCGTGCGCAAATTGGAGGAGGGGGCCGATCCCGACTCGCTGGAGGACCAGCTCGGCGGCGATCAACCCGGCAATCCCGATGATCCCTACGGCGAGGCTCCGCCGACGCCGGGCGAGACCCCCGCGCAGAAAGAGGCCCGGCACCGCTTCCGCGCCCGTCGGCGCCTTCCCCCGCGCCGCGACCCGAAGCTTTACGATTACGACTCATGATCGCGCCCGAAATCGTCGAACGGGCGGCGGCGGCCCGCGCGGCCGTCATGGCCCAGACCGAGCGGCTGCACCGCGAGTTCGGCCGGGCGGCCTCGCAATGGAAGGCCGACGGCACCCGCGTGACCGCCACGGATGTCGCGATCTCGGAGGGCATCTTCCGCGATCTCGAAGCGCGGTACCCGGCGGACCAATTCTTCAGCGAGGAGGCCGTCATGGGCGCGGGGCCGCGGCGGCGCACGGCCCGGTTTGCCTGGGTGCTGGATCCGATCGACGGGACCAATAATTTCGCGCTGGGCCTGCCCCATTGTGCCATTGCCCTGGCGTTGCTCGAGAACGGCCGACCGGTGTACGGCGCGGTGTACGACCATGCCGGCCGACAGCTCATCCATGGCGGACCAAGTCTTGGCGTCCGTTGCGGGGAGCGCGAGGTCCGGGTGCGGGCGGCTCCGCTCGACGGCCAGAGCCTGATCGGATTCCACAGCCCGTATGACCGGAAATATGCCCCGCACGCGGCGGTGCTGGCGGCGAACTTCAAGGTGCGGGGACTCGGCAGCAGCACGATGCACCTGGCCTATGTGGCGGCCGGGCTGCTTGACGGCGTCGTGGACCACAACGTCAAGGTCTGGGACATCGCGGCCGCTGTGCCGCTGGTCGAAGCCGCCGGCGGGAAGGTGGAGTTCATCTCGCCGTCGCCGTTTCCGCTGGAGGAATTCGACCTCGGCATGGCGCGGATCTTCTACGTGGCCGGCAGCGCCGCGGTGTGCGCGCAGCTGCGGGTCGCGCTGGGTCTGACGTCGCCGCGGGCCTAGACCACGTATTCCTGCCCTGGCACCGGATCGATCACCTTGCTCTTCGGCAGGTGTTGCGCGAGCTGCCGCGCGAACCAGTCACGGGCCGGCTGGTCGCCGTGCGTGAGGACGATGCTGCGGGGCGTGGCCTGCAGGGCGTATTCGAGGAGATCATCGCGTTCGGCATGGCCGCTCAGGCTGAAACGGTCGACGTGGGCCTTCACCTTGACCTTCACGTTCACCTTCTCGAACAGGAAGGTCTCTCCGGACTTGGTCGCGAGAAGGCGGCCACCGGGGGTCTCCGGGTCGCAGTAGCCGACGAAGCCGATGCTGTTGCGCGCGTGGCCGAGGAGGCCGGAGGCCATGGCGTAGCTCGGCGTCTTCTCGACCATCATGCCGGAACCGAGGAGGTAGAGGCCGTTCTGCTGCGGGTCCTCGCCCGGATTGATCTTGCGCGGGGTGGGCTTGATGTGGAGCTCCTTGATGACCTGGCGGGTGAACTGGATGTGCTTGGTCTTGCGGGCGATCTCGTCGAAATAATCGCAGAGATCCATGCCGAGGCCGGAAGCGAAGATGGGGCAGCTGTTCAGTTTCCCGAACTTGCGCGCGTCATGAAGGACCGTGAGCAGTTCCTGCAGGCGGCCGAGCGCGAAGACCGGGATGAGGAACGAGCCGCCGCGCTTGATTGTCTGGTTGATGGACTCGACCAGGCGCGCGAGTTCGCTCGCCCGATTGCGGTCGAGGTGGCGCTCGGTGGCGCCGCGGGTGGTCTCCATGATGACCGTGTCGAAATGCCCGGCCGGGAACTTTGCGCCGGGCAGGATGCGCTGGTCGTCGAACAGGACGTCGCCCGTGATGAAGATATGGCGGTGCTTGTGCCGCAACTCGACGCCCGCGGCGCCGGCGACATGGCCGGCGGGATGGAGGGTGATCTCGATCTCGTCCTTGGTGCCGCGAAAGCGCTTGGCGTGCCCAAAGGGCAGGCCGGTCAACCGGCCGGCGTAGCGGTCGATCTCCTCGTGCGTGTAGAGGGGGAGATCGGCGGCGCCGCCCTCGGCCTTCTCGCGCATCATCACGCTGGCGGAGTTGTGCAGCATGCGCTCGATCAGGATGCGGCTCGAGGTCGTCATGATGACCGGCGTGTTCGGATGCTCGCGCAACACCAGCGGGAGGCTGCCGATGTGGTCGAGGTGACAGTGGGTGACGATGATCAGGTCGAGCGTGTGTCCCCGCAGGCGAGCCAGGTCCGGCGTCGCGGCCCGGCCGCTGAGCTTGGGGTTCAGGCCGCAATCCACCAGAATCGACAGGTCGCCCAGGCGGATAAAATGCGAGTTGGCGCCGATGCCGCCGGTGCGGTTCAGGTCAATGAGCTTCATTCAGATGCGGGAGGGGAACAGAAGCGCCAGCCAACGGGAACCTTATTCTGCGTCCGGCGGGATGCGCAGCTCGAAGGGGTCCAGACCCACGTGAATCCTGCGACCCGACTCGTCCACGCCATGGAAGCAGCCGCGCACGACGGCATCGGTGCCGGTCACATGGTAACTGTTGTAGGAAAACTGCTCACCCGGGGCGAGGCGCGGGGTCTCGCCGACGATCTTGTCGCCCTCGACGACCAGCTGGGTGCCGTCGGCGTGGGCAATGACCCATTTGCGGCCAAGGAGCGTCACGGTGCGGTCGGAGCCGTTGGCGATGGTGATGAAATAGACGAACGCGTGCGGCTTGTCCACGGGCAGGCTGATGCCGCCATGATGATAGCAGAGCTTGTCGAGGCGGGCAGTGAGGCCGGGAAGGGCGCTGGAGCAGGACACAGGGCACAAAAAGCGGAGAATCCGCCGCGGCGCAAGCTGCACGAGGGTTTCGGACTTGCCGCGATTTCGGGCCGGCCGCACAAAAGTGAAAATCCTATGGCAAAACTGGCGCTTCTTTCCGTTAGCGACAAATCGGGCCTGGTCGAGTTCGCCACCGCCCTCGTTCGTGAGCATGGGTACACGCTCCTCTCGACCGGCGGCACCGCCAAGCTCCTCGCCGGCAAGGGCCTGCCGGTCACCGAGGTGAGCCAGCACACCGGCTTCCCGGAAATGATGGAAGGCCGGGTGAAGACGCTGCATCCGAAGATCCACGGCGGCCTCCTCTGCCGCCGCGACAAGGCCGATCACCTGGCTGCGGCCAAGGAGCACGGCATCGATCTGATCGACCTGGCCGTGGTCAATCTGTACCCCTTCGAGGAGACGGTGGCCAAGCCCCACGTCGAGTTCGAGGAGGCCATCGAGAACATCGACATCGGCGGCCCCTCGATGCTCCGCAGCGCCGCCAAGAACCACGCGAGCGTGACGGTCGTCTGCGATCCCGCCGATTACGGCGCCGTGCTGGCCGCGATGAAGGCACCGGAGACACTCGCCACGCTGCGCCGCCAACTGGCCCTGAAGGTCTTCCAGCGCACCGGCAGCTACGACACGGCCATCGCCGCCTACCTGGAAAAGCAGGCCGACGCACCCGACCTCGCGGCGCTCAGCGGTTTCCCCGCCCAGCTCACGCTGAACTACAAGAAGGCGCAGACCCTGCGCTACGGCGAGAATCCGCACCAGCAGGCCGCGCTTTACGGCACGTTCCACGAGCACTTCGAGCAGCTCCAGGGCAAGGAGCTTTCGTACAACAATATCCTCGATATCACCTCGGCGACCTACCTGATCGGCGAGTTCGAACGCCCGACGGTCGCGATCCTCAAGCACAATACTCCGTGCGGCGTGGGCAACGGCGCCGACG
>CAZGJB010000276.1:0-4715 GCA_964526145.1 uncultured Opitutaceae bacterium
TCAGTGTTCATAAGTGTTCATCAGTGGTTAAATCGGTTCGTGTCCGCATACCTGCAATCCGTGGTTCAAAAACTCAGGCCGAGCCGAGGTAGTTGCCCCACGTCAGCGTGAGCACGGCGCCGAGGAGGACCGTGAAGGCGGCGACGAGCATGAGCTTGGTCGAGGCCGTGCAGCCGCGCCATTCGCGGAGGACGACGCCGACCGAGGCGCTGACCAGCACGAGCATCGTCATGTGCAGCGCCCACGAGGAGAAGGCAAAGCTGCCCATGCGCGTGTGGCCAAGGCCGTAGAAAAAGAACTGCCCGTACCACAGGCAGCCGGTGAGGATGGCCATCGCCCAGTTGAGTCGAAGCCGCCCGACCGGAGCGCCCGGTTCGGCCCGCAGCGCCTCGCCGATAGTGCCGTTGCGGAAGTGCAGGACGAGGCAGTACACCGTGGTCGTCACGAAGGCGCCGGTGTTCGAGAAGATGTAGATCACGTTGCCCTGGAACTCACCGGCTCCGTACCGCGCCGCCACGTCGGCGATCGGTTGGCCCGCCTGCAACGAGAAGCCGTACACCGCTGACAAAATGCCGGCCAGCACGCAGAGGGCGATGCCCTTGGCGAAGTGAAACTCCCCCGCCCCCGGGCCCGCGGCCGCGAGGTTTCGCTCCTTCATGCGGCCGGCCAGGCCCACGAGCAAAATGCCCGCCGCGCCGATGGCCACGCCCGTGAGCACGATGCCGCCGCCGGGCTTGGCGAGGATCAGGCCAATTTCGCCGGCCACGAGCGGCCCCGCCAGGGTCCCGAGCACACAGGAGATGCCGATCGCGAGCGCATACGTGAGCGAGAACCCGATGTAGCGGATCGCCAACCCGAAGGCCGTACCACCCACGCCGTAGAGCACGCCGAGCAAAAACGACCGCACCATTGCGGCGCGGGGCGCTTCAGCGAGAACCTCACTCAGGTGTGGGATCGTCCACCACGCCCCGAGCAGGGGCAGGATCAACCAGCAGAACGAGGCCTGCAGGAGCCAGTAGGTCTGCCAGGACCAGCCGCGCACTTGCTTCTGCGGCGTGTAGCACAGCGCGGCCGACGTCGCGCCGATGCCGTGCAGGATGACGCCGAGGAGGGGATTGGGGGTGACGCTCATGGGGTGGGAAAGACTTTAGGCTGCGTTCAACGCCCCCGGTATTCGCGGTACAGCGTGTTGAGCCGGTCGAGCGCCTGCTGCGGCGTGATCTCGCCGCGCAGGGCGGCCACCACGTGGGGCGGGGCCTTGATCTGGAAATCGATGTAGCCGTCGAACCGCGGCCGCATGTACGCGCGCTCGATCACGGGCAGCGTGTCCGCGAAGAAATTCCCCGTCTGCCGGTTGTTCTCCGCGTCGAGCCAGGCCCGCCGGTGCGCCGGCTGGCCGCCGCCCGCGGTGTAGATGCCGGCCTGCGTGACGCCGTCCGCCACGAACCGCGCGTAGGCCAACGCCGCGTCGCGGTGCTTGGTCTGCGCCGAGATCGCCAAGCCCGTGCCGCCGAGCGTGCAGGTGAGCGTCCGCCCGTTGCGGGCGACGAGGCCGCCGAACTTCAACCGGTGCGCGGCGTAGCCGGCCTTGGCGTAGTTCGAGTAACCGTAGGCGAACGGGCAATAGGCCTCACGATCCTGCGCGGCCAGCCATTCCCAGGTGCGGATCGGGTTGCGCGTGAAGCCGTCGGGGTGGCACGCGTCGGCGAGCTCCTTGATCGCCTGCAGCGCGGCCACACCCACGGCGTCGGTCACGATGCGCGCTTTGTCGGGACCGAACGGCACCTCGCCCTCGTTCACACAGAACGCGTAGAAATACATCAGGCAATCGATCGGCCACCCGCAGAATGCCACGCGCCCCCGGCGCGCCAGCGCGAGGAGTTCGTCCCAGGCCTGCGGCACCCGCTCCCCGGCCGCCGCCAGCACGTCCTCGCGCCAGCCGGCGATGGGCGCCGCGGCATCGATCGCCAGAGCCCACTGCGAGCCATCGATCTGGTACGAGGCATGCGACGCCCCGGTGCTATTCGCCGCCTGGTCGCGGAGAAAGTCCGCCGGCAGGTGCTGCTCGAGCGGGAGGAACAAACCGTGCGCCGCGGCCTCGCCCATCGACGGATGGTCCACGACGAGCAGGTCGAAGCGCTGCGCGAGCGAGGTGATGGACTCATCCGCGAACGCCTGCAGCGTGCGCCGTTCCCACGCGATCTCCACGTCGGGATGCAGCTCGTGCCAGCGCTGGGCCGTGGCCGCCATCGGGCCGTAGCCGCGCGTGTGGTTCCAGGTGATCCCGCGGAGAAGGGTGCTCATGGCAGGGGGCGGCCAAGAGCTTCACGGGCCGACTTCGTGACACGAGCCAATTCTCAGCCGCCCTCCGCGCATCATTTCTTCGGTCCGCCATGCCTGCCGTCGACATTTCGTCACGTTTTGCCAGCGTGGACGACATGCACCATCGCATACTCGGCCTCGTTCTCTGGATGGCGGTTCCTTGGGTTGCATCCGGCCAGCCACTTGCCGACCTGGCCAAGGAACAGTTCGCGTTTGCAGCGCGGCAATACGAAGGGCTGCTCGCCGCCATGGCGGACAACCGCACGCAGGAGCCGCGCACGTTCCTCGATGGCAAGCTGATCGTTGTGGACCCGGAGGAATGGACCTCGGGATTCTTCCCCGGTTCGCTCTGGCTGATCTACGAGCAGACGCGCGACCCGCGATTCCGGGCCGCCGCCGCGGACTTCACGGACCGGCTCGAATCGATCAAGGACTTCACGGGTCACCACGACGTCGGCTTCATGCTCGGCTGCAGCTACGGCCAGGGCTACCGCATCGCGCCCACGCCAGCCTGCCGCGAAGTGCTCATCCAAGGCGCCCGCAGCTTGGCGACCCGTTTCAGTCCGGCCACCGGTGTGATCATGTCCTGGAACCCAGGCCCGCGTTGGCGCTATCCGGTGATTGTCGACAACATGATGAACCTCGAGCTGCTCCTCTGGGCCGCCAAGGAGACCGGGGACGAGACCCTCCGACAGATCGCGCTCAGCCATGCCAACAAGACGCTGGCGAATCATTTCCGGCCCGATGGCAGCAGCTACCATGTATTGGATTACGACCCTGCCAGCGGTGCCGTCATGCAGCGCCAGACGGCTCAAGGTTATGCCGACGAATCCGCCTGGGCCCGCGGCCAAGCGTGGGGCCTCTACGGCTTCACCCGCATGTACGTTCACACGCACGACCCGGCTTATCTCGAGCAGGCCTGCAAGATCGCGGATTTCATCGTCGGCCATCCTAATCTGCCCGCCGACGGCGTTCCGTATTGGGACTTCAACGCCCCGCGCATCCCCGATGCCCTGCGCGACTCGTCCGCGGGTGCCATCATGGCCTCAGCCCTGTTCGAGCTCGCGCCGTTGGCCGGCGGCGAACGCGGCGCCCGCTACCGCGCCCTGGCCGAACGCCAGCTCCGCACGCTCTGCTCCACGGCGTTTCGTGCCGGGCTGGGAGAGAATGGTCATTTCCTGCTGCGTCACGCGGTCGGTCACCTGCCAAGAAAGCGCGAGGTAGACGTGCCGGTCGTATACGCCGACTACTATTTCCTGGAGGCCCTGACCCGCGCCCTAACGTCGGCGAAGTGACCTGTGATCGCCGCCTCGGCATGTCCACCGAGTTCCCGACCAACCAGCCCAACTCCCACCATGGACAACCCGGTTGCGCCGGGTCATTTCCAGGGAACGAAGACGCCCATGCCTCCCGCTCCTGCCACGCCATCTGCCAAGGTGCCGCCTGATTTCAGCCTGCCGGCCAATCTCGCCGCATTGCGCGATTACTACCTCGGCGACGTCGACCTCTTTCGCGACTACCGACCTGGCAAGGTCAGTTTTGTGGAAAGCCCTGAGCGCCGCCTCGGCTGCTTCGGTGCGCCGGGCTTCCGCTTCACGCTGCTCGATGTCGCCGGCGCGGGCAGCATCCGCCACTTGTGGTGCACGTTCCAGCCCGGGCAGGGTGACCACCGCGTGCATTTCTACCTCGATGGCGCGACGACGCCCACGCGCTCCGGCACGATGACCGAGCTCATCGCCCGGGCGCAGGCGGAGGGCGCTGTCCCCGTGCCGGGCTTCGTCGGGCGCAACTATGCCTACAATCTCTTTGCGCCGATCGATTTCACCCGGGGAGCCCGGATCGAGATCGAGACGATCGAGCCCGTCTGGATTCTATTCTACCAGATCGACTACCGCACCGAGGTGCGCCACGCCCCACCCGACCGCAAGCCGCCCCGCGAGTCGGGACCGCTCCGCCGCGGCTCGGCGACGGTCACGATCCCCCCGGGCGAAACCGCCGCCGTGTTCGAGGTGCCCGGGCCGGCCGTGATCCGCCGCTGGACGCTGCAGACCGACATCCCCCTCACGCAGCACCGCCGACTCGACCTCACCGTGCGCTACGACGGCTTACCCGACGAAGCCGTCGCCGCCACGCTCGGCGATTTCTTCGGACCCTTCCGCAGCGCCGCCCTCGACACCGATCCCGCGACCGGCGCGCGCACCTGCCACCTGCCGCTGCCCTGCGCCCGTTCGGCGCAGGTGCGGCTCCACAATCGCACCGGCCGCGCGGTGACCGTCTCGGCGGACTACGCGTGGGAAGTCCTTCCCAATAGGACAAGCGAGCGCGGCTACTTCCACGCCCGCGGCCAGACCTCGGCGCCGACCGTCGGCTACCGTCAGCATCCGGTGCTGTAC
>CAZGJB010000277.1:0-4710 GCA_964526145.1 uncultured Opitutaceae bacterium
GGCTGTGGTAGTTGGCGTAATAGAAGCCAACCTCGGAGCCCGCCGGCAGGAGGTAGCGGGCGGCGATGCCGTACTGGTTGTAGTTGCCGCCCTCGCGATCGAGATCGCGCTGGATGCCGCCGAGGCCGGTGCCGCTGGCGCCGGTACGGTCGGAGATGCCGCCGAAGCCGAGCCAGACGGTGCTGCCGCCGCGGCTCGCGAAATCATTGGTCGAGAAATAGGAGCCGGCGGGTTCGAGCTCGTTGCGGCGGAACTCGAGGAGCCAGAACGGCTCGATCGTCAGGCTCTCGGTCAGGCCGATGGAGGCCTTGAGCATGTTGACCGGCAGGAAGGCCTCCTTCAGCTCGGCGCCGGGGACGCGGAGCTTGGAGAGATCCACCGGGTTCACGACATTGATGCCGTTCGGGATGAAGGTGCTCTCACCGAGGCTGAGCACCTGGCGGCCGAAGCGCAGGTCGATCGGCATGCCACCCACGTCGAAACCGGTGGCAACGTAGAGGTCGAGGAGCTCCGCGCCCTGGACGGTGCGCTGCTCCGCCTGATCGCTCAGGATCGTGCGCTGGGTGTCGTCGGCCTTGACGTCCCAGAAATAATAACCGCGGGCGAAGACGCTGAAGTCGTTCCACTTGAGCTGCAGGTCATGGGAGCCCTTGAAGAGGTTCGAGACGACGCCCGAGTCGAAGTTGAGGTTGCCGTCGTCGGTGTTGACCGAGTTCTGCAGACCGCCGTTGGCGGTGCCGTAATAGCTCCGGTCGGGCGGATTCACCCGATAGAGCAGGCCGGCCGAGAACGTGGAGTCGAACGTGCCTGTGATGTCACCGCTGCCGAATTGGAAGGCGGCCAGGGGAGAGGCCAGGCCGGCCAGGAGGGCGGCGAGGAGTAGCGGCACGCGCGGGGTGCGGGAGCAAGCGATCAGGGGGTCTTTCATGGATTGGGGGGTTGGTGGGACACGAGCTCCGCCGGGAGCCCGCTGCCAAGGGATTGGGGTTCTTACCGACACGATGGGTTTGCTGGGCGCCACGAAACGCGTTTGGGGTAACGCCTTCAAGGCTGAAAGTGTCATACGCCCTGCGCATATCTTGCGAATCTTGCGTCCGGCTTTGACCTTGCCGAATTGCGGTTAATTTGCGCGTTGGCCCTATGCAGGCAGCCACGCACATCCACGTCAAAGGCGCCCGGGAACACAACCTGAAGGACCTGGAGCTGCGCATCGCCCGCGGGAAGCTCACCGTCATCACCGGTCCGAGTGGCTCCGGGAAGTCGTCGCTGGCCTTCGACACGATTTACGCGGAGGGCTACCGCAAGTACATGGAGTCGCTCTCCACGCAGGCGCGGGCCGTGCTCGACCAGCTGAAGCGGCCCGAGGTGGACTTCATCCACGGCCTATCCCCAGTGCTCGCGATCGAGCAGCGCACCGGTGCCGGCGGCCCGCGCAGCACGATCGCCACCGCGACCGAGATCGCCGACTACGCGCGGCTGCTATGGGCGCTGGCCGGCGAACAGCGCTGCCCCAAGGACGGCGGCCGGGTGATCCGGCGCTCGTTGGACGACAATGTCCAGCGTCTCCTGACCGCCTGCGCCGGCCAGCGGCTCATGCTGCTCGCCCCGCTGCTTCGCGCCAAACCGAGCGTCCTGCGCGACGAGTTGCCGCGGCTGCGCCAACGGGGCTTCCAGCGCGTGCGCCTGAACGGCGAGATCCGCAGTCTCGACGAGCCGAACATCCTGCCGACCGGCACCAAGGAGATCGCCGTCGACCTCGTCGTGGACCGCCTGGTCGCGACCGCCGACCAGCGCGCCCGCCTCGCCGACTCGCTCGAACTCGCGTTCCGCGAGGGCAAGGACCGCGCCCTCGCCCTCGCGCAATCGGCCACCGACCAACCGTGGACGGAGATCACCCTGAGCCAGCACCTCGCCTGCGAAACCTGCGGCGATGTCTTCGAGAAGCTCACGCCGAGGCATTTCTCATTCAATCACAGCGAGGGCGCCTGCGCGACCTGCGGCGGCCTCGGCCGCCAGCTGCGGTTCGTCCCGGAGTTGATCGTGCCCGATCCTTCAAAAAGCGTGCGCGGCGGCGCGCTCAAGCCGTGGCGCATCGGCGGGAAGAATCTCATCATCAAGCACAATGCGCTCCTGAAGCAGCTGGCCGAGCAGCTGCCCTTCGATCCGGACACGCCCTGGCAGGATCTGCCCGACGCGACACGCAAGGCGATCTTGCACGGGGCAGGGGAGCGCCAGTTCGCCTTCAAGCTGCGCCGGATGCGCGAGCCCAAAACGATGACCTTCGAAGGGGTGATTGGCGACTTGGATGAGAGCTTCCGGCACACCGACAGCGAGGGCTTCCGCGCCCGGCTCACGACGTTCATGGTGAGCGGCACCTGCACCGAATGCCGCGGCGGCCGCCTGAACGCGCGCAGCAGCGCCGTCACCGTGCTCGGTCGCACCTATCCCGATTTCCTCGCCCTGGATGTCGCTTCCGCGCACGCCGCCGCGGAGCAGCTCGCCGCCGCGCATGGTCCGGGTGCGGCGCTGGCCGAGGTCGTCACCGGCATCGTCCAGCGCCTGCACTTCCTCCTGCAGACCGGCTTGGCCTACCTGACGCTCGACCGCGACTACGCCACGCTCTCCGGCGGCGAGGCCCAGCGCGTGCGCCTGGCCACGCAGCTCGGCATGGGCCTGATGGGTGTCATCTACGTGCTCGACGAGCCCAGCATCGGACTGCACCCGGCGGATAACGAACGCCTGCTCGCGCAACTGCGCGAGCTGCGCGACCGCGGGAACACGGTGCTTGTCGTCGAACACGACGAGGAGACGATCCGCATGGCCGACGAGGTCATCGAACTCGGCCCCGGCGCCGGCACCGAGGGCGGCGAGCTCCTTTTCCAGGGCACCCCCGAAGCCTGCGCCCGGCTCACGGCCCGCGAGTCCCGCACCGGCCCCTACCTCGCGGGAACGCAACGGGTCATCCGCGACGCCAAACCCCGGGAGCCCGATGGCGCCTGGCTCACCGTGCGAGAGGCGCGCGAACACAATCTGCGCGGCATCGACGCCCGGTTCCCCGTCGGCCTGCTCACCTGCGTCACCGGGGTCTCGGGTTCGGGCAAGAGCACCCTCGTCAACGACGTCCTCGCGGCGGCGGCCGCGCGAAAGCTCAACGGCGCCAAGGCCATCCCCGGTCGCCACCGGCACATCGAGAACCTGGATTTCTTCGAGAAGCTGGTCCTTGTCGACCAGGAGCCCATCGGCCGCAGCCCGCGGTCGAACCCTGCGACGTTCACCGGTCTCCTCGACCAGCTGCGCGACCTCTTCGCCCAGGTGCCGCTCGCCCGCGTCCGCGGCTACAAGGCCAGCCGCTTCTCGTTCAACGTCCGCGGCGGCCGCTGCGAGCGCTGCCAGGGCGACGGAGTCATCAAGCTCGACATGCAATTCATGGCCGATGCCTACGCGCCGTGCCCGAGCTGCGCCGGCCGGCGCTTCAACCGCGAGACCCTCGAGGTGCTGTTCCACGGCAATAGCATCGCCGACGTGCTCGGCATGACCGTGCGCGAGGCGATCACCCTGTTTCGCAACATCCCGCGCATCCTCGACCGGCTCGCCACGCTCGAGGCCGTCGGCCTCGGCTACCTCCAGCTCGGCCAGGCCGCGACCACGCTTTCCGGCGGCGAGGCGCAGCGGCTCAAGCTCTCGCTCGAGCTCAGCAAGCGCCAGCAGGGCCAGACGCTCTACATTCTCGACGAACCGACCACGGGGCTGCACTGGACCGACATCCAGCGCCTCATGGACCTGCTTTTCAAGCTGCGCGACGCCGGCAACACCGTGATCGTGATCGAGCACAACCTCGACGTGATCAACCTGGCCGACTGGCTCATCGACCTCGGCCCGGGTGGCGGCCGCGACGGCGGCAATCTCGTCTATGCCGGTCCGCGCGCCGGGATCGAGGCCGAGGCGCGCTCGCTCACCGGGCAGGCCTTGGCGAAGTGGCGACGGTAGGAGCGGCCTGACGCAAGTCGCTGCAACTTCTGCGGGCGTTGCCGGGTTCTGGGGACACGCGGGTCAGTCGGCCTGCGATCCAACCCAATCCCCCAGATCATGAAAAACCTCATTCGTTGCAGTCTCGCCGCCGCCGGCCTCGCGCTGGCTTGTCAGGTCAACGCCAAGGATCCCTCCGCCGGTTACGTCGATTTCAACTCCTTTCTCCCCAATCCCGACGGCCAGCTCGTCGAAGTGAAGGTCGAGTCCGGTCTGCTCAAATTCGCCGCCAAGGTCGCCGCGGCCCGTGAGCCCGAGGCCGCCGAGGTCATCCGCAATATCGAATCCGTGCGCGTCAATGTGGTCGAGCTGAGCGAAGCCAACGTCGCCGACGCGACCGCCAAGATCAATGACGTCCGCACCCAGCTCGAGGCCGCCGGCTGGGCGCCGACCGTCAAGGTTCGCGACCCGAAGAAGGGCGAGGACGTCGCCGTGTACATCAAGTCCGGCGCGGACGACTCCATCGAGGGCATCGTCGTCACCGTCCTCGAGGAGGGCAAACAGGCCGTCTTCGTCAACGTCGTCGGCAACATTCGCCCGGAGCAACTCGGCGAGATCGGCAAGCGCTTCGACATTCCGGTGCTCAAACAGCCGGAAGTGAAGACCGCCGCCGTCGCCGAAACCCGGACGTGAGCAACCGGGCGCACCCTGCGTGCGCCCCCGCAATCCACCCGCCATGAATGC
>CAZGJB010000278.1:0-4699 GCA_964526145.1 uncultured Opitutaceae bacterium
GCTGCTCGCCCAGCTTGAGCGGAATGATCGGCGTGCGAAACTCGTTGTTGAAGGCAATGGTGACCCCCGGCGGGATCGCCGGGGCGGCGGAGCGCGGCTGGAGGAGGAGCTGAGCGCGGCCGTAGTCGAGGGTGAGGATGGTCTCGCGGAAGAGCGGAAACCCGAGGATGCCGTCGATTTTCAGACCGAGGTGCGTGGACAGGTCGCGGCAATCGTGCACGAGCACCCGCACGTCCTCGAACCGGGCGTCGCCGAGCTCGAGGCGGCTGATGACCGCCGAGTCGAGCAGGGTGGTGCCGCCGCGGGCGGACCGGTTGCGCACCTGGGGCATGGTTTCCGGTGGTTGGTTCTTCGCGGCGTACCGGCGGGCGAGTTCGGGCGTCACGAGGGTGGCGGACGATCCGGTGTCGACCAGGAAGCGGTACGGCCCGTGCCGGTCCCACTTCGTTTCCACGAGCAGGAGATTGCCGAGCACGACCGCGGGCACGGTCACCAGTTGCGCATCGAGCGTGGTGCGGCCGGGGCGCGGGGCCTCGCGCCGGAACGTCACGCAGCCGCCGAGCAACAGCGCGGCGGCGCAGAGCAGGGCGGAAACGGCGCGCAATTTCATTTGACCGGACGCGGCAGGCGGAGGCTCAGCGCCGCGGCCAGCGCGGCGAGCAGGGCCCCGATGACGAAGACCGTGGCCGAACCCCAGATCCAGAACACGGCGCCGGCGAGCACCGGCGTGATGGCGCGCGAGAGCGAGCCGAGGGAGCGAAAGATGCCGAGCACGCGGCCCTGCTCCGCCGCGCTGCTGTAGAGCGAGATCAGGCCGGTGGAGGCGGGGTTGACGAGACCCGAGCCGAGCGCGAGGGCCGCGAGGCCGACGTAGAGCATCCAGGGGGCGGCGGCGAAGCCGATGACGAGGAGGCCGACGCCCGAGGCGGCGAGGCCGGCGAAGAGAATGCGGACCTCGTCCACGCGCAGGAGCAGTCGGCGGACGATGTAGCCCTGCGTGACGATCGCGCAGAGGCCGAGGTAGGCGAGGAGGAAGCCGTTCTGCCGGGCCGTGTAGCCGAAGCGCTCCGCGGCGAGGAACGTGAGGGCGGTTTCCATCGCCACGAAGGCGACCGAGTAGATGAACGCGACGATGTTGGCCCGCCGGATCGCGGGATCCTGCAGGCCGAGGATGGCGGCGAGCGGGTTGCGGATGCGGGGATCGCGGGCCTCGGCGCGTGCGGTGTGCGTGAGGGTCTCGCCGAAGCGCAGCGAGATCCACACGAGGTTCACCAGGCAAAGGGCAAGGGCGATCAGCGCCGGGCCGGAGAAGGGATTGAAGCCGAAGCGGGCGAGGCCGGGGAAGTGCTCGACCGGATTCCAGTGCACGGCGAGCGCACCGAGCGTCGGCCCGGTCACGAGCCCGAGGCCGAAGGCCGCGCCCACGAGACCCATGGCGCGCGAGCGCTCGCTGCGGCTCGTGACGTCGGCCACCGCGGCGGTCGCGACCGACAGGTTGCCGCTGAATGCGCCGGTGACGATGCGCGAGAGCAGGAAGAGCCAGAACGAACCGCTGAGGACCCAGACGAGATAGCCCAGCCCGGTGCCGGCAACCGTGAGCAGCAGGACGCCGCGACGCCCGTGGCGGTCGGAGACGGCGCCCCAGAACGGGGCGAAGACGAACTGCAGGATCGAGAAGAACGAGCTGATGACACCGCCGAAGAGCACCGCCGCAAAATGACTGTCATGACCGAGCGCCCGGGCCAGGGCGTCCGTCTGCCCCAGTATCCAGCCCAGCACGCCGCTGTGTCCATCGGTCGCCAGGTAGTATTGCAGCAGGTCGGGCCCGAGGGGGAAGATGATGGAGAACCCGATCAGATCGATGTACAGCGTGAGGAAGATCACGCCGAGCGAAGGCGGACGGTGGGACGGCGTGGAAACGGAGGACGGCACAGGTGTGGTCGGACAGGAAAGGCGCTTCCGCGCCGGACGCCAAGGCACAAAGGGATGCGAACCGCGCCTTACGCCGCCGGGGCCGGCGGGAAGATCAGGCGGAAGATCGTGCCGCGGCCCGGGGTGCTGGAGACGCACAGGGCACCCTGGTGGCTCTTCATCGCCCCGAGCATGGCGGAGAGCCCGAGGCCGCGGCCGGCGAACTTGGTGGTGAAGAAGGGATCGAAGATGCGGGCCAGCACCGCGGGCTCCATGCCGCAGCCGGTGTCGCTGATCTGCAGGACCACGTAGCTTCCTTCGGTCAGGTCGGCGCCCGTCACGCAGTTGGCGAGCAGCGAGCGCGGCACCTGGGTGAAGCTGGTGGTGACGGCGATGTCGCCCGGCCGGTCGCCGATCGCCTCGGAGGCGTTGATGATGAGATTCATCGCCATCTGCCGCAGCTGGGTGGCGTCGCCCATGATCCGGGGCAGGTCGGGATCGGGGCGGTGCTGCAGGTTGACGGAGCGGCCGACCGAGGACTGCAACAGCGAGAGGAGGGAGGCGAGGAGGGCGTTGAGATCGATCGGCTCGATGGTGGTGCGGCCCTTGCCGGCGTAGGCGAGCATCTGCTGGCAGAGATCCGCCGCGTGCTGGGAGGCGGTTTCGATGCGGGACAGGGGCAGGTCGGCGGGCGAGCCCTCGGGGAGGTCGAGCCGGGCAAGCCCGGCGTTGCCGACAATGCTGGTGAGCAGGTTGTTGAAATCGTGGGCGACCCCGCCGGCGAGGAGGCCGAGGCTTTCCAGGCGCTGGCTCTCGAGGAGGCGGCGCTCGAGGGCGAGCTTGCTCGTCTCGGCCTGCTTGCGGGCCGTGATGTCGAGGGCGAGACCCTCGAAGCACTGGATGCGGCCCTCCTCATCGTAGACGCCGCGGCCCCGGGACAACACCCACCTCTCGCTGCCGTCGCGGGCGCGCAGACGGTACTCCACCTCGAAGGCCTGGCGGGCCTCGAGCGCGGCGCGGGTGGTGTCGCGCACGAGCGCGAGGTCCGCCGGGTGCAGGAGGTCGCGATAGTGCACCTGGCCGGTGATGAAGTCGGACGCCGGCCAGCCGGTGAGGGCCAGGGCGCCTTCGCTCAGGTAGAGCGGGATCATCTGCATTTTCTCGTACTGGCAGATGAACGCCATGCCGGGCAGCGCCTGGACGATGCTCTCGAGCTGACGGCGGCTCTCGCTGAGCTCCGCGGTGCGCTCGCCGACCTGGCGCTCGATGACCTCATTGCGTCGCTGCAGCACAAAGACGAGCGCGGCGGAGAGCGCAGTGAGCGCCAGGCACGAACAAAGGTAGATCAAGGGCACCTGGCTGTATTGGTCGCGAAGCCACTCGGGGCTCGCCCGGTAGAGCACCTGCCACTGGCGGTCGCCGACCGGGAGGTTCTTTTCGCGGGTGAGGCCGCGGCGCAGTTCGGCCTCGCTGGGCAGCTTCGTCTCGGCGGCGGTGCCGTCGGCGGCCAGGTAGAGGATCAGGCGCCGCGTGGGCTCCGTCTCGTAGGCATCGAAGAAGAGCATGTCGAGCGAGAGCCCGGGTTGGAGCTTGAACGACTCCTCCAGCATCGTGCGGAGATGGAAGACCCCTTGGACATAACCGAGGAATACCCGCTCGCCGCCGACGGTGCGGAACACGGGCCAGATGAAGACGACGCCACCCGGCTCGGGCGTCTCCTGTTGCACGAGCGTGATCACGCGACTGGCGGCCATGCGCTCCGTCCGGCGGGCATTGGCGAGTTGCTCGGTCGTGGGGCCGAAGGCGAGGTCGTAGCCCAGCGCGGGTTCGTTGCCGGCCAGGGGTTCAACGTAGAGGATCGGGAAATGCTCTGCGGTCGTTGGCGAAGGGACGAAAGCGCCGTCTGCGTCCCGGCGGACGAAATGGAAGGGCCGGCCCATTTCGCGGGCGGCGGCGGCCTCGACGGCGGCGCGGTCCGCCGCCGGCACGCGCGGTACCCACTCGAGGGCGCGGATCACCGGGTAGCGGGCGATGATGTCCCGGGCGGCGGACGCGAAGGCCTCGCGGGAGACGGTGCCATGGGCGACAAAGAGGTGGCGCAGGCCGTAGATGCGGGCCTCGAATTTGCCGATGACCTCGCGGGTGAGGGCGTTGCGCGTGTCGGCACGACGCATGAAATCGGCCTCGACGCGGGCGAGATCGCTTTGGCGCAGCCAGTTGTAGCTTACCAGCGAAAGCGTGATCCCGACGACGGCGATTCCCGCCACGAGGGTGCCTCGGCCGGGAAGGAGGGTGCGCGCCACGGGGGACATGGGTACCCCGGGCAGCATGGAGGGTGCCCTATCGACGGCAAGGCCGGTTTGGCCGGGATCAGCTCACCCGGTATGGCAGCGGGAAGCGCCCAGTGAGGGCGACGACCTTCTGCTTTGTGGCCGCGATCACCGCGGCCTCGTCGGGCCGACCGATCGCCGCCAGGACGCCGTCTATCAGTCCGGCGATCTCCGCCATCTCGGCCTCCTTCATGCCTCGGGTGGTCATGGCGGGAGAGCCGAGACGAATGCCGGAGGCCTGGAAGGGGGAACGCGTCTCGAAGGGTACGGTGTTCTTGTTGCAGGTGATGTTGGCCCGATCGAGGGTCTCCTGCGCGAGTTTGCCGGTGAGATCCGGGAACTTGCTGCGCAGGTCCACCAGCATGAGGTGGTTGTCGGTGCCGCCCGAATTGATCTTGTAGCCGCGGGCCGTCATCGCGGCGGCGAGGGCCTGCGCGTTGGCGATGACCTGGGCGCTG
>CAZGJB010000279.1:0-4691 GCA_964526145.1 uncultured Opitutaceae bacterium
GGGCGAGATGCTGGCAGTCGATGTAGCCGAGCTTGGTGAAGATCTCGGTCTCGCGCTCGTGGCGTGGGTCGAACTGGCGGAAGAACGTGCGCAGCTCCTCGTAGGCGTCCTTGGCGAGATCCATCTCCCAGACGCGCTGGTAATCGCAGAGGAAGGGGAAGATCGGCGCGGCGCGCTTGATGCGCGGTTCGAGGGCGGCGCAGGCGAGGGTGAGGGCGCCGCCCTGCGAGCCGCCCATGGCACCGACGCGGGTGGCATCGACCTCGGGGAGGTTCATCACCACGCGGGCGAGCTGGGCGGTGTCGAGGAACAGCTGGCGGTAGGCGAGCTTGCGCGCATCCGGGTCGTCGAGGCCGCGGATGATGTGGCCGCGGTAGGTCGTGCCCTGGACGCGGCCGGAGTCCTCGGAACGTCCGCCCTGGCCGCGGCAGTCAAGGGCGGCGACGCAGAAGCCTTCGCCCGACCACGCGAGACGGCTGACGAAGTCGCCGCTGTTGCCCGTGTAGCCGTGGAATTGCAGCACGGCCGGATTCTTGCCGGCGGACTTTTTCGGCCGAACGTACTTCGCGTAAACCCGTGCGCCGCCGACGCCGGTGAACCAGAGATCGAAGGCCTCGCTGTGCCGCGGCGCGATGGCCTGGGTCGGCACGAGTTCGGGCTTGGGGTCGGTGGCGTCGAGTTCGCGCAGGGCCTCAGCCCAGTAGGCGTCGAAATCGGCCGGGCGCGGATTGCGGCCCTGGTATTGGAGCAGCTCGGGGAGCGGTTTGTCGATGAGGGGCATCTGGGATGGGAGATCGGAGTTGGGAGATCGGAGATCGAAGAGGGAGTCCGACGGGAAACCGCATTCGAGGCAAGTCAGGGGTGCGCCGGTTTCGGGTTGTCTCGGCGGGCGGGTGGCGCGTGAGTCTTGGGCATGAAAGTCGCGTTCATCAGTGGTACGAGCATCGTGAACTCCACCCTCTTCGCCGCGTGGGATGTGCGGACGATCAAGACCGCCCACGGCGAGGTCACCTACAAGACCAAGGGGGACTTCGTCCTCATCAACCGCCACGGCTACGCCTTCCCGCTGCCGCCGCACTCGATCAATTACCGCGCCAACATCCGCGCGCTGGCCGACCTCGGGTTCAAGGATGTCGTGTCGCTGAACTCGGTGGGCTCGCTGAAAAAGGAGCTGCCCCCGGGCACCTTCGTCTCGTGCAGCGATTACGTGGGCCTGCAGCAGGGGCCGGCGACGTTCTTCGACACGGAGCTGAAGGGCGGGGCGCCCGGGATCGCCAACAACTTGATCCCGCTCCTCCTCGCCAAGCTCGCGCCCGAGTTCGTCATTCATCCCGGCAAGGTCTATGTGCAGATGCGCGGCCCGCGCTTCGAGACCAAGGCCGAGATCCGCATCGTGCAGCATTGGGGCGACGTCATCGGCATGACCGCCGCGCACGAGGCGGACCTCTGCACGGAGGCCGGGTTGAACTACAACAGCCTCGCCCTGATCGACAATTACGCGAACGGCCTCGAGGGCACCGAGATCGACTTCGCCAAGTTCAAGGACCTCGTGAAGGACAACCAAGCCAAGGTGAACCGGTTGTTTTCCCGGATGCTGGAGATATTGGGGTGAGGGGAACGACGATCAGCGTTCCTTCCAGCCTGAGGGATTGACGCACCTGCGCGTTCGTAGCGGGATGGGCGGCATGAAGACAATCGGCGTCATCGGACTCGGCATCATCGGCGGCACCTGGGCGAAGCACTATCACGCGGCGGGAGTGCTGGCCGGGGCGTGGAACCGCACACCGCAACCGGATTTCCCGCAGTGGCGGGCGACCCCCGAGGCAGTCGCGACCGCGGCGGACGTCGTCCAGATCGTCGTCGCGGATCCACCGGCGGTGGAATCCATCCTCATACGCATCCTCCCCGCGCTCGGCCCGGGCAAGGTCGTCGTGCAGTCGAGCACCATCGACCCGGCGAGCAGCACGAAGTTTGCCGCGCTCGTCACCGCCCGCGGTGCCCGTTACCTCGAGGCACCCTTCACCGGCAGCAAACCGGCGGCCGAGCAACGGCAGACGGTCTACTACCTCGGGGGCGACGCCGCGCTGATCGCCGAGCTTGAACCGCTGCTCAGTCTCGTGTCGGCCACGCGCTTCCACATCGGCAGCAACGAGCAGGCGGCGACGCTCAAGCTGGCTATGAACCTCAACATCTCCGCCCACATGCAGGGCCTCTGCGAAGCGCTCGCCCTGGCGCGACGGGCGGGAGTGAGCGACGACACATTTTTCGGCGCCCTCGGCAAGAACGTCAGCTACTCCGGCGTGACCAAGCTCAAGGAGCCGAAATTGCGCGCCGGCGACTACGCGCCCCAGTTTTCGGTGAAGCACATGCACAAGGACATGCGATTGGCGTCCACCATGGCCGGAACCCAAAACCTGCCCGTCCTCGCCGCCGTCCGCGAGCGCCTCGCCGCCGCGGAAAAGGCCGGCTGGGCGGATGAGGATTTCTCGGCGCTGATGAAGCTGATGGAGTGAGGATGCAGGTCTATCGGCGCCTCAAGCCGTCGCCACGTCCACCCGATACAAACGCGGGTCACTGAAGATATCGGTCCATTGCGCCGTGTCGGTGTACTCGTCCGGCAGGTGTTGCTGCAGGAGCCCGAAGGTGCCGACCAAACCGAGGAGGATGTGCGGGTGCTCGGCCAGCAGTTCGTCCCGGCGTCGGTTCCAGTTGTCCTCGACGTACCGGCCAAATCGCCGCACCGCGTCGCGAATTTCCCGGGCGCGGTGCGCGGGCGCGCGATCGCCGGCGAACTTCAACGCATACAAGGCGTCGAGTTCCAGGTAGCTCACCGGATAATGCCCGGGTTGGTCGAGCCAACGGGTGCTGGGCAGCTGCATGGCCAGGACACTGTCGATCAACGCCTCCGGGGCGGGGAAGGGTCGGTCGTGGTGCTGATAGATCGGCAGGATGTGCGCGCTGCCGCCCAAGGCTTGGTGGCGGTCGGTGTGCGCGATGCCCTTGGCCCACCAGCCGGTCTCGCGGTCGAGATGCTCGTCGAGCCAGGCAAAGACCGCGTCGCGCCAGGCCGGCGAGCACGTCCGGCTCAGGCTGAAGCAGTGCATGCCGCCCCAGAACAGGTGCGAGGCCGACCATTGCGTGGCCCAGTCGATCGCAGCCAGCCAGCCGGGGACCGCGGCGACCGAGGCGAACGGCGCATACAGGGCGTGCGGGTAACGCATGGCTTCGCCGAGGGCGCCCAGCGCGCCGACGACCATGCCGTGGGCGTGCAGTTGCGAATGGTGAGTGAAGACGTCGGTGAAGGTGCCGTCGGGCCGCTGGTGGGCGTTGATGTGGTCGGCCCACGCCCGGCGCTCCGCCGCCGACAGGGTAGCCGAGAGATCCTCGCCCATGACTGTGCGCATGAGCGCGGCGTCGAGCGAGGCGTAGAGGTCGGTGCGCCTTCCAGGTCCGCCACGGTAGGTGCCGGCCGCGACCCCGCGATCACGGAGCGATTCGAGATGCGCAAGAAACACGGCGCGAACGGCGGCGAGGTCCATGGGTGCGGAGAACGACATTGCGCCGGGACCGATTCGTGGCGAAAGAAAACGCATGGACCCTGCGCTCGCCCGGCACCTGCACCAAGAGTCGCAACGCACCCGCCCGGACTACACGGTCTATGTGCCCGGAAGCCTGGATGGCTCCACGCGCGACACGGGCAACGAGCACTTCCTCGTGTCGCCGCATCCGCAGGGCGGGCTCTTTGCGGTCTGGACGCAGAGTTCCTATGAGGGCGAACCCGACCAACGCATCGTCTTCGCCCGCAGCCGCGACGGGGGCGCGACGTGGACCGCGCCGAAATTCGTGGCCGGACCGGCCGACGGCGGTGGCATCGCGAGCTGGCAGTTCCCGCTGATTTCGAAATCCGGCCGGATCTACCTCTACTACAACCGCTACATCGGCCGGCACGACTTCGCCATGTCCACCTGCGGCGTGATGGCGGGTCGGTGTTCCGACGATGGCGGCGAGACCTGGTCGGCGGAACAGGTCGTGCCGATGCCGCGCAGCATCTGGGATCATCCGGACGCCGGCATCCCGTCCAACTGGATCGTCTGGCAGAAGCCGCTGAAGTTTTTTGACGGGAAACACCTCGCCGGCTTCACCCGCTGGGTCAGCCCGGCCGTGTCGGGACCGAAGCGGGTGGACTATTGGTGGTCGCAGGCCTCGGTGGTGGAGTTCATGCGGTTCGAGAACGTGGACGATGATCCCGAGCCCCGCGATCTGCGCATCACCTGGATCTGCGCCAACGAACAGGCCCTCCGTTACGGCCACATCGGGCACCCCGATGTGAGCGTGGTGCAGGAGCCTGCGATCGTGCCGTTGCCGGACGGCCGCCTGTTCTGCGTGATGCGCACCAACGCCGGGCATGCCGTGTGGTCGGAGTCGTCGGACCGCGGCACGACTTGGACGCAGCCGGTGGCGTTGCGCCAGACTGACGACCGGCTGCCGCTGCCGCATCCGTGCAGTCCGTGCCCGATCTACGAAGTGGCCCCGGGCGAATATATCTTCCTCTTCCACAACCACGACGGCCACATGGGCGGCTGGGGGCCGATGAAGAGCGAGCAGCACCGGCGTCCGATCTGGCTGGCGCGGGGCCGGTTTCGAACCGGGGCGAAGCAGCCCGTGTGGTTTTCCGAGCCGCAGTTCCTGAT
>CAZGJB010000280.1:0-395 GCA_964526145.1 uncultured Opitutaceae bacterium
GGTGGCGCGCACGGCGCAGCATGCCGCCCACACGGCCGCGGGGCGCGGGGCGGGTGGGGGGGGCGGCCGCGCCGCCGGGCGGCGCGTCGGGGGAGAAGAGGGATTCGTCGTCGAGCCGGAGCACGGCGAGATCCATGGTGGTGGAGAACGCCTCGACGGTGGCGGTGAATTTGTCGCCGGACTGGTTGCCCTGCACCTGGATCTGGCTGGCGTAGGCGACGACATGGTTGTTGGTGAGGATGCGGCGGCCATCGATGATCACGCCGGTGCCGGTGCTCTCGCGCGGGGGCTTCTTGGTCCACGGACGGTAAAGGTCGGGAAACCGGGCGGTGGAGAATATTTTCACCACGGAGTTTTCGACGGCGGGGGCCGCGTTCCCCTCGGTCTGGGCTGTC
>CAZGJB010000280.1:405-4656 GCA_964526145.1 uncultured Opitutaceae bacterium
CAGGGGGCTGGCGATGCCGGCCAGGAGGAGGAGCGCCACCGCAGTGCGGCGGCTGGGGAACAGGTTGAAAGCGCGCACGGTGTCGACCCTACCTGCGGCGCGGGCGGAGTGAAGCGCCAAAATCCCGGTCAGCTGCCGGTGTACGCGGTGCGGCGCTGTTCCTGCCAGCGCTCGCGGCCGGCGAAAACGGGGACCGAATCCTGCACGGGCACGTCCTTCAACAGGATGAAGTGCCGGCCAAAGAGCTCGTCGGAGGTGCCCCAGGCGAAGCCGTAGGGCGGCCCCTCCTCGAGGTCCGGGTTCTTGTAGTAGAAGTAGCCGATGAGGTCGCCGCCGCGCTTGAGGAGGCGGGCGACACGATCGCGGTAGGGTACGCGCAGGTCCGGCGGAAAGGCGCAGAGGAAGGCGCGCTCGTAGATGTAGTCGAAGGAAGCCGGCTCGAATTTGTGGGTGAAGAAATCGCCGTGGACGATGCGCTTCGCGAGCTCGGGCCCGATGGCCTCGTGGGCGCGCGCGATGGCTGCCTCGGCGTAGTCGATCGCCGTGACCTCGAAGCCGGCCTCGGCGAAGGCCTTGATCTCGTACCCAGCCCCGCAACCCGGGATCAGGACGCGGCCGCGACCCGGACCGGCCGGCGTGGAGCCCCGGACCCGTCGTTTCAGGAAGGCCTGCAGGTCCGCAGGAATGCCGTTGAAATCCCACGGCGTCTGGCCGGAGGCGTATCGGGCATTCCAGAATTCCTGATGGGAAGGCGTGCTCATTCCTGCAACGGGCAGTCCATGCGCTGTGCGCGGGCCGTCAAGTGCCACTTGTCCTGCAAACGCCTGACAGAAGGCACCGGGATCGGGTGAAAACCGAAGACCGGGCCGGGCGACGTTGACTGCGGCGGCTTCAGATCAGCCCGAGCTTCATCTTGCCCTCTTCGCTGATCATGGACTGGTTCCAGGCCGGCTCCCAGGTGATGCGCACGTCGGCGTCGGCGACGCCGGGAACGAGCAGGACCTTGTCCTTCGCATCCGCCGCGATGGCCGGGCCCATGCCGCAGCCAGGGGCGGTGAGGGTCATGGCGATGCTGACCTTGAAGCCTTCAGCGGGGGCTTCGCACTTCTCGATGTCCATCGAGTAGACGAGGCCGAGATCCACGATGTTCACCGGGATTTCCGGGTCGAAGACCTTGCGCAGCTGGTCCCACACCGCCGCCGGGTCGGGCGAGCCGTCGGCGAGGGTGTCGGCCTTGACCGCATGGTCGGCGACCTGTTCGCCGATCGCGTCGCCGTCCTTGCCATCGATGCGGAAGAGGCCGAAGTCGGTCTGGACCGTGAAGCTGCCGCCGAGGGTCTGGTGGAGGAAGACCCGCGTGCCGGTGGGCAGGGTCTGCTTGTCACCGGACGGAATCTGCGTGACGGAGATCTCGCGGGAGAGGGTGCGTTCGCGGTTCATGATGAGGGACGATTAGGCGGAATCGGGAGCGAGGCCAATGGGAATGTGGAAATCAGGGAATCAGGAAGGGAACCAGTCCGATGCTTTAGTTCCAGTGTTCCAGATAGGAGGTTTGAGCGCTCATCAGGGGAAGAATCTGGAACTCAGGAACACTGCCCCCAGAACCGGTACATTCCCTGCTTTCCTGATTTCCACATTAATCCTCAGAGCTTCTTGAACTTGGCCTCGATGAAGGCGCGGAGGGCCTCGTGGAGGTGGTCGTCGGAGAGCTTGCTCAGGACGCGCTCGAAGAAGCCGAAGACCAGGAGCTCGTGGGCCTGGGCGGGCTTGATGCCGCGGGACTCGAGGTAGAATTGCTGGTCGGGATCGATGCGGGCCGTGGTGGCGCCGTGGGTGCAGCGAACGTCGTTGGCCTGGATCTCGAGGCCGGGGAGGCTGTTGGCCTCGGCGGTGTCGCTGAGCATCAGGTTGCGGTTGCTCTGGTAGGCGTCGGTCTTCTGCGCGTCCGGGTCGACGATGATGAGGCCGGAGAAGATCGTGCGGGCCTTGTCGAGCAGCACGTTCTTGTAGAGGAGGTTCGACGAGGTGTGCGGGGCCTGGTGGCTCTGCAGCGTGCGCTGGTCGAACTCCTGCGTGCCGTGCGCGACGGTGAGCGAGAGCATCTCGCTGTGGGCACCGGGGGCGAGGAGGCGGCTGTGCGACTCGTGGCGGGCCTGGCGGCCGCCGAGGTGGAGGTTGAGCGACAGGACCTGCGCGTCGCGGCCGACCGCGATGGAGTTGCTCTGGAAGGCCTGGGTGGCGTCGGACCAGTTCTGGACCCCGATGTAGGTGAGGTGCGCGCCGGCGCCGGCGTGGAGGTCGTTGACCCCCGAGGCGAAGTGGGCGGAGCGGGCCTCGGCCGAGACGAAGAACTCGACGAGCGTGGCCTTGGCCTGGTCCTCGAGGATCACGAGCGTGTGCGGGAAGGTGGCCTTGCCCGTGCCGGACAGCGTGTGCTGCACGACGAAGGGCAGGGCGATCTCGACGCCGCGCGGGACGTAGAGGAGGGCGCCGGTGTTGGCGAAGGCGTGGTTGAGGGCGACGAACTTCTCGGCCCCGAGGTCCACCGGGTATTGGTTGAAGTGCTTCTGCACGAGGTCGCCGTGGTTGCGGACGGCGTCGTCGAGCGTCGTGAAGATCACGCCCTTGGCGGCGAGTTCCGCCGGCAGCGGGAGCTGCTTGCGGGTGACGACGCGACGGTTCGAGAACGTCAGCTCGGCCGTGCGCGGGAACTCCGGCAGGTGCGGGTTCTTGGTCGCGGGCTCGGTGGGCAGCTCGAAGCCGTCGAGCGTGATGCCCTTGAGGTTCGAGAAGCGCCAGCGCTCGTCGGTGCGCACGGGCAGCGGCAGGGCGAGATACTGGTTCCACGCGGCCTTCTTGGCCTCGAGCCACCAGGCCGGCAGGTCGGCGCGGTTGGCCAGGTGCGCGGCAAAGCGATCGGAGGTGAAGCCGGGGACGGGCGCGGCGGTTTCGGAGGGAACGGGAGCGGAAGACATGGGAATCCGGGTGGTTGGGTTCAGCCGACGCTGCCTTCCATCTCGAGGTCGATGAGGCGCTTCAGCTCGACGGAGTATTCCATCGGGAACTGGCTCGCGAGGTCGTTGACGAAGCCGTTCACCGAGAGGCTCATGGCCTGGGCCTCGGTGAGGCCGCGCTGCTGCATGTAGAAGATCTGCTCCTCGCTGACCTTGGACACGCTGGCCTCGTGCTGGACGCTGTTGGCGTCGCCGCGCACGGTGATGGCGGGATAGGTGTCGGTGCGGCTGTTGGTGTTGATCAGCAGCGCGTCGCACTCGGTGTTGTTCTTGCAGCCCTTGAGGTGCTTCGGGATGTGGACGACGCCGCGGTAGGTGGAGCGGCCCTGGCCGACGGAGATGGACTTGGCGACGATGTTGGACGTGGTCTCGTCGGCCGCGTGGATCATCTTGGCGCCGGTGTCCTGGTGCTGGCCGTCGTTGGCAAGGGCGATGGAGATCACCTCGCCGCGGGCCTTGCGGCCCTTCAGGACGACGCCCGGGTACTTCATGGTGAGGCGGCTGCCGATGTTGCAGTCGATCCACTTGATCGTGGCCTCCTCGTGCGCGACGCCGCGCTTGGTCACGAGGTTGAAGACGTTGTTGGCCCAGTTCTGGACGGTGATGTACTGGATCTTCGCGCCCTTGAGCGCGACGAGCTCGACCACCGCGCTGTGCAGGGTGGAGGTGGAGAACTTGGGGGCGGTGCAGCCCTCCATGTACACGACCTCGGCGCCCTCGTCGGCGATGATGAGCGTGCGCTCGAACTGGCCGAAGTTCTCGGCGTTGATGCGGAAGTAGGCCTGCAGCGGCTGGGCGACCTTCACGCCCTTGGGGACGTAGATGAAGGAGCCGCCGGAGAAGACGGCGCTGTTGAGGGCGGAGAACTTGTTGTCGCCGGTCGGGATGACCTTGCCGAAGAATTTGCGGAAGATCTCGGGGTGCTCCCGCAGGGCCTCGGTCGAGTTCATGAAGATCACGCCCTGCTTGGCGACGATGTCCTTGATGTTCGAGTACGCGGCCTCGGAGTCGAACTGGGCCTCGACGCCGGCGAGGAACTTGCGCTCCTGCTCCGGGATGCCGAGGCGCTCGAAGGTCTTCTTGATATCGTCCGGCACCTCGTCCCACGTGCGCTTGGGCTTCTGGCCCTGGGAGAGGTAATAGCGGATCTTGTCGAAATTGATGTTCTCGAGATCCTTCGTCGCCCAGTGCGTCGGCATGGGCTTCTCGCGGAAGGCCTGCAGCGCCTTGAGGCGGA
>CAZGJB010000281.1:0-4643 GCA_964526145.1 uncultured Opitutaceae bacterium
AGCTTCTTGGCCTTTGGAGCGGCGAAGTAGCTGACGGCCTGGTAGTCGATCGGCAGGTACGAGTCGCCGTAGAGCACGTAAAAGGCGTCGCCGAGCCGAGGCAGGGCGCGGATGAGGGCGCCGCCGGTGCCGAGGAGTTTCTCGCCGTCGAAGGAGTACTCGATCTTCACGCCCCAGTCGGCACCGTCGCCGTATTGGGCGACGATCATGTCGCCGAGGTAGCCGGCGCAGACCACGACGTGGTCGAGACCGTTCCGCTTGAGCAGCCGGAGCTGGTGCGAGAAAAACGGCTCGCCCGCGACCTCGACGAGCAGCTTGGGGATCTTCTCCGTGATCGGCCGGAGGCGGGTGGCCATGCCGCCGGCGAGGAGGGCGACGGGGAGTTGGGCGGTCGGGCTCATGCGGTTGACAAAAATCTCACTTCCCGATCCGGGCAAGGATGTCGGCTGGCGGCACGACGGCTTGGGCGATGAGGTCGGCGCCGAGGAACTCGCCCGCAGTCGAGGCGCCGATGCGGTTAAAGCCGAAGGACCGGGCCTCCGGCGCGGCCGGATGGAATTGCGCCGGGCGATCGAGCACGACCGCGTCCGGAGTGGCCACGAACAGGCGATCGCGAAGTTGGGCAATACCTGGCGCATCAGAATCGAGCGTCCCCAGTGAAATCGTGAGGTCGAGCGTCTGGTCCGCAGGAATGGCGTGCTTGGCCGAAAGCGTGACGGCGTATCCCCAGTGGTCGTGGCCGATCTGGTAGTGACCCGCGCCGTCGAACTGGATAAACAGCAGGTCGCCCGCCCCGGCGCGGCCCGTGGTCACGAGGGGGTCCGTACGACCCGCGGCGAACTCGCCGAAGAAACGCAGTCGCACCCGCATGGGTCCTCCGGCTGCAGTCGGCGGTGGCGGCAGGGTTCCCAGGGCGGCTGGTTCGCAGGACAGAAATTCGGTGGTCAGGCGCGAGGGGACGCTGGTGCTTGCCGTGCGGTTTTCGCCCAGGCTCAACTCGCTCGGGTCGGTCGGGTGAAACGGGACGAGCCGGTTGAATAGGATGTCGTCTCCCTGACGGGCAAATAGCAGCCGCGGCCTGGTGTCGTCACCCGGGCCGGTCGGGGTGGCGGCGAGAAACGGTCCCATCGCGATCACGAACTCGACGGCCCGTGTGGTGTCCACGAGAAAGGGCTCCGAAAGACCCGCGCCACCGCCCCAATGGTCGTGCCCCAGACGGAAGCGGCCGTCGTTTTCCCGGCGAATGAACACCAGATCGCCGCGACCCTTGGGGCCGGAACTCAGAAGCGGCACGGCAAAAGTACCCGGTTGGGCGGAGTTCAGCAGCAGCTTCAACTTCAGGGCTCCGGGCGGGACCGGGAAAACCGCGCCCAATTGCGGGAAGGGAATGTGTCGGAAACCCAGAATTTCCGCCGACAGCTGGGTGACGGCGGTTGAACTGCCGATGAAATTGTGGCCGATGGCGATCTGGCCCGGCGTGGTCGGATGCAGCTCGGCCACGCCATGCAGCAGCACCTGGTCGTTCCAGAGCACGAAACGCCGGGTTGGCTGCGGTAAGGTGTTGGGCGGGAAAAACGTGTCCATACCGATGAGCACGCGATGGGTCGCGCTGCGGTCGAGGTCGATCGGCTGAGCCAGCGAGGCGCCGCCGCCGATGTGATCGTGGCCCACCACCACGGCTCCCAGCCCTTGGTAACGGAGGAAGATAGTGTCACCACGGCCCGGTGCGCCGGTGGTCAGGATTGGCTCGGGCAGCAGCCCGCGCGGTCGGTCGGGAAAGCGCAGGGAAAGCTCGATCATGCCGGTGGGGTAGCCGCCCCGGGGCGGACCGCCGGCGTCGAGGCGAATCACCCGCATGGACAGGTCGCGCTCGAGGAAGCGTTCGCGGATGGCAGTGGAATACCCTTCGTAAAGATAGGGCATGAATTCAAACGGATGGGGGCGGCGGAGCACGGTCCGACCGGGATCGACGCCGGCGGGCGCCCAATCCGGATCGTGCAAGAAACTGGCGTTGATGATTTTGTAGGGACCGAGGTCTTTCCCGCGCAATTCTTCCAAGTGGCGGGCGGCCAGCGCCTCGAAGTCGCGGGGGAAGATCTGGGCGAGCGGGGTGGCGAAGTTGATGGCGGCCTGCAGGACGATGGCGCAGAGCACGCCTGCGAATACGCGGGGCCGCGCGCGCAGCATCGGATGCTCGCAGAGCGCCGCCGCCGCCGTGAGGCACAGGAAGGGAGTGAGCACGCGAAGGTGGCGGGCCGTCACCGCGAAATGGTGCAGCCAGCCCGGGGTAACAATGAGCACGGTACCGAGGGCCAAGGTCAGCGCGGGCCAGAGCATGGCCCGGATCGATGTGGCCCGGCCGGTGCGGTCGAGCGCCATGAGCAGGGCGGCGGCCCAAAACAGGGCAAGGCCGCGCTCGGTCACCCAGAAATACCCGGCGGCGAATGCGGCCGCATGGTCCAACTCGCCTTGGTTGGCCGTCGCCGCGAATTGCAGCGTCAGTGCAAAGAAATCGTGCCCTACTAGCAGCCTGCTCACTATCGTCACGGCAAATACGGGCAGGACAACGCCCAGGAGGGCGTACGTGCAGCGTGTTGCCATCGCCCGAGGTTGAGGCAAGGCCAGCAGCACGTGGGCTACGAGGAGCAGTCCGCCTAGGCTCCAATACCCGTTGTAAGCGAAATAGCCGAGACCGGCCCAGAGACCGGTCAGCAGCGAATTGCGCGGTGTCGTGACCTCGCGCAAGCCGGTGCTGAGCGAGACCAAGAGCAGGCCGAGGGCAAGGTCGTATGGCAGGAGATGGCGTGAATAGTAGAACAGCGAGGTCGCGCTGGCCGCGAGGACCATGGATACGAGGCTCTGCAGTGGCGCGGCGCCGGCGGCGCGGGCCACGCGACCCACCAGCCAGATCACCCAGGTGGAGGCCGCGGCAAAAAACAGCCCGGAGACCCAACCAGGCAGTCCGGCGGAGGACTCGATCGCGGCCGGAACCAACGCGACCACCTTGAAGAGGAGGTGGTCGGGATGACTGAACAGCAGGTCTACGCTTTCGTGCACCCGGCCATCGAGCAGAGCTGCGGCGATCTTGCGCGCGATCTCAAAGCGGTCTTCGTCCGGCCAGAACAATTGACCTCCGCGCCAGACCAGGACGGCGCGGAGGGTAAAGGCCAGCGCGAGCACCGCCCAGCCCAGCATACGGATGGGGTCGCGCGGCGGGGTGGTCTGGCAGTTCAAAGCAGCCGGTTACCGACCGATGGTGGCGGGTTGCGTTTGGAGGTGGTGTCTCAGTTCTGAGCGACGACTTTGCTGCCTTCGAAGTCGAAGCGGAAGCGCACTTCCTGCAGTCCCTTTTCGCGCATGGCATGGCGGAGACGGGTCTTGTCCGCGGCGTAGAACATCAGGAAACCGCCGCCGCCCGCGCCGATCAGCTTGCCGCCCAGGGCGCCGTTGGCCATCGCGTGGTCGTACCAGTCGTTGATGTGCTGGTTGCTCATGCCGGACGAACGGGCTTTCTTACGCTGCCAGTGCACGTCCATCAGGCGGGCAAACTCCTCAAGATTGCCGCCTTCCAGGGCGTCGAGCGACTTGTAGCCGAGTTCTTTCGTGTAGTGCAGGTTGTCGAGCATCGCCTGGTCGTGCTGCTTCGACTTGTCGTTTTGATCCTTGAGGATCGCCGAGGCCGAGCGGGAATAGCCGGTGAAGAACAGCAGGAGGTTGTCCTCAAGGTTGAAGAGGGTTTCCTCGGTGATCTTGCAGGGCCGGTATTCGACGCGACCGTCCTTGTGGAAGGTGAAGGCCGTGATGCCGCCGATGGCGGCGATGTACTGGTCCTGTTTGCCGATGGGTTCGCCCAGCTTGTTCAGCTCGATATCGCAGGCCTGCTCGGCGAGCTCGGCGGGGGCGACGATGTTTTTCTTGTACGCGTGCAGCGCCTTGAGGAGCGCGGTGGTGAAGCTGCCGGACGAGCCCAGGCCGGTGCCGCCAGGGATGTCGGCCATGGAGGTGAGCTCGAGGTGGGGATCCGTGACCCCGGTAAGCTTGAGGGCCTCGCGCACGATCGGGTGCTCGATCTGGTCCACCGACTGCACGCGCTCCAGCTTGGAGTACTTGACGATGATGTCCTGCTGGAACGTCCGGTGTTGGGTGATGTAGACGTACTTGTCGATCGCCGCGGCGACGAGAAAGCCGGTGTGGTCACGATAGTACGAGGGGAGGTCGGTGCCGCCGCCTCCGAGGGAGATGCGGAGCGGGGAACGGGTGATGATCATGGTGCGAGAAAAAGGTTTTGGCCGGGGGCGGGAAGCGGAAAATGCCGCCGGCTCCGTTCGTTAATGACACTACGGGCGCGGAAACCCGCTACTCCGGTAGATTTTTTCGACGATTTCGAGGGTGGCGATGCCTTCGCGCAGGCCTGGGTCGGGCTCGCGGCCGAGGCGGATGTCGTCGAGAAACGCGGCGGTCTCGATGGCCCAGGAGCTGTCGCCGCCGGGGTACTCGAAGATCGTCGTGTCGGGCGGGCCCATCTGGGGCAGCATTCTGTAATAGGCGAGACGCTCCACGCCGTAGCTGCCACCCAAGCCATCGAGCGCAAGTTTGCCGTCGCGGCCGTAGAGCTCGAGGGAGAACAGGTTCTTCCACTCGGT
>CAZGJB010000282.1:0-4613 GCA_964526145.1 uncultured Opitutaceae bacterium
GCGTCTCCCGCACACCGTCGGGGCCGACGACTGTGACCGTGCGACCGCCGTTGCCGTCGTACGCCGTCGTGACCGTGGTGGTGAGGCCGTTGCGTTCGATCCTGGCAAAGGTGCCGTCCACACTGCGTTCAGCCGTCCCCATAGTCTCCGGCGTCGCGCTACCCTCCGTGGTCCATACCTGGGTCTCGCTGCGTTCCACCGTTCGACCATCGCGCTCGCCGACCGAGGTCACGACGCGCAGGATCCGATCGGGTCTAGGCTCGTCGATCTGCCCGTTTCCATTCACGTCGATGGCGGTCGTCTCACGAACACCGAGGTTGTTGTAGGCATAAATCACGGTCACGCCATCAGCGTCGACCTGTCGCACCAACTGCCCGCGTGCATTGTAGTGCGAGAACTCTGCCGCGCCATCGGCGTACTCCAACTTCCACGGCCGGCCCAGGAAGTCGCGGCAGGTCCTGGTCCACTCCGTCGGCAACGGTCCACCGAAGCCTGGCTCATCCACACGCTCCGCGGGCCGGAATTCCTGCACGAATTCGCCCCCGCCCTCCACGCCATAGCGGAAGATCCGCGGAGCGGCCGCCGTGCCTACGATCGCTGCGACCGATCCATCGACATTGAAGTCCTCGATCCGCGTACCCCCGTCGGGCGCCGTTGTGGTGTGTCGCCGCGCGATCCCAGGAACTGGCTGCAGCGCCTCCTGGTGCGTCGTGACCCGATCCATGGCATCCCGCTCTTCCACCAGCCGCCCGGCAAGGTCGTAACGCCGTGCCTCCACGCGGATCTCGGATCCGTCGGTGCCGCGGCGCACGCGCGCCGTGATCCGACCGTCGGCATCCAATTCCGTCCGCCAGGTCAGTCCGTCACGCGCGGTCTCCACCTGCCGCCCAAGATCGTCGTAACGGTGGGTCGTCACCAGACCCGTGCGATCGACCTCCCGGCTCAACCCGCAGCACGAATACTCGCGGGTGATGAACGTGCCGTCCGCATATTCCAACCGCACCGGCCGACCCAGGAAATCGAACTCAGTCGCCTGCCAACCCGAGATTTCGCGGCCACTCGCAACATCGACCACACTTTCACCAACGATCCGCCCAGCCGGATCTGTTACGGTGGTTGTCCTTGTGCCGGTTACGACCGCGTCGCCCGCCGCGTTGGGCGCACCCGCACTCGTGACCGTGGTCTGCCGTCCGCCAGCATCGAGGCGGTGCTCGACCAATTCGACCGTGCCATCAGGCAACTGCCGACGCCGCGTTTGTCCACTCCAGGGTCCGGCGCCATAAAGCAGCACTTCGGTCACCAAGTTCCCGTCGGCATCCCAACCCGCCCCGGGAGTCGCACAGCGAATATCCGAGCGCCGGACGAACACTTCCTGCCCGAGGGCCACCCGCTGGCTCCATCGGACGACCTGCGCGCGGGCAACCTCCGTGTCGCCGATAGATTCGACCGTGGTCGTCAACTGTTCCAGCGCGCCATCGCCATCCGTGTCGGCGAGCTCGTCGTACTCATAAACCGTCCGCCGGACCCCGCCATCGGCCGACGGACGCGTGTACTCCACCGGCCGGTCTTCGTAGTCGTACGCCCATTCCTCGTAGGAACCGTCCTCAAAATCCCGCCGACGCATCAGGCCGTAGCCGGGTTCGCCAGGCACGTCGACAAACGACGTGACCGTGGCCAGCGCTGCACCCGCCGGGTCGCGGACCTCACGCACAGTCTCCTCGCCCCACGCAAACCTGCGGATCTCACGTTCCTGAGTGCTCACCAAGTCGCCCTCGGGACCTGCTACCGTGACGGTCTCGATGCGACTGTCGCCCAAGTCCAACACATCGACGGTTTCGCTTCGGAGCCCGTTTCCCGTGGAAAACGCCCACGATCCGGTCTCCTCGTCCTGGCCGAATTCGCTTACGCGGATCTTTTCGCCCTTGATCCGTGACACCCGCAGTCGGCTGGCCGATGCGACATCGGGATTCTCGAAGCGATACACGAGATACGGCGTCCCCACCGGCGCGCTCAAGCCAGTCTCTTGATCAGGTTCGCTTGCATCTGCGCTCGGGTAAAAGCGCACTTCGTACGCCGCCTCGGCCGTCACTACGATGTCGACGAAGGCGGCAGGCGCCCGCACCTGCCGCAGCCGACCCGCGGCGTCGCGCACAACCGAGGTTCCGCTGCCATAAGGCACCGCCACGGCCAAGGCGCCCGGTGCATATAGTTCTGGAGTGATCGCGTCGGCCTCCAGAGCGATCCGGCCAGCACTACGTCCGCCCAGTCCGCGGCCAAGACTCAGGTGCACATGCACACTGTCCCGCCAGATCTGCTCCTTGCCGGGCTCGGCATCCGGACAGGCCTGTTCGATCTCGACACCCGCCAGGCGATACTCGGTGTCGTAGTCGAGGGCCATGGTCTCGCCTTCCGGCAAGTGCAGCTGCATCCCCGCGACGTCGAACCACCCAGGCGCGAGCGTCTGGTGGCCGGCGGTGAGCCGCTTCTCCAGCGTGCGGGTGAAGCGCTCCGGCCCGCCCGCGCCCGACCTCGCCCGCCGCTCGAAGTGGAAATGCACCAGGTAGGTGCCCTCGCATGCCACTTGCAGCGGCACTTCGAAACTGAACTCCGCGAAACCAAAGCTGAATCCCGTCGTTCGCCGGTCGCGGTAGGCGACACCATCCGTCCCCTCGATCACCTCCGCCCGGGCCATCGCATCGTCTTCGGTGTCCTCGAGGCTGAGTTCCTGCATGACCATGCCCTCCGCTCGCTCGAACCGCGGCGCGGCGCCCAGGCATTCACCTCGCCCCTCGATCCGGCGCGCGGTGGTGCTCTGGGTCGTCACCGTGACGAGACTGCCATAGGCGGTCGCCGGATCCATGCCTTCCGGCCAGACCGCGGGCGTCCCGCCTGAAGTGAGCGGAAACGAGGCGATGCCCGCAAAACGCGCGTTCGCCCCCGTGCGCTCGATCGCCCCCGTCGGCAGCGTGTACTCCACCGTCTCGTCCCATTCGTCGCGCACGCTGCGGTCGATGGCCCCGCGCACATTGAGGGATTGCGTCGTCTCGGTGTGGCCGATCCATCCGGCCAGCGACCAGTAGCCCTGGACAAACACTTGATACGGGCTGCGAGAGGCGGCTCGACTGAGCCAGTCTTCCTGACCCCTGGAAGTCCATATCACCGCCGGCGAACCGTCGGCCGGCGCAGCCACGACGCGTATGGCCCAGAGGTTGCCCCAGGGCGAACTCTGCGTGTGGTTCGCGAAGGCGAGGCCGGTCAGGCGGTATTTGACCCGGTTGTTCGCGGCGTCCACTTCCACCGGCTCGAGCGAGGCCGAGCCGGAGCTGTTGGCCCACGCCGGCTCGCTGGGCGGGAAGGATGCGTGGTAGGACATCGGTTGATTCACTCCCGGGCACCCCGCCACCGACCACTGACCCGTGTAGAGGGTGCCGGTGGTGACCTGCCGGCGGAATTTTCGCGGCGGCTCAGTCGTGACCGCGTACTCGGTGAAGCCGATCAGCGTCGCCGTCCCGGCACGCGAAGCGATGGCGACGTTGCGCACCGGCTCGGGCCGGCCGGATTCGCAAGCCAAGACGATGGGAACCGCGGCCAGAAGTACGACCGCAACGATGAGGATCCCGCGAGAAGAAGGCACATTCATGGCAGGATCCTCAGGCGCCGGGTTGGAAGATCCGGAGGTTCACCAAGCCGGCGGTATCGGCCACGACGCCGCGGAGCGGATGCCGACCCTGCCGGTACTCGGTCAGGTTGCCGACGCCATCCCGATCCGGATCGCCCCAGGCGTCGTTGACCGCGGGATCCGAGCCGTGGGTCGCCTCCCAGCCATCCGGCATCCCATCGCCGTCGCTGTCGTCGTCGCCGGGATCGGCGCCCAGGACATACTCAACGATGTTCGTCAGCCCGTCGGCGTCGGCGTCCGAATCGCGGTCATCGCGCGCCGCATCCAGCCCGTGGACCACCTCCCAGGCGTCCTCCATGCCGTCGTTGTCGGCATCGGCAAAGAGCGGGTTTTCCGGCGCCGCGAGCACCTCGTCGAAACCCGTCGGCGCGGTCGGGTGTCCCACCAGGCGAATGCCCGGGATGCCGGCGTCGGCCCCGGTCTCACCCGCAAACGGCACATTGGCCGCACGCATGACACCGTTGGCGTAAAAATCCCAAGCCTGCGTCCCGTGGTTTTCCCGGATCGTGAAGCGCTGCCAGCCCGCTGCGCCCGTCGTATCGAGCGGGTACGATGCCGACTCCCGCCACACTGCGGCGCCGGCGCCATCGCCAGCGAGGAGTTGCATCACGCCGTGATCGGCGCGCCGCACCATCGCGATGCCTGACACCGGGGTCCGCCACTGCGCCGCCGCCTCGGGAGTCGCGCCCGCCACCGGACGCATGAAGAAATCGAAATACACGATCCCCGCGGTGTTGAGCGCCCGCTCGGCGGTAGCCGCCGGGGTTGCCGCGGCCAGACTCATGGCCTGTGAACCGCCAAAGACAGGCGCAGAGACAACTTGCCCGCCCGTGGCGATCCATCCCTGCTGACCATCCAGGTCACCAGTCACGTAGCCCTCCGCCGGTTCGAAATTCGCAATCAACGGCAGGTCATCCGAGACCTCAACGCTCGT
>CAZGJB010000283.1:0-4547 GCA_964526145.1 uncultured Opitutaceae bacterium
CGGAGGCGGAGGACGGCGCTGCGGGGGGTGATTTCGGCGACGCGGAGGAAGACCATCTCGCCGGGGAGCTGGACGGGGATGACGCCGCCTTCGCGGTAGGTGGAGCGGTCGACCGCGATGTGCATGCGGTTGGCGACGTTGACGACGCCGGTGACCTTGATCGTGGCGGCCGCCTGGCGGAGCAGGAGGATGTCGCGCGAAGCGTCGCTGACCACCTCGCTGCCGGCCGCGGGCTGCGGGGTGACGGGGACTTCGCCGCCGACGCGGAAGGGGTTGCCGCGCTCGCCGGGCGCCGGGGCGCGCTGGTCGTGGCGCTGGTAGAGGGCGGCGATGTGGTCCTGCGTGCGCTTGATGAACTTGGCGTTCACCGTCTGCGCGCCGGCGAACGAGCCGGCGGCGAGGGTGACGAGACCGAGGAGGATGAAGCGGGAGAGGTTCATGCCTTGCCGAGGACCGAGAGTTCCAGCTGGAGCACGACGGCGTCGCCGCCGGACTCGCTGCGGCGGAAGTTGAAGCCGCGGACTTTGACGAGGCGGGGGCCGGATTCGAGGCTTTGGAGGAAATCCATCACCTGCGCGAAGGTGCCGCTGACCTCCATCGTGTACGGGATGGGCTTGTACTCCGCGCGGTCATCCTGGCCGGGGCCGCTGGTGGCGAGCTGGTTGAGGCCGCGGATGCGGGCCTTGGTCTGCTCCTCGAGCTTGTAGAAGTACCACAGGTTGTCGGCGAGGTTGCTCTCGACGGCGAGGTTGCGGTTGATGCGATCGACGGCGGTGCGGGTCTGGGCGAGCGCCTCGCGCAGCAGCGGGCTCATGGCGATCGTCTCGAGCTCGGCCTCACCCTGGAGCGTGCGCGCTTGGAGGGTCTCTTCCTGGGTGTGCAGGTCGTGCCACAGCCACCAGCCGGTGCCAAGCAGGACGACGATGATGGCGCTGCAGACTACGGCGAAGAGATTCCGGCGGAGGAAGTTGGCGGCGGGCGGCTTCATGGTGCGGGCGCTTCCTGGGCGTGCAGACGGAGTGTGATCTCGAATGACAGGGAATCGTCGAGTTCGCGGCGTTCCAGGCTGGTCAGGACAATCTCGCGGCAGAGCGGCCCGAGCTTCGGATGGGCGCGCAACAGGTCGACGTACGCGCCGAGCAGCCGGCTGGCGCGCTCGGAGGATTCGCGCAGGCTGCCGCGCAGCACGATGACCTCGGGCCCGCTGGTCTCGATGAGCTCGAAGACCACCTGGGCGGGGCGACTTTCGCCGAGCAGCGTGGTGAGCTCGGAGACCGCCATGGGTTGATGCATCAGGTCGTAGGCTTCATCAAGGCGTGCGCTGTCTCGGGTGAACTGGCCCTGCACGGAGGTGATCTCCTGCAGCACCTGCGCGTTGTCGGCCATGCGCTTTTCCCAGATTTTCACCTGCCCGCGGAGCTCGAAATTGGTGTAGCCGAGCCAGCCGACGCCCAGGCCGACGCCGAGGGTGATGCCGCCGAAGACGGCGTTGATGAGGAAGCGGGTGCCGACGACGCTGTCCTCGGGCAGCTCGGCGACGAGCCGGCAGTCGAAATGCCAGGCGGCGCCGGCGGCGGGCAGGTCGGCCACCGGCGTCGGGGCGCGGCTGCCGCCCGCGGCACCGAGGTTGAAGGTGGTGAGGAGGCTGAGCGAGGCGAGCCACTGCTGGCCGACGGCCGCGCCCTCGGTGAGGAACTGCACGCTCGCGGCCTGGAGGGTGGGTTCGAGCAGGGGCAGGTCGACGGCCTCGCCGAGCTTGCGGGACAGCCAGTGCAGGCGGTCGGGCAGCTGGCCGCAGTAGAGTTCGTCGATGCGGTGGCCGGTCTGCAGCTCGAACTGGTCGACGGCGGGCTTGAGGTGGCGCGCGATCAGGCGGACGAGCCGGCGACCCTGCTCGAGCGTGAACTCGTCGGGCTCCTCGAGCTGGGCGCGGGCCGCGGCGAGATCGGGCGTGCTGAGCTCCTTCATCGCGGTCTCGACGACGGAGGCGAGGCCGAAGGGCAGCGGCAGCAGGGTGTGGATGCCGTCCTTGGCGATGATGTAGACGCGGGTCTGGTCGCGCTCGATCTCGCAGACGGCGACGGCGTGGCGGTAGCCGGTCTGCGCGATGTGCTGGGAGAGGATGCCGAGGAGCGGCAGGGTCGTCACCTCGAGGCTGCGCGGGCGCAGGCCGAGGTCGAGGAGGCGCTCCTGGGTGACGCGGATCGCGGACCAGGGCACGCCGAAGAGGAGGCCGGGGCGGATGGTGCCGTCGTTCGTGAGCGGCGTGCCATCCATGGGATTGAGCACGCGGATGAGCCATTCCTTGGCGGACGTGATCTTGGCCTGCTCGGCGACGAGGGCGGCCAGGTAGTCGGGCTCGGCGAGGCGACGGGTGTTGATCTGGACGCGGGCGATGACGCGCTCGACGGGATGGAAGCCGCAGTAGGCGGGCAGGCGGCCGCGGCTGTCCTTTTCCTGCACGTGGGCCTCGGCCCAGCGCTCGACCCCCTGGCCGTCAGCCGGCGGCACCTCCGCAAACCCGTCCATGAGCACCGGCGTCTGGTTCAGGCGCAGGCGCGCGAGTTGGAGCTGGTTGTCCGTGTGGTTGAAAAGGACACCGCTCCGCGTCTGGCGGGAGAGATTGAGGGAGGGGAGTTTCACGAGGCGCAACGCACGCGGGCCGGCCGGATGGCGGCGGTCACGAACACGGATGTCACGGAAGGGCCGGGAGTAGCAATCGCGAAGTGGCGGGCGGAGGTGCCATGATTCAGAGCGAAATCTGCTCGGCCGGGTCGGTGAGCTCGCGCCAGGAGACGATCTGGAAGGGCTGCTCGATGTAGGTGCCGATGCTGCCGGCGGTGCGCAGGGCCATGTCGTAGTCGAGGGTGGCGGCGTGGTTGAAGTAAACGGTCTTGGCGGAGACGGCGCCGTAGATCTCGCCGTTGTAGCCGCTGTTCCATTTGTGGAGGTAGGCGGACGGCATGTAGATCAGGCCGTGGAAGGGGAGGCGCGACCAGAAGTAGTGGTAGCTGGAGGAGTTGTAGGTGCTGCCGCTGGCGAGGAGCATCTTGGCTGGGTCGAAGGTCTGGTTGATGATGCCGCCGCCGGTGCCCGCCGTGCTGTTGCCGATGTAGAGCTGGCTGCCGTTGAAGTAGATCTCGAGGGAGCCGGTGGGGGCGATGACGATGCGGCCGCTGTTGGTGTAGAGGATGCCCGAGACGTTGAGGATCACGGGGCCGACGATGGTGAGGACATCCGTGGAGCTGTCGAGGTAGAGGCCGGAGGTGGTCGACCAGCCGCCGCCGTAATAGGTGGCCGTGATGTTGTAGACGGTCGGGGTCGTGGCCCCGGGCGTGCCGAGGGTGCGGGCGCCCTCGTACAGGATGGTGCCGTTGCCTTCGCTGTCGGGCAGGCTGATGCCGGGACCGCTGAGATCGGAGTAGGCATCCGGCGGCTCGAACTGCGGAACGTAGGGGTTGCTGAAGACGCGGGTGGGATCGACCTTGGGCGAGGCGGCGCTCGTGGGCCCCTGCACGATGGCGTTGCTGCCGAAGGTGGTCGTGGTGGCGTTGACGTAGCCGCGGATCGTGGCCGTGCTCGAGCTCGTGACGGTCGGCGCCGCGACGACGGCGGAGTAGCCGTGCATGGCCGTCGACCAGTAGGTGGCATTGGGCGGCGTCTGGTTGGTGTGGGCTTTGATGCAGCGGTAGGCGGTCTGGTTGGAAGTGCGGTAGACAATATCACCGATTTCGTAGGCAATGCTGCTCGACCAGTGGGCAAAGTCGGAACCGATCGCCGACCAGTAGGCGCCATTAGGTGGTGCCTGATTGGTGTGGTCCTGAACGCATCGGTAAACAGTTCCATTGGCTGAATTGAATACCGAATCACCAACCTCGTAAGCTATAGCTGAAGACCAGGCGTCATATGCACGGCTGGCGATCTCCCAATAGGTGGTGTTTGTGACGGTGCTGCTCGCCGGGGTCTGGTTAGTGTGTGCTTGCTTGCAGCGATAGAAAAGGCCTGTGACCGGGTAAAAAGCGATGTCGCCGACGCGGAAGCCGGTGGTGGAGGTCCACGTTGCATAATCCACGGAGCCCACCTCCCAATTGGTGGTGTTGGTCGGAGTGGAGCTGGAACTGCTGGTGTGGGCTGTTCGACAGCGATAGAGCATGCCGCTGCTGGGATGCCCGTTGATGTCGGGAGGCTGGTAGTAGACCACGTTGCCAACGGAGTAGGCCACGCTTGCCTTCCAAACTGGGTAGCCGACAAGCTCGCGCGCCCAGAGGGAATCGTTGGTTATGGAATTGCCACCCGCGTTGCTGGTGTGGGCGGTGATGCAGCGATAATACAAGCCAGAACTCGAAACGAGATCACCAATGATGTAGGCTGTGCCGACGGCCCAGGTGGTGGGATTCGCCGATAGGTCGTGAATCTGCCAGTAGGTGGTGTTGGTCAGGACCCGGTTCAGGTTCGGAGAAAGTATGCTGCGGTAGACAGTCCCGGCGGCGTTGGTGACGAGAGCGCCCAGACCGTAAGTTTTGGTCGAACTCCAAGCCACATACTCC
>CAZGJB010000284.1:0-4547 GCA_964526145.1 uncultured Opitutaceae bacterium
TCGGCGGACAGGCGCGGCACGTCACCGATGTCGAGGTGGAGCCGGTGTCCGTTTTGCCCGAGGTCGCGGATGTGGGGCGGGTAAGGTCGGCGAAGGGCGGAAAATCGATTGCCGGCATAGACGGACCCGGGGATCAGCACGTAGTTGGTCGGACTCCAGTTGGCGTCTGTCCAGCGCAGGCCGGCGGCTATGTCCGGCGCCGAGCCGGACTCGACCGTGGCGCGAACTGTCCAGGTCTCGATCTCGGGAGCGGTTGTCTGCACTTCGCAATCCAATCGCCAACAGGCTCCGGCGAATTCCGTCCTGGTCGTGCGCCCAGGTTCCAGGGGTGGCGTGGCCAATTCGATGCGCACGCGGCCGGCATGGCGGGCCAGCGCGAAAGTGACAGGAAGGGGCGACATGCTGCTGGGGCATCGTTGTCGGGGCGGCGGGCGCAAGGCAAGGACAGTGGCTGATTGAATTGTCTGGATGACGCATGCCGCGCGGGATTTGCTTCCGAAGTGATGCTCCTTCCGACCAGCACCCCACTGGTTAATCGGTCTGCCAGCCTCGGTCTGCCATGAGCTGGCGACGATTGTCCGTCCACGGCCTGCGCTGGGCGCTCCGCGCCGGGATCGGACAAGTGGTGGCGCATCGGGACGAACTGAACCGCATCAACGTCTTTCCGCTGCCAGATCGCGACACCGGCACCAACCTGGCTTCAATGCTCGGAGCCGTCCTGCCCTCGCTGCACCGGCGTCCGCCAGCGGACGTGGCCAGTCTTTTCCGCGAGGTGGCGACCGAGGCCGCCGATTCCGCCCGCGGCAACGCGGGATCGATCCTCGCGCATTATCTGCACGGTCTGGCGGCCGCGCTGCCGGCCGGCTCGCAGGTGACCTTGCCGGTCCTGGCGCGCGCCTTGGCGGCCGGGGTGACGGAAGCGCGCCTGACGCTGACCGACCCGCGCGAGGGTACGATCCTCACGGTGATGCAGGCATTTGCCGACGCCGTGCAGGCTCAGGTTGCAAATGGGGAAGACAGGCTGGGACTGGCCTTCCGGCACGCGCTTACGGTCACCCAGGTCGCGCTGCATCGCACGAGGGACCAGATCAAGGTGTTGCAAGCCGCCGGAGTCGTCGATGCCGGTGCCCGCGGCTTTGTCGCGCTGCTCGAGGGCATTGACGATCTGATGGAACGGGGCCGGCCGGCGGTGACCGTTGGATCGGACATCCAACCGCCGATTCCAGCGGTCGACGTTTTCGCCGGGCTCGGCGCGCCGGGCCCGGAACGCTATCGCGTGGCCTGCACCGTGCATGCACCGGCAGTCGATCGTCCGGCGCTGCGCATGGCCCTGCGGAAGCTTGGCGCCCCACGGATCCTGTTGGCGGGTTCGCGCTCGCGGGTGCGCCTGCAGGCGGAGGTGGATGCGCCCGTGGCGTTCTTCGCCACTGCCGCGCGCTTCGGCGCGCTGGCCGGTCAGGAAACCGAGGCGCTGGGAGGCGGCGAATCACTGCGAGCCGCGGTTGCGATCGTCACCGATTCCGGCGCCGACATGCCGCCCGACGAGGTCGAGCGGCTGGACATCCATGTCGTCCCGCAGCGGCTTTCGCTCGATGGCAGCGAGCATGTGGACGGGGTCACGATCACGCCGCCCGAATTTTACGGGGCGATGCGCCAGCGTGGGGCGGTGCCGCAGACGTCGCAGCCACCGCCCGGGGATTTCCGAAGGATGTTTGGTGCCCTGTTGACGCGGCATGAGCACGTGATGGAGGTTTCGCTCTCGCGCCAGCTGTCGGGCACCATGCAATCGGCACTCAATGCGGCGGTACGCAGCCATCCGCGCCGCGTGCAGGTCTTCGACAGCGGCCAGGTGGCCGCGGGCCAGGGGCTGATGGTGATCTGGGCGGCGGAGGCGGCTCGGGCGGGACTGACGGCGGAACAGCTGGGCGAAGCGCTGGCGGAGGTGAAGGAGCGGACGTGGGTCTATGCGGTCGTGCGCGACATCGCCTACGGCGTGCGCGGGGGTCGGATTCCCAAGGCCGCCTTGCCGGTGACGCGGCTGCTGCGACTCTGCCTCATCCTGTGCAGCAAGCGGGGCCGGCTTGGTTTTCACGGGGTCCTGTGGGGATGGAGCCGCCTGCCAGAGAGATTTGCGCGACGCATCGCTCGTACGATGGATCCGCAGCGGCGCTACCGCGTGATCATCGGCCATGGCGACTGCGCCGACGATGCGGCCCGGGTGCAACGTGAGATTGAAGCGGCAGGCAAATCGCTGGACCGGGTCTGGGTTGTCGAAACGGGAGTTGCCATCGGAGCGCACGCCGGTCCTGGATCGTTGGTCATTGCCGTGCAGGAATACGAACCGCCCACGCCATGCTGACCGATGTCGCCAGAATCCTGTTGGGTTATCTGCTGGGCTCGATCTCCGGCAGCCTGCTCCTGGGTCGGCTGCGCGGTGTCGACATCCGGCGGCAGGGGAGCGGCAATGCCGGCGGCACCAACGCGCTGCGCACCCAAGGTTTTCGCTTCGCGCTTGGTGTGATCGTGATCGACGTGGGCAAGGCGGCGCTGGCGGCTTGGGCCGGCGGGTATGGCATCGCCGATGAGCGGCACGCGCTTGTCGTGGCACTCCTGGCGGGCGCGGCGGCGGCGGCGGGCCACGTGTGGCCGATCTACTTTGGATTTCGCGGCGGCAAGGGTGTGGCCGCGGTCATCGGCGTGCTGCTCGTCCTCTGGCCGACCGGCGCGCTGATCCTGGTCGCGACGGCGCTGCTGGTCCTGGGGATCTCAGGTTACGTGGGCCTGGGCTCGATCCTCGCCGGGTTGGGGCTCATTCCGGCGGCCGCGCTCATCGCGCCGGAGCCGCACCGTGGGGTGTGGGTCGTGGCGGCGGTGGTGATCGCCGGGTTCATCCTCTACACCCACCGGTCCAACGTGCAGCGCCTGCGGGCCGGGACCGAGCACCGGTTTGAGCGGGCGCGGGTCCTCGTTCGTTGGTTCCGCCGGCGACCGCCGGCGTGAGAAAGGATTGGCGCGCAGGCCAAAAGCCCTTGGATGGGCCGATGGCGACCGTCGGTTCCGCTGCTCCCCTGGCGATTGGTTCGCGCCGGGAATTGTTCATTGACGATGCGCTCATCGAGCGGCTCGAAGGCCGGGCGTCGCGCCGGCTCCATCACCCGGTGCCGCGCGAGATCGTGTTGCGCCATGACGAACCCTGGGAGGGCACGGGCTCGGGGTATCACAGCGTCTTTCGCGACGGCGATCGCTACCGGATGTATTACAAGGCGTTCAACATCCAGGTGGTGCCGGGGCAGATCGTGTCGGAGCGCACCGCGCATCGGTACACGTGCTACGCGGAGAGCACGGACGGAGTTCATTGGGTCAAACCCCGGCTCGGCCTCGTGGATTTCCGCGGTTCGCGGACCAACAACATCGTGATCGCGAGCGGACGCCATGGGGCGATCAACGTGGATGCGGCGCATCCCGCCGTGTTTCGCGACACCAATCCGGCCGCGCTGCCTGAAGCGCGGTACAAGGCGGTGTTCCGTTCAGACGGCGCGCTTGGGCTCGTGGCGATGCAATCGTCCGATGGGTTGCCCTGGGCGAAGGGCCGTTCATCACCGCCGGGGCCTTCGATTCGCATAATCTGGCTTTCTGGGACGAGGTCCATGGCTGCTACCGGGCCTATTGGCGAAGTTTCCCCGGGGGCGCCGTCGCCGAAGGCGTCTGGCAACCCGAGGGTCCGCGCGGGATCAGCACGGCAACGTCGCAGGATTTCCGCAGTTGGGGACCGCCGCACGCCTTGGCCTACGAGGGCGCGCCTCCGCCCGAGGAGCTCTACGTCAATCAGATCAAGCCCTATCACCGGGCGCCGCACCTGCTGATCGGCCTGCCGGTACGGTACGTGGAGCGGCCTTCGGGCTCATCCCTGCGTGCCCTGCCGGACCGGGCCCATCGCGAGCTGCGCTCGTCGGCGCAACGACGTTACGGCGAGGCGCTGACGGAGACGCTCCTGATGTGCAGCCGGGACGGGGTGACCTTCACCCGTTGGCCTGAGGGTTTCCTGCGGCCGGGACCGGAGCGGAGCGGCACGTGGAACTACGGACACCAATACGCGGCCTGGCACGTGGTCGAGACGGCATCGGACCTCGGACCGGATGCGCCTCCGGAGTTGTCGCTCTACGCCCTGGAGCACTACTGGCTGGGTCAGGGCAGTGTGCTGCGCCGGTACACGCTGCGTTTGGATGGCTTTGTGTCGCTGCACGCCCCGATGGCGGGTGGAGGCGCGGTGACGCCGCCGTTTACCTTCACGGGCAGCGAGCTGCGGCTGAACTTCGCCACGGGCGTCGCGGGCGAGGTGCGGGTGGAGCTGCAGGAGATCGAGGGAACGCCGCTGCCGGGATTTGCGCTCGCGAACTGCGAGCCGGTCTTTGGCGATGCGGTGGATCGGACGGTGACCTGGAAGTCGGGAGCGGATGTGACCGCACTCGCCGGCCGGCCGGTGCGCCTGCGGTTCCACCTGAGCGACGCGGAGGTCTTTTCGTTCCGCTTTGTGCCGCAGCCTTAGT
>CAZGJB010000285.1:0-4531 GCA_964526145.1 uncultured Opitutaceae bacterium
AACCCACCCCACTCCGATGAGCGCTGACGCCCACCCCGCGTCCGATGCCCGGCATGCCTGGAGCCAGTTGCCGCGCCAGGATCCCACCCGCCGGTCCGCACCTGACCGCGTCGCCGACTTCCTCGAGATCTACGGCTTCTATGACGAGGTCGCCGCCCGCGAGCAGGCGAGCCGCTGCGTGCAATGCCCCGAGCCCACGTGCGTCGCCGGCTGCCCGCTCGGCACCAACATCCCCGAGTGGCTCGCCCTCACCGCCGAAGGCCATTTCGCCGCGGCCGCGCAGGCCCTGCACGCGGGGAGCAACCTGCCCGAGATCTGCGCCCGCGTGTGTCCGGCCGACCACCTCTGCGAGGCGGAATGCGTCATCAGCGGCCAGGCCCAGCCGGTCTCCATCTGGGCCGTCGAGCAGTTCCTCAACGAATACGCCTTTGCCCATGGTCTCGTGCAGCCCGAGGTTGCACCGCCGAACGGGCGGAATGTCGCCGTCATCGGCGCCGGACCCGGCGGACTCGCTTGCGCCGATGGCCTTGTCCGCCGCGGCTATGCCGTGACCGTCTTCGACCACCGCCCGCAACCCGGCGGCCTGCTGGTCTATGCCACGCCCGAGTTCCACCTGCAGCATTCCATTGTCGAGCGCCGCGTCACCCTCCTGCGGCAACAGGGGGTCAACTTCAGGCTTGGCGACGCCGCCGCGGAACAGACGCCCCTCTCGCTGCTGCTGGAGGATTTCGACGCCGTGTACCTCGCCCTCGGGGCCAAGCAGCCCCGCACGCTCGACGCGCCGGGGCATGAGCTGGATGGCGTGCATCAGGCGGTGCCGTTCCTGCTCCAGGCCGGCACCGACAGCGCCGCCGCCAAGGCCTTGGTCGGCGGCAGGCATGTCGCCGTCATCGGCGGCGGCGACACCGCCATCGACTGCGCCCGCGCCGCCGTGCGCTGCGGGGCCGCCTCGGTCGCGGTCATTTACCGCCGCGACGAGGCCAGCCTCCCGGCCATGCGCCGCGACTACAAGGCCGCGCTCGAGGAGGATGTGCGCTTCCTGTTCCAAGCCTTTCCCATCAGTTTCATCGGCCGGCCACCCGGTGTCCTCACGGGGTTGCAGCTGGTGCGCACCGAACCCGGTCCGCTTGCCGCCGATGGCCGGCGCTGGTTCGTGCCCAAGGCCGAGCCGTTTTCCCTCGTGGTGGACCTGGCCTTCCTTGCCCTCGGTTTCGATCCGGCGCCATTGCCGGTGGACAGCCCCTGGCAGGCGCTGGCCCGCACGACGACCGGAACGTTCCGCATCGACGCCGGCCAGATGACCAGCCTCCCCGGCGTTTTCGCCGGCGGCGACCTGGTCCGCGGACCCTGCACCGCGCTCCATGCCGTGCGCGACGCCCGCCAGGCGGTGGCCGGTATCGACGCATTTCTGACCCGGTAGCGCCCGGCCTCCGGACGGGCGGTGCGATCTTCGCATGCGGTCATCCAACCGTCCGGCCGGAGGCCGGACGCTGCCCAATACGCGGAATCCGCTCCTACAATTTTCTTAACGCCCGCCGCGGATAACGGCCGCTAATGCGCCCGTCCGATTTCGGGGGTGCTTCCGACCCCGTTTTACCTCGGAGAACCGGGTTATCCGCCCCCACCGCAATAAATGCGGATTGAACGGCAAGGCGTGCGATGCCGACCCGCGCATTCCCTGCCATCATGGGGGCAACCCGCCACACCGCACCCACGCCTTTTCCCGGCCCCTCGTTCCATGAATGATATTTCAACCGTCGACCTGATTTACATCCTGGCCTTCTGCGCCGGCGGGCTGGCCTTCGCCCTGGGGCCCTTCGTGCTGGTGTACTTCCTCGCGCCGCGCTGGACGCGCAACACGTTGGACAAGACGGGGCAGGCCATCGAGTGCGGCATGGACCCGATCGGCGACGCGTGGATCCGCTACAGCGCGGTGTACTACCTCTACGCCCTCGTCTTCGTGGCCTTCGCGGTTGACGTCCTCTTCCTCTTTCCGGTGGCCCTCGTTTACGGCCGCCACTTCGTGATCCGGGACCTGGTCGAGCTCACGATCTTCGTGGGCATCCTCTCGCTCGTGATCGTTTACGCCTGGAAGAAAGGAGTTTTCGAATGGAAACGCCGCTGACCCCACCCGCCACACCCACACCCGCCCCGGCCTCCTCCGAGATCCCCGTCGAGTGCTCGCAGATCGTCCGCTTTGCCAAGCTGGATGACCTCCTCGCCCTCGGCCGCGCCAACTCACTCTGGCCGCTCACCTTCGGCCTCGCCTGCTGCGCCATCGAGATGATGGCCGCCGGCATGGCCCGGTTCGACCTCTCCCGCTTCGGCGCCGAGGTCTTCCGCCCCTCCCCGCGCCAGGCCGACGTCATGATCGTCGCCGGCACCGTGAACAAGAAAATGGCCCCGGCGGTGAAGCTGCTCTACGACCAGATGCTCGAGCCCAAGTGGGTCATCGCCATGGGCAACTGCGCCCTCTCCGGCGGCCCCTTCAAGTTCGAGGGCCAGTACGCCGTGGTCGAGGGCGTGGACAAGCTCTTCCCGGTCGACGTCTACGTGCCCGGCTGCCCGCCGCGTCCGGAAGCGCTGATCGAGGGCATCCTGCAACTCGAGGAGAAAATCACCGGCAAGCGCCGCTTCCCGGTCGCCAAATTGAAGGAATGAAAACCTCCGCCGAACGTCTCACCGGCCTCTTCGTCGAGCTCCTCGGCCCGGAGGCCCTCCAACCCCGCCCGGCGCCGCCGGCGCCCCCCGCTCCGCCCGCGCCTGCACCCGCTCCTGCGGCCGCCCCGGCCGGCGCCACCGCTCCCGCCGCCAAACCTGCTCCGGCCCCCGCGGCCCCGGCCCCGCTCCCGCCCCCCGTCCAGACCGTCGCCCATGCCGCCAAGGGCTGGGACTTCGAAGCCGCCGTCGCCCCCGCCCAGGTGGTCGCCGCCGCGCAGATCATGGACCGTGAGGGTTTCGCCCTCGACGCCGTCACGGGCGTCGACTGGATCGCGCAGAACGAGATGGAGGTCGTCTACGACTTCTTCCACCCGACCGATTCCGTTCGCGCCGTCGTCCGCACGCGGATCCCGCGCGCGGAACCCGAGGTGCCGACCATCAGCCCGGTCTTCCCCGGCGCCAACTGGCACGAGCGCGAGACCCACGACTTTTTTGGCATCCGGTTCGCGGGCCATCCCAACCTGAAGCCCTTCCTCCTTCCCGAGGACGCCACCTTCCATCCGCTGCGAAAGGACTACCAGCCATGACGGCCACCAAGGAGATTGCCCCGGCAGCCCCGGCGGACCACACGCCGCACGAGACCTTCACGCTCAACCTCGGCCCGCAGCACCCCGCCGCGCACGGCGTCCTCCGCGTGCTGCTGACCATGGACGGCGAGTGGATCCAGCGCGCCGAACCCATCATCGGCTACATCCACCGGATGCACGAGAAGATGGGCGAGAACCGCACGTACGCCAAGTTCCTGCCCAACACCAGCCGCATCGATTACCTCTCGGCCATGCACTACACCCACGCCTTCGTGGGTGCCGTCGAGCGCGCCGCCAAGATCGAGGTGCCGGCCCGCACCGAGTACATCCGCGTCATCACCTCCGAGCTCAACCGCATCTCCAGCCACATGGTCTGGTGGGGCGCCCTCCTCCTCGACCTCGGCGGCTTCACGCCGATCCTCTACGCCTTCGACGACCGCGAGAAGATCCTCGACCTCCTCGAGGGTCTCTGCGGCGCGCGCCTGACCTACTGCTACTACCGCTTCGGCGGCCTCTCCAATGACGCCGACGACGCCTTCCTCAAAGGCACGCGCGACTTCGTGAAGCACATGCAGCCCCGGCTGCAGATGTACCGCGATCTCGTCACCGACAACATCATCCTCCGCAAGCGCCTCACCGGCATCGGCCCCATCAGCGCCGATGTCTGCCGCAAGTACGGCGCCACCGGCCCCGTCATCCGCGGCTCCGGCGTCGCCTACGACGTGCGCCGCGCCGAGCCGTACTCGGTCTACCCGCAGCTCGACTTCAAGATCCCGACTTACACCGAGTGCGATTCCATGGCCCGCTACCTCGTCCGCATGGATGAGATGGAGCAGAGCCTCCGCATCATCGAGCAGGCCCTCGATCTGATCCCCGCCGGTCCCTTCATGGCCGCCAAGGTCCCGCGCGTGCTCAAGCTTCCGCCCGGCGACACCTGCTACGCCGTCGAGGCCGCCCGCGGCCGGTTCATGGTTCGCATCGTCAGTGACGGCAAGGACCAGCCCTACCGCGTGAAGCTCCGCGCGCCCTCGTTCTCCAACCTCAGCCTCTACGAGGAGGCCAGCAAGGGCATGATCCTCCCCGACGCCCTCGCCATGATGGGCAGCCTCGACCTCGTCATCCCGGACATCGACCGATGAACACCGTGCTGAACTATCTCAGTCTCGAACCGATCCGCGTCCTGCTCTACCTCGTCGGGATCTGCGCCTTCGTCGGGGGCAACGCCGCCTACCTCGTCCTCGCCGAGCGCAAGGGCGCCGGTCGCATCCAGCGCCGGCCCGGCC
>CAZGJB010000286.1:0-4511 GCA_964526145.1 uncultured Opitutaceae bacterium
CGCGCGCGAGCGGCGCATCCGTTACGACGCCGACGAGGACGAGCACTACGACACCATCTCGGCCTTCATCAAGAGTTGCCGCGGGAGTGACCCCGACGCCGCCATGTACTGGCTGGCCAAGATGCTCGCCGGGGGCGAGGACCCGCGCTTCATCGCCCGGCGGCTGGTCATCCTCGCGAGCGAGGATGTCGGCCTCGCCGACCCGCAGGCGCTCCCGCTCACGGTCGCCGCGCATCACGCGTGTGATTTCATCGGCCTGCCCGAGGCGGAGCTCACGCTCGCACACGCGACGCTCTACATCGCCACCGCTCCGAAGAGCAATTCCGCGACCCTCGCACTCGGTGAGGCGCACCGCGTGCTGAAGGAGCAGCCGGTCCAGCCCGTCCCGCCGCCCCTGCGCGACAAGAGCGGCGCCGCGAGCAAGCAGGCCGGGCACGGGAAGGGGTACAAGTATTCGCACGACTTCCCGGAAAACATCAGCGGCCAGGACTACCTTGCGAAGCCGCTCAAGCTCTACACCCCCAAGACCGCCGGCTGGGAGGCCAAAATCGCCGACCGCCTGGCCCGCTGGCAGGAAATGAAGGCGCAGATGCAGCACGGGCAGGGCGGGCGACGCTGATCAGCGTTTACTGGTCTGGCGTCCTGGGCTCAGCCCGAAAATCGACCGCATCGATCTTGTAGATCACGTGCGTCGAGCCGTCGGCGTTCTTACCTTCGCCGGCGAAGATCGCCCCGATCTTCTCGACGGCCCGGCGCGAGCGCAGGTTGTTCGGGCCGATGCGGAACACCACCCGGGGGAAGAAACGGAAGGCGTGCGCCAGCATCAGGCGCTTCACCTCGCCGTTGTAGCGTCCGCCCCAGTAGGCGCGGGCGAGGTACGTCCATCCGATCTCGACCTGGTTATTCGCGGTGTCGACCTTGTAAGATGACGAGCCGATCAGCTCCTTGGTCTTCGCATCCCGGATCACGAGGGCGCTGCCGAAGCCCAGGCATTCGTTGAAGAACTTCTCGAAGACCTCCCGCTTGAAGCGATCCCATTTCGGGTGCTGCTCCCAGATCTTGGGATCGCTGGCCACCGCGAACAGCGGCTCCAGGTGCGACGCCTCCATGGGGTGCAACTCAACCAGGGTGCCCTTGAGCACGGGCTTGGGATCGAATCCACCTGCTGGCTTGTTCATGGAAGGTCGCAGTGATCAGGGTTCGACCTTCGCTCCCGCGGCCACCAGCAACGCGCGGAGGACGGAGCGGTGGCAGTGCGCTTCGGCCTCGCAGTAGCATCCGACGGAAAAGTTCGTGGACTGTGATAGGGCGGCGAGCAGCGCGAGGTCATGCTGGGCGTCGGGTCGGCTCATCTCCGCCCGGTATTTGCGCGCGAAGGCTGACCATTGCGCCGGGGTCTTGGCGCCTTGGCCGAGCTTCATGGTCTCGAGACTGGGAGCGAGATTGGGAAACCAGACATCGTACCAGTTCTCCTTGGCGAATTCGCTCTTCGGCACGCCCCGCGGTGGGCGACGCACGGTGCCGACGCGCAGGCCTTCGTCGGGTAGTCGAGGGGTGCCGAGGCGGACGATGTGGATGCTCATGGGGAAGGCATCCATTCTGCGGCGCATTCCGCATCGGGCAATGCCGGCGGATGGCATAACCAAGGTTTACATCGGATGGGTGAGGCGCGGCCCTCGACACAGGCCTGCGCGTCCGCCTGCGTCAGGCGAGATACGTGTCGATCGCCTCGGCCTTGGCCGCGTAGAGTCGATCCCAATCCTTCGGCTTCCCGAGCGCGGCGAAGAACGCCGCGGCTGCGCGGCAGGCCTTGGCGTCGGCGCGCAGGAGGGTGTCGGCGCGCACGCGATAGGTCGAGGCATCATGGCCCGTGCGCTCCCACAGAGCGTGGAGGCCGAAGTGCAGGCCGATCTCGCGACCGGCGAGTGCCATGCTTTCGAGATGGAGTTTCTGGCGCCGCAGGTGTTCGCGCCGCGTGGGTGTCAGGGTGGTGCCGTTCCACCAGAAGCGGTAGAAGACCGGAGTGTCATCCGCGAGCGCGAGGGCGCGGTCCATTTCGCGCACGGCCTCGACATAATGCGGGGTGGCCTGAGCCCAGGCGTCGGCCACGGCCTGCAAGGCGGTCGCGAAGTCGGCGGGATTGTAGATCGTTTCCCCGTCACGTCGCGGTGGCGCCTGATGTTTGCGCAGGCCCTCGTCGCGGAAACCGCCGGGCAGCGGCAGGTGCTTGCGGCCCTCATACCAGCCCGGCCACTGGCCCGGCGACCAGATGCAGGCCGGGTTGAGCGCGACATGCGCCCGCTCCAGCGCCGACCACGCGGCGACGGCCGCCTCGCTGGCGGGACCGAATTGCCGTTCGGCGATGCGGCGCGCCACGACCGCAGGCTCGGCCGTCGGATCGAGGAAGAAATCGCGGCAAGCGATCGAGTTGCACCAGATGTCCTCCGGCGCGTTCCCCCAGTGGTCGAACACGCCATCGACCCCCAACGCGTGCCACCGCCTGAGTTTCGCGCCGATGCCCAGGGGAAAATCCTGGATGTCGCCGATGCCGTGCACCGTGTCGTCACCCCAGTGCAGGTTGTCGTAGCCGATGAAGGTCTGCCCGCGCTCGCGGCACACGCGGCGTACCTCGCGGAGGAAATCGTGGCTCTGCCGTTCGGCCTGCCATCCGTCCTTCTGCGCGGCGAGATACACGCCGCTTGCGGCCGGCAGCGCGGCCTGGCGGCGCAGGAACTCGTCGGCGTCGCGGTCCCATTTCCAGCCGGTCGTCAACACGCGCAGTCCCGGCCGCACCTTGCGGCCCTCCTCGACCATGAAGCACACAAAACGATCGCGCTGTGCCAACCGGCTCAGTCCCCGGCAGCGGGGACAGCCCTCCGGGTCGCAGAACTCGCCGCTCGAATCCAAGCCGAAGACGAAGAGCGTCTCGACCTCGGGAAACGCACCAAAGAAGCGGCGCAGGAGATCGCGGTAGTATTCTTGCACGCGCGGATGGCTGAAGCAGAGCACCTGGCCCTCATACGTGCCGGAGTCGCTGAGCACCTCGGGATCATAGCGGCGCAAGAACGCCTCGCGTTTTGCCGGCGGGATCCAGGGTCCGCCCTGGCAGGGCAGCTCGGTGAGCCACAACATCGCGCCGAGCCCGTAGTCGGAGCAGTTGTCGATCAACCGGCGCAGTCCGGCGCGGTTGGTGGCGACCTCGGCGGCGTCGACCGCATCGGGAAAGAGCGGACTCGTGACGTACCCCTGCAGTGAGCGCCGGCTGCCCTGCCAGTCGTGGGACACGAGGCAGTGTGACGCCCCCAGGTGCGCGAGGAAGCGCACGTCGGACCGCTGCCCCGGCCAGGGTTCGAACCGGGCGTGGAAGATGCGCTCGTTGATCTGGAACGCTCCCTGACGATGCAGGCCGTCGGCCAGCGGTTCGCCTGCGCGCAGGGCCTCGTGCAATGCGAAGACCGCGTGGAGCAGGCCGCGCGGCGTGTTGCCAAGCACGTATAGCGTGCCGTCGTGCTGCAGCACCTCATAGGCATCCTGCGATGCGGGCACGCGGTGCAGGCCGATGCGACCGTTGGTGACGACCGCCTGCGCGGCCGGGGTTTCCGCGAGCAGGCCGACTACGAGTCGGCCGGGTGTCGTTTGGTCGGCGAGGGCCATCTCGAGTTCCGCCCGCACCGTCCGGCGCACGCGCTCCGGCAGCAGTCCGGCGGCAGGCACGGCGCCAGGCAGGCGATCCGACAACAGCCCCGTCGCGCCGAGGCCGGTCGCGGCGAGCAGACGATGCAGGAAGGTGCGACGGCTCAGGGGATTGTGGGGGGCGGGCTCCATGAAACGCTGGCCGGCGAGCCTGTGGACTTGCGCATCGGGGTGCAACGGACAATCTTGCCCGCATGAAAACACGGATTTCGCTGCTGTTCTCGCTGCTCGTCCTCGGGATCTTCGCCGCACTTCCGATCCGGGCCGCCGACGCCGCGAAAGATGACGAGATGGGCACGATCCCGGGTATCACGCTGACCCGCCCCTCGGGCACCTACCTCGGGCTCGAGATCGTCAGCGGCAACTTCAAGCTCAGCTTCTACGACGACAAGAAAAAGCCCGTGGCGGTGGACGACGCGGTGGCGCGGGCGACCGCCCGCTGGGACAACAAGCAGAAGCTCGGCAGCGACTTCACCGTGATGAACAAATCGGACGACGGCAAAGCCCTCGTCGGCGTGAAGTTCGTGCGCCCGCCCTACAATTTCATCGTCTTCCTCAACCTGCTCAACGCGGCGGGTGACGTTGTGGAGAGTTATCCCGTCAACATGATGACGGCGAAGCGGGAAGGGTAAGGGAGCCACTCCCCGCCTTGGTTGACACCTCCCCGGCGGGCGGCGACGTTCACCGCCATGTCCAATTCAGACCCCAACGTGTTCGACTCGGTCGAGACCGCGATCCAGGAGATCGCGGCGGGGCGGCCGGTCGTCGTGACTGATGACGAGGGACGCGAGAACGCGGGCGACCTGGTTTTCGCGGCC
>CAZGJB010000287.1:0-4491 GCA_964526145.1 uncultured Opitutaceae bacterium
AGCCGGAGGATGACAATGACTTTGAGCTGTTTTCCAACGAGTCGCTCATCGCCTCCTTCGCCAAGGTGGCCGATGCCGTGGCTGCCGGATCCTTTGTCATCAGCGGCATTGCCCTGCTGGCGGCCGGTGTGGGCATCATGAACATCATGCTCGTGAGCGTGACCGAGCGGACCAAGGAGATCGGCATCCGCAAGTCCATCGGCGCGCGGCAGATCAGCATCCTCACGCAGTTCCTCATCGAGGCGGTCACGATCTCGCTGATCGGTGGTCTCGTGGGCATCGTCCTCGGCGTCATTGCCGGCAACGGGCTCGCCGTGTGGATGAAGGCGTCCGTCATTTTCCCGTGGATGTGGGCCGGGATCGGCCTCCTCGTCTGCTCGGGCATTGGCGTCGGCTTCGGCTTCTATCCGGCCTGGAAAGCCGCCGCCCTCGATCCGATCGAGGCGCTGCGCTACGAGTAAGGCGCCGCCCGGGCGCACTCCCCGGGCGGAGCAGTCAACCGGTCAGGTCCGGACCGGCGCAGTGTAGGCCGCGCTGCCGAAACCCAGGATCGGGTAGAAGATGAACCCGAGCAGCGCCAGACCGATGCCGAACCCGACGCCCTTGCCGAAGGCCTTGGCCACGTCGATCGCGACCACGAAGGCGATGACGATATTGACCAGCGGGACCAGGAGGAGCAGCAGCCACCACCACGGGCGCGCGGCGATCTTGAGCAAGATGAAGACGTTGTAGATCGGGATGATGGCGGCCCAGCCGGGCTGGCCGGCCTTGGCGAACGTTTTCCAGAGACCGGCGATGATGAGGACGATAAGCGCCAGTTCGACGAGCAGGATCAGGAATGCCATGGGGATGCGGGGTTGAGTTGAAGCGTGGACCCGGCGGGTCCGGACGTCCGTTCCCCTAAAGGCGCGCGAGGGCCGCCGCAAGCCGCATCCCGGAAGCGGACCCCGCCCCAACCTCAACCGCGGCGAATCTCGGATCCCTGGAAGCGGATCTGGATGCGGTAGACCTTCTTCACGCGGTTGGTGATCACGCCCGTGGCGAGGTCGAACTTCTCCGGCACCTCGATGCGGTGGATGTCCACGACCGCGTGGTAGCCGCGCTCCGAGAAGATATCGATCACCATGGCCAGCGCGAGCGGGTCATCGAGCAGCACGTGCTCGGTGTTCATCAAGGCCACGCCGGAGATGGCGTGCTTGAGCACGATGGGCATGATCTTGGTTTCGACGAAGCTTGCGACCTTGGCAAAAATGGCGGTGTGCTCGAGCTCGTAGCTGTCGAGGCGCTTCACGAGCTCCTGGCGGGCGTGGACAATGATCTCGCTGGCGACCGGGATGCCGCGCAGGCGGTCGTGGGTCCGGGGATCCAGCTCGAGCGTGCTCTGGTACTGCAGTTCCTTGAGGATGTTCTGCTCGACCTCGGCGATCGGCCCCTGGGCGTCGATGAAGTGATAGTGGAAGATTTCCTTCAGCGACTGGAGGGCATCCCAGGTCTGCTCCTTGAACACCCGGTAGCGCCGGCGGGCCAGGGCCTCGTCATGGTCGGTGGGGCGATCTTCCCAAAGCTGGCCGACGCCGGTGCGGCGGACCTCCTCGTTGTGAACGACCGTCTCGCGCCCGCGCTTGAGCTGGCGGGCGACGGATTCCTTCTCGTCCACGAAAAGCACCATGATGTGGACCGTGGGCTGGCGGAAGTGGATGCTGAGCGGCGTGCCGAAGTATTCACGCCGCAGCTGGTGCATGCGGTCGACCAGCAGCTTGAGACATTCGACCTGCACCTGGGTGCGGGGAAAGCCGTCGAGGACCACGCCGTCGCGGAACTCGGGTTTGAGGAGTTCGCGGAGCAGGAGGCTCACGACCTCGCGGTCGCCGACCATGTTGCCGGAGTCCTTGAGGCGCTTGGCATCCGGGGAATCGAGCAGGGCGCTCATCACGATGGGCGGGCAGGTGAGGCCGCGGGTCTTCGCGATGAAAGCGGTGTTGGTGCCCTTGCCGGCGCCCGGGGCGCCGCCGAGCAGGATGATCTCCTTGGGGAAGCGCAGGTTGTCGCGGCCGATGTCGGCCACCACGTCATCCCACGCCGAATTGAAGATCAGCTGGGCGTCCTTGATCTCAAGGTCGGTGAGCTTCCCGGAATTGCCGGCGTGGGTGGAAGCCGAAGGCTGGGCGGGGTTGGCGGAAGACATGGTGTGGGACCGTGTCGCCGGATTCCATCGCAGAATATTCTCCGGGCAAAACAAATCGCCGCGGAACCGCGGCCGGCTCGCCCGGTCGATAGGTTCCGCAAGTAACCGCCGGCCCGGGCTGGCGGCCTTGCAAGTTGAAGCTGGACCTGGCGGGGCCGCGCGAGCGGCCCCGCCTTGGCTTTTGAGATTGGCCCGACGCGGGCCTGCTACTATCCCCACACCACCATCATGCGCGTCCTGATCGTTGATGACGAACCTGGCATCCGCAAAACCACGCGCATGGCCGTGGAGGCGGCCGGGCATGAGGGGGTCGAGGCGCCGAACCGCACCCGGGCCCTGGCCCTGCTGGGCGAGGAGGCCTTCGACGCCTGCTTCCTCGACCTGAAGCTCGGCGCGGACGACGGCCTGGCGGTGCTGGAGAAGCTGCTCCAGGTGCAGCCGGCCCTCGCCATCGTGATGTTCACCGCCTACGCCACGATTTCCACGGCGGTCGAGGCCATGCGGCGTGGCGCCTTCGACTTCATTCCCAAGCCGTTCACCCCCGACCAGATCCGCGCCGTGCTCGCCCGCATTGAGCGCACGCGGGCGCTGCAGAACCGCGTGCAATCGCTCGAGGGCCAGCTCGCCGACGCGACGCCCGCGCTCGATCTCGAGTCGCCGGAGCCGGTCATGCAGCGCTCGCTCGACGTGCTCTTCAAGGCGGCCGCGAGCCCGGCCACGGTCCTGCTGCTCGGACCGAGCGGCACGGGCAAGAGTGTGCTCGCCCGGGAAGTGCACCGGCGCAGCGCCCGCCGGGACGCGGCCTTCGTGACGGTCAATTGCCCAAGCCTGTCCCGCGACTTGCTCGAGAGCGAGTTGTTCGGGCACGTCCGCGGCGCCTTCACCGGCGCGGTCAGCGAATCCATGGGCAAGGTCGCCGCCGCGCAGGGCGGCACCCTGTTTCTCGATGAGATCGGCGAGCTGCCACCGGCCATCCAGCCCAAGCTCCTGCGCCTCCTGCAGGAGCGCGAATACGAGCGGGTGGGCGAGACACAGACCCGCCGGGCCGAGGTGCGGGTGATCGCGGCCACCAACCGCGACCTGGCCGCGGAGGTGAAGGCCGGACGTTTCCGCGAGGACCTGTTTTACCGGTTGAACGTCATCAGTGTCACGCTGCCGAGCCTCCGGGAACGACCGGCCGACCTCACGCGCCTGGCCGAGGGCTACCGGAAGTTTTTCGCCGCCCGCCTGGGCAAGCCCGTGCGGGCTTTCACGCCGGCCGTCCAGGCGGCTTTCGCCGGGTACGACTGGCCGGGCAACCTGCGCGAGCTGCGCAATGTCGTCGAACGCGCCGTCATCCTCTGCTCCGGCGAGGCGATCGAGCCGTGTGACCTGCCGGAGCAGTTTGCCGTGGCGGCCGATCCCGCCATCGCGGTCGGGGCGCGCGTCACGCTCGAGGCCCTCGAGGGTGAACACATCCGGCGGGTCCTGGGCATCGCGCGCAACCTTGACGAGGCGGCCCGGACGCTCGGCATCGATCCAGCGACGCTCTACCGCAAGCGCCAGAAGCTGGGTCTGCTCTGACCCGCCATGCTGCGCATCCGCCTGCTGCTCGGCTTCATCCTGCTGCTGGTGCTGCTGTCGGCGGTGGGCGCCTACGCGGTGTGGACGACCCGCGAACTCGGGCGCTCCGTGGCCAGCGCGATCGCCGCCAATGCCCGCGGACTCGTCGCCGCCCAGGAGCTCAAGGCCGAGGTCAATCGCCTCGGGTCAGCCCTGCGCCAGTTGCGCGGGGCCGACACGCCGGGCCACCGGGCCGACTTTGCGGCGCAGCTGACGGCCTGCCGGGCGTTCCTGCGGGAGCACCTCGCCACCGCGACCGGCGATGGCGGGCGCCCCGGGTTGGTGGCGGAGATCGACACGGCCTTGGTCCGACTGGCCGAGCAGGCGAGCTCGCCCGCGGCCGACAACCTGCGGCCGCTCGAGCTCATGAAGGCGGACGAGGCGGTCCTCTTTGTTGTCCTCCAGCGCATCGACGCCTTGGCGGCGCATGACGCGGCCGATGTGCAGCAGGCCGAGGAGCGGGCGCGGCGGCTTACCTCGCGCACCGCGGCCGTGTTCGGCGCAGGCGTCGTGGTGGCCATCCTGCTGGCGCTGGTATTCGGATGGGCCCTGGGCCGGGCGCTGCTCGATCCCATCCGCCAACTCACGGCCTCGGCCGCGGCGCTAGGCGAGGGCAACCTGGATCGTGACGTGCCGGTCACATCCCGCGACGAGCTCGGCGAGCTGGCCCGGACCTTCAACACCATGGCCGCCCGGCTGCGCAC
>CAZGJB010000288.1:0-916 GCA_964526145.1 uncultured Opitutaceae bacterium
GGGATAATAGCCCTGGTCCTTGTTGCCGTAGACGTTGCCGCCCTTCACCGCGCCGCCGAGGACGAAGTGGTTGCCGCCCCAGGCGTGGTCGGAACCGTTGCCGTTCGACTTGAGCGTGCGGCCGAAATCGGAGGCGGTGAACAGCGTGACGTTGTTCTGCAGGCCGACCTCGCCCAGCGCCTGCCAGAACGTGTCCACCGCCTGGCTGACGGTGCGCAGCATGGTGGTCTGGTTGTTGAGCACCTCGTTGTGGTGGTCCCAGCCGCCGAACTGCACGAAGAAGACCTGCCGCTTCGCCCCGAGGCGCCCTCCGGCCGCGGCGGTGCGGGCCACCATCGCGAGGTTCGAGGCGACACTGTTGCCGGTCGGCACCGGCGTGGTGAGCGTCGTGCCCGTCAGGGCCGAGGCGAACTCGTAGTACGCGTCCACGGCGTCGCGCGACGAGTTGCCGAAGGACTTCTCGAAGATGCGGCGGTAATCGGCCTCGAGCAGGCTGTCCACCGCTGCCGAGCGCAGCGCGGTGAGGCTGTTGGCGGCCGTGGGGTTGTAACCGGTGAGGGCGGTCGCCCCATTGGCCGTGATGCTGTAGGTGAAGACCTGATGGCCGGTCAGGAAGATGCTCTGCCCGGACAGCGAGATGTTCATCGACACGACGCTCGGCTGATTGAGGGAGCGGATGATGTCGGCGGCGCGCCCGCCCCACCCGATCGCGGTGCGCTGGTCGGGGATGCAGGTCTGCCACTGCTTGATCTGGTCGGCGTGCGAGTAGAGCGAGACGGGCCGGTAGCGGCCGGCGGTGTAGTCGGCCAGCGTGGTCGGGCGGACGAGCGAGCCGACATTGGACACGAACGCGAGGCGGCCCGCGTTGAACAAGTCGCGCACCTCGGTCATCGAGGGATGGATGCCCAGCGTGCGC
>CAZGJB010000288.1:926-4484 GCA_964526145.1 uncultured Opitutaceae bacterium
TTCCGGACAGCGGCCGGCGCAGCGCCGTGCGCGCCAGCGTGCGCCCGCCGAGGTTGCCAGGCGTGACCTGGAGGAGCGACTCGCGCGCCAGGGCCAGCCCGCTGCGCGCCGCGGCGTAGGCGTTGTATTCCGCCGAGGTCGTCGGCACGAGCATGTTGAACGAGTCGTTGCCGCCGGCGAGGAAGAGGCAGACGAGCGCCTTGTAGTCGGAGGGCGCGGTCTGCGCGGCGAGGGAGTTCGCCAGCCGCAGGCTCAGGAGGGTCGAGAACAGGGCGGTGGCCCCCACCCCGGCGCAGCTGGCCTGGCCGATGAACTCGCGGCGGGAAAGCGGAGGCGTGGCGGGAGGCTTCATGGCGTCACTTGCTCACGGCGGCGTCCGGCGAGGTCGCCACGAGGTACACGGCCAGCCGGGCCTTGGTCTGGTTGAGGGTGCTGCCGGAGGGCACCATGGCGGTGGTCACGCCGTTCACGGCCGCCAGCACGGCGTTGCGCGTGGCGTCGCTCATCGTGCCTTGGGCCAGCAGGAGGTTGAGGTTGTCGAGCAGCGCGGCCGGATCGGCCGCGAGCGTCTCCTGTTCCGCGAGGTTGAGGGCGAACCGCCCGGCGCCGGTCTGCGTGATGGTGTAGAGGGCGTTGGGCAGCGTGACCGCGAAGACGGAGGTCAGGATCTGGTACTCGGGCCCAACGAGGCCGGCGTCGGCGATGGGGCCCGGCGGCCGGTGATCCGGCAGGTAGAAGTTGAAGACCGAGGGCGACGCAAGCGGGAACTGGCCGATCGTGGACTCGGTGATGGTCGACCCGAAGTCGTAGGGCAGCGTGCCGTCCTGCACGGTGTAGCGCATCGCCCGCAGCAGGCCGGTGACGCGCAGGAAGGGCTCCTTCAGCTTGCCGGAATTGGCCTGCGCGATCGACGACAGGCTTCTTGCCTCGGAATCGAGGAGGATCGCGCGGACGACCGCGAGCAGGTCGCCGCGCTGGCCGGCCCCGTTGTTTACGAAGACCGCGGCCACGCGCCCGACGTAGGCCGGGCTGGGGTTCGAGGTGACGAGGCGCTGGATGAGCTGCCGCGAAATGAAAGGCGCGGTGCTCGGGTGCTCGATGAGGTTGTCGAGCGCATCGGTCACGTCCTGCAGGCCGCCCTGGTTGGCCGGCAGGACCGCCTTGCGCGCGCCGGGGTACGACAGGAGGGTCTTGCTGCCCTGGTCGTGCTGGAGCTCCCACATGAGCATGGGCTGCGTGTAGTTTTGCGAAGCCGACGGGAAATCCGTCCGCCCGGTGCCGGTGCCGACGGCGTTGGAGTTGTTGTTCTCATCGGTGAACCCGGTGAAGACCCGGGCGAATTCCGAGATATTGGGATTCGTGTAGGTCTCGACCGGGCGGCCGTTCGCGTCGGTGACGATGGTCCCGTCCGCGGTCAGCTGGTAGAGCCCGATGGTGAACAGCTGCATCACCTCGCGGGCGTAATTCTCGTCGGGCTGGGTGCCCGCGGTGGGGTTGGCCTTGCGGTTTTTGTAGTGGGTCAGGTACCGGCCCATCATCGGATGGCGGGTGACGTCCATCAGCAGGGTGCGGAAGCTGCCGAGGGCGTGGCGCGCGAGCATGTCGTAATAGCTGCTCGATCCCTCCTGGCCGTTGGTGATCGCCGATTCGAAGTCGGAGATCACCATGATCTGACTGAGGGCGTAGGCCACGCGCTGCCGGAGCTGATCGGACCCGGCGAGCATGACCTGGGTGCGGGCGCGGCGGTTGGTGCCGCGGTCGAAGGTGGTGATCTGCCCGGCGTTCTTGGCAGCCTGCAGCAGGGCGACGGCGGAGCTCACCGGCTTGGCGGCCTCGAGGTCGATCCACCGGCCGTAGTCGTAGCCCAAGCCGCGGAGCTCGGCGATGGACTCAGGCGTGGGGCCAAAGGTTGACTGGGAGAGGAAGCGCGACGCCTGCTGGTCGGCCGTCAGGCTGGTCGCCGGATCCACCGCGGCGAGCAGTCCGGTCGCACCGACGAAAAAGACGATACCCAGGCAGAGGGCTCGCAGGCGGGGTACGGGGGGAACCACGGCTGAATATGGGGCCAGTCGCATTCAGGAGGCAAGACGCCAGCGACCGGCCGGCCGTTACACGGAAACTAACCCGGGCTCGGCTCAGCGCATCAGCTCGGCCGCGACGACGCGGAAGGTCGCGTTGACCTGACCCGGCGCACCGCGGTCGCTCGTGAGCGTCATCTGCTCGATGCCCACGTACGGCGAGCGCTCCGCCAGCGTCTCGTAGAAGCGCACCAGCGCGCCGAGGTCGGCGCGACGAAAGCTCACCTGGGCCGAATGGAAGGAGAACTGCGCCGTGCGCTCGGTGCGCTGGCCGGAAACCTCCGCGGAGAGTCCGGCCGCCGTCGCGAGGCGGTTGAGTTCGCCCACGAGGCGCGTGCCGTTGAGGGTCTGCGCCGGTTCGAGCTGGTGCACGGCGGCCGCCGCGCGCTGCTCGATGACCTCGCGGTTGGCCAGCCAGGCCGCTTGCGTCTCCTGCCCGGCCCGCAGCGACCGATACTCCAGCCACCGGTCGCGCACGCGACCGACGTCACTGATCAACCAGGCCCCGGCGGCGAGCAGCACGAAGGCCAGCAGCAGGACCTGCTCGCGCACGGTGCGGGTGAGGAAATACCGCTTCATGGCTCGTCCTCCCCGGCCAGCGCCTCCGGCTTGAAGGTCGCCGAAAACTGGAACGTGGTCACGCCCTCGCGCAGGCGGACGTCGCGCACCTCGACCGCTGCCAGCGCGGGCAGCGCCTTGAGCGCGGCCTCGAAGGTGCCGACGCTGGCGGCATCGGCCGCCTGGCCCTCGACCTCGAGGGTGGTCAGCCCCGCTGTGCTGCAGCGTACGAAGCGCACGGCCGGCGGGCGCACGTCGTTGATCAGGGCCAGCATCTCGAAGGGCCGCAGCCGGCGCGCCGTCATTTCCTCGATCCGCGTGCCCAGGACCTGCGCCGTCTCGATGCGGCTCACCTCGCCGGCGCGCCCCGCCTGCTCGGCCCGCCAGCCCGCAAAGACCCGATCGGTCGCAAAAAGGCCGGCCTCCAGCATGGCGCCGATCGCCAAACCGACCAGGGCGGCAGTGAGCGTCCGCCACAAGATCACCTCGCGCCGCCGCGCCTGCCGCCGGGTCGCCAGCACCGCCTTGTCGCGCACGTCCATCGAGGCCAGGGCCTCCGGCGGGAGCACGGTGAGCAACGACCGGCCGGCGCCACTGCCTTTGAGGCTCAACTCCCAGCCGCGATTTGATGGCAATGGCTTCACGGTCACGGGGCCGGCAAATTCGTCCACTTCGGGCCGGCGGCCGCCAAGACGCTGCGCGACCTCCTCGAGCACGGCCACCCGGACGGCAGCCTCGTCTTCGGCCGCAACTGCGCGCGCCAGGACCAGCCCGGGAAGCGCCGACCGGCCATCCCAGGCCGCCGCGACCACGCACCCCGGCGCCTGCCAGAGTCGGACCCGCTCCGCGCCCGGCGGCTCGCCGAGCAGGGCGGCAAAGGCGGGCAGCACGACCCCCGCCAGTGGCCAGCCGTCGGCGGGGA
>CAZGJB010000289.1:0-4465 GCA_964526145.1 uncultured Opitutaceae bacterium
GATGTACGTCGAGAGCGTCGGCCCCTTGCTGCCGATCCCTTCCTTGATGACCTGCACTAGGACTTCGCTGCCGCGCTTGAAGATCTCCTGGATCGGCGGCTTGTTGCGAGGGTTCCGCTCGTTCGCGCGGGGCCGGCGGCCGCGACGTGCATCCCCCCGCGGCCGCCGGCGGGGGTGAATTTCACGGCGTTGGCGAGGAGATTGAGCAGGACCTGGCGGAGGCGGTAGCTGTCGCCGGTGACGACCTCGGGCAGGCCGGGTTCGAGGGTGCAGGTCAGCCGAAGACCGGCGACCTCGGCCCGCGAGGCGACGAGGCCGATGGTGTCGTTCACGACGTCGGCCAGCTGGAAGTCGTGGTGCTCGAGGCGGAGCTGGCCGGCCTCGATCTTCGAGAAATCGAGGATGTCGCTCAGGAGCTTGAGCAGGAGGTCGCCGGACTGGGAGATGAGGCGCACGGATTCGCCGGCCTCGGCCGGCAGGTCGCGCCGGCGCTGCAGGAGATCAGCCGAGGCGATGATGCCATTGAGCGGCGTGCGGATCTCGTGGCTCATGTTGGCGAGGAACTCGCTCTTCGCCTGCGAGGCGGCGTTGGCCTGGGCGGTGGCCGCCTCGAGCTCCCGGGTGCGCGAGGCGACAAGGCGACCCAGATTCTCGTTCATCGTCCGGGTCTCGTGCAGGGCCTGCTCGCTGCGGCGGTGGGCGGACTCGATCAGGCGGACAAGGGTGACGGCCAGGGCAAAGACGAAGCCGAGGGCAAAGAAGCCGTCGCGGACCAGCGTGCCGGCGGCAAAGTCGACGCTGCCGGCCGGCAGCGTGCCTTGGAAGTGATGGTAGTGGTAGCCTAAATGGCCGGCGACGATCACGCCGATCACCACCACCGTCGTAAGGCGGGTGGCGAAGATGGCCGTGAGGAGGAGGAAGACGAGGTTGAAGGCGAAGAGCTGGATGCCGGTGGCGAGCGGCTGCAGGGCCTCGGCCGGGATGAGCAGCGCGAGGTGCATGGGCACGGTCAGGCCCAGGGCGACGGTGTTGCCCGCGGCCGCGATCCGGCCGCGGAACAGGTGCCGCAGCGAGAGCAGCGCGCTCGCGAACATGACGACGTTCAGGGCCAGCCGGATGCCGGTCGCCGGCGGCTGGAGCCACAGCAGCTTGCAGACGTTGAGGGGGATGAAAGTGACGACCAGGAGGTCGAACCAGGCCAGCATGGGTGCCTTGATCCCGGTGAAATGGGACTGGCCTTGATAGACGACGTCGAGGCGACGCAGCCAAGCTTGGGGCGACGGAAGCATGAACGGGCGGAGCATGGAAACGGGTCACGGGGCTGCGACCCCAATCTACTGGGGGATTCACCCTGTGCCACCGGACTTTGCCGGTCGTGGGTTTACTTTTTGCCGGGGCGGGCTACACTCGCGTTGTCAGCGCAGGTCCAGTCCAAACCAACCGTCAACCCAAGGAGGACATATGCCAGCGAACAAAGTCAGGGCATTCCTGGACAGCCGCGGCGTGAAGTACGTGACGATCCGGCATTCGCCGGCGTTCACGGCTGCGGAAGTTGCCGCGTCGGCCCACGTGGCCGGGCGCGATTTCGCGAAGACCGTGATGGTGTGGATCGGTGGCCACCTGGCGATGGTCGTACTGCCGGCGAGCCGGCGCATCGTGCTGCACGACCTGCGCGAACTGCTCGAGTCGCCGGAGGCGCGTCTCGCGACCGAGGCCGAGTTCCGCGATGATTTCCCCGACTGCGAACTGGGGGCGATGCCACCTTTCGGCAACCTCTACGGCCTGCCGGTCTATGTCGCGGCCAGTCTGGCGGCCGAAAAGGAGATCGCGTTCAACGCCGGCTCGCACACCGAGATCATCAAGATGGCCTTCGCAGACTTCGAGGATCTCGTGAAGCCGACGGTGCTGGAGTTCATCACGAGCTGATCGTCTGAATTCCTACGCCAAACGGCGGAAGCTTCCCTGCGGGCTTGCGGCAGGGCGGGGCGTGCTGTTGTGCTGCCAACCACATGAGCAGCCCCTCCATGGAAACGCCGGCGGCTCCGGCCAAACCGAAATTCAGCCGGACGTTCTGGACGCTCAACACGATCGAGATGTGGGAGCGTCTCGCGTACTACAACCTGCGCGTGATGGCGCCGATCTACATCATGCAGGCCGACAACCCGGGCGGGCTGCATCTGACGGCGATGGACAAGGGCACGATCTATGCGTGGTGGGCGGCGTTCCAGTCGCTGCTGCCGATCGTGACCGGCGGATTTGCGGACCGGTATGGTTTCAAGAAGACGCTGGGCTTCTCGGTGGCGATGATGATGACGGGCTACCTGATGATCGCGTTCCTGCGCGACGTGTCCTTCGTCAGCAATTACTGGGGTTTCTTTCTCGGCGTGATGACGCTCGCGACCGGCACCGCGTTCTTCAAGCCGAGCATCCAGGGGGCGCTGGCGCTCAACCTCACGAAGGAAAACTCCTCGGTGGGCTGGGGCCTGTTTTACTGGGTCGTCAACGTCGGCGCCTTCCTCGGGCATTACCTGCCGTCCATCCTCCTCGCGCTGAGCGCGCTGCTGCCGGGGGTGCTGCACGCCGAGGCCAACTCGGCAGGGGCATGGCGCAACCTTTTCCTCGCGTCGGCCCTGTTCTCGTCGTTCAACCTCGGCTTGCTGTTCGTCCTGAGGGACACGCCCACCGGGGCCTCGAAGACCGAGTCGCCGTTCGCAGTGCTTTGGCGCACGATCGTGGGCATCCTGGAGATCCGGCTGATCGCGTGGATGCTCATCATGTCCTGCTTCTGGATGATGATGTACCAGCTCTGGGACCTGCAGCCGAACTTCATCGCGGACTGGGTCGACAGCCGCGGCATGGCGGAGGGCCTGCGGTGGCTGCCGGAGAATTTTTACAAGACCCTCGTGCAGCAGACCACGCGCGGGCCGATGATTCCGCAGCAGGTGCTCCTGAGTGCGAACGCCCTCTTCATCATCATCGGCGTCGTCGGCATGGCCTGGCTCACGCGCCGCATGCGCACGCTGACGGCGATGTTCATCGGCATGATGCTGGCGACGACCGGCCTGCTGATCGCCGGGCTGACGACCAGCGCCTGGGTGCTGGTGCTCGGCATCCTGTTCTTCTCGCTCGGCGAGATGGCGACGGGGCCGAAGAAGAGTGAATACCTCGCGCTCATCGCGCCGCCCGGCAAGAAGGGCCTTTATCTCGGCTACGTGAACATCCCAGTCGGCGTGGGCGTTTACGTGGGCTCGAAGATCGCGGGTTACGTTTATGGTCAGTTCGGCGAGAAGGCCGGTCTGGCGCTGCGCTACCTCGCGGAGCGCACACCGCTGGGTGAGGGGCGCAACTGGGATGGCAATGTGGCCGGCCTGGAGCAACTGCTCGGCGTGCCTCGCACCGAGGCGATGCTGAAACTGCAGGAAGTGACCGGGCTCGACGCCACGGCTGCGACGCATCTCTTGTGGAACACCTACCACCCGCACCTCTACGTCTGGCTGCCCTTCGCCGCCATCGGCGTGCTGGCGGCCGTGGCGCTGTGGATCTTCGGCCGGATGGCGAAGAAGTGGTCCGATATGAATGCCTGAGGAGGGAAGCGACGCTCAGCAGACCCGCCCACGCTTGCCGGCGAGCTTGTTGGCGATGGGGTCGGCACCGATCCAGCGCTCGTCAATGGGCTGGCTCGCGCGCTGGTAACGGGTGTCGGAGGACAGGCGCATGCGGTTCATCTGGTTGTCCAGACCGCCGTGCACGAGCGTCATGCCGAAGGTGATGAAGTCGCCGGCCTTCCAGTCTGGCGCCGTGAGCCAGCGGCCGCCGAGCTTTTCCCGCAGTGAAGCGGGATTGTTGCTCAGGTAGCCGGGGTGACTCCAACCGCCTTTGTTGATGACCTTGTCGACCTCGGCCGGCCGGTTCTCGCAGTAGGCATCCACGTCGACCTCGAGGTAATTCCTGATCCGGTCGGACTTCTTGTGCGAGCCCTCCAGCAGCATCACGCCGCCCATCTCGAGCGGGGTGTCGCCGTAGGGAATCCAGCAGGTGAGGAGCTGGTGCGTGCCGCGGCCCATGTAGACGAGGTCGCAATGGGGCGTCGAACCCTGGCCGCGGCTCATGGCGCGAAACCAAGTGTAGTCAAAATGCCGCACGGGTTCTCCGAAAAGCATTTCGTAGAATCCGAGGAGCTCCGGGCCGTAGACCACGCGCTCGACGGCGGGATTGTTGCGGGCGAGCTCGCCGTTGTAGTTGGAGGATTTGTCCGGATGCGCGATCGCGTCGATCACAGCCTCTTTCGGGTCGAGCAGGCCGGCGGCGGCCAGGCGCGTGCAGACCGAGAAGCGGGCGGCGAGGATGAGGTTCGGGTCGAAGAATCCCGGGATGTAGAGGTAGCCGTCCTCCTCCAAGCGTTCGCGGAGGGCATCGGCGTGGCCGAGGAGGGCGGCGGAGCTGCGCACGAAGCCAAAGGCATCGT
>CAZGJB010000290.1:0-4465 GCA_964526145.1 uncultured Opitutaceae bacterium
AGCGTGCCATCGGGCAGCGGCACCCGGTCGCCGGCGAGGGCGAAAATCTGGTCCGGCTGGAAACGCTCGCGCAGCAGGCGCAGGGCCTGCTCATGGTCATCGAGCACCAGCACGCGGCAGTGCTCCTGCATCTCCGCCGCAAAGCGCCCGGTGCCCGCGCCGCAATCGAGCAGCAGGTCCTCCCGCCGGATCGGCCGCGCCCGCTCGAGCAGGGCGCGCACCAGGCGGCGCTTGCCCGAGTAGTACCAGTGGTCAGCCTCGACCCGGGCGAGCCTGGCGTATTCGAGATCGTTCATGCGGGGCGTGAAACACCCAAGTTGCCTAATCGCTCCGGCCCGTCAGCATCTTTCTTGTGTCGTCTCCCACCCGCGCGAAATCCCCTTCCCGCCTGCTGGTTCTCCTCCTGATCCTCGTCGCGTCGGGCCATGCGTTCGTCGCCGTCCGGGCCATGCGCGACAAGTCCACGACGTCCGACGAGATCGCGCACATCACCGGTGGCTACACGTTCGACCGCTGGAACGATTTCCGCCTGCATCCGGAAAACGGCTTCCTGCCGCAACGATGGCAGGCGCTGCCCACGGTGTTGTCGGACGCCCGCTTTCCCGACCAGGGCGGCGAGTATTGGGCGACGGGCCATGTGTGGATGCTGGGCCACGAATTCTTCTACGGCCTGGGCAACGACCTTGAACGGATCCTCGGCTCGGCGCGGGCGATGAATGCAGTCTTCGGTTTCCTCACGGTCCTGCTCGTCGCCGCCTGGGCGCGGCTTTGCTTCGGGTGGCCCGGGGCGGTCGTGGCGGCGCTCTTCTGCGCGCTGAGCCCGACCATGCTGGCGCACAGCGCGCTGGCGACCTCGGACATGGCGATGACCTTGTTCCTCCTGGCCGCGAGCAGCGCATGGTGGTGGCACCTGCACGACGGGCGCCTCCGCAGCTGGTCGGTCAGCGCGATCGTGTTCGGCCTGGCCTGCGTCGCCAAGTACACTGCGGTGCTCCTGCTGCCGATCTTCGGGCTGCTGATCGTCCTCCGGGCGTTGGCCCCCGCAACGTTCGTCCTTTTCGGCCGGAGCTTCGCGACGCGGCCAGGCAGGTTCGCGGCCATGGCGGCATCGCTCGTCGGCCAGGGTCTCGTGGCCGTCGTCGTGATCTGGGCCTTCTCCGGCTTTCGCTACAGCGCGTTCAACCCGGCGCTGCCGCCCGGCACCTTTATCGTCCCGTGGAGCGAGGTGCTGGACATCAGCCGTGGCCAGGCCGCGGTGATCCAACTCTGCCGCGACTGGAAACTCCTGCCCGAGGGATTCCTCTACGGCTTCGCCTACACGCTGAAGAGCGTCGAGGCGCGCGGCGCGTTCCTCGACGGCGAGCACAGCCTGACCGGCTGGATGAGCTTTTTCCCGAAGGCCTTCCTCTACAAGTCCACGCCCGCGCTGCTGCTGGCCCTCGTCACCGGTGCGCTGCTCGTGATGGCGCGGTTGCGGCCCGTCGGCTGGAGCCGGGTACGCCCGCATCTCTACCGCACTGCGCCGCTGCTGGTGCTGTTCGCGGTCTATTGGGCCGTCTCCCTGCCGAGCAAGCTCAACATCGGCCATCGCCACATCCTCCCGACCTATCCCGTGCTCTTCATCTTCTGCGGCGTGCTGGGCTGGGCCGCGGCGCGCGCCTGGCGCCAGTCACGGCCGGCGGGCGTCACGTTGACCGCGATCGTGGCACTCCTGCTCGGCGGCCAGGCGGCGAGCGCCGTCGGCATTTTCCCACACTACCTCGCGTATTTCAGCCCGGTCGTTGGCGGTCCGGGTCAGGGTTACAAGCACCTCGTCGACAGTTCGCTCGACTGGGGTCAGGACCTGCCCGGCCTGAAACACTGGCTCGAGCAGAACGGCCGCCCCGGGGAATCCGTGTATCTCTCCTACTTCGGCACCGGCGAGCCAGATTACTATGGCATCGAGGCCGTGCGCCTGCCCGGGATTTTCCACTTCCGCCGCGTGCATCCCTGGTATTGGCCCGAACCGGGCCTCTACGCGATTAGCGCGACAATGCTCTCCCACGTTTACAGTGCGTTCCGCGGCCCGTGGACTGAGGCGCTGGAGCGTCGCTACCAGGAACTACGCGGGCTCGACCCGGCCTTCCGCGCGCTGAAGGCCAACCCACACGGTCAACCCGGGTTAATGCGCGAAACAACCCCGGCGGCATGGGCCGCCCGATGGGACGAATACAACCAGCTCCGCTTCGTCCGCCTCTGCCATTACCTGCGGGTGCGTCGGCCGGACGACAATGTGGGCTATTCGATTCTACTCTTTCGTCTTTCCGCCGCCGAGATTGAGGCGGCCACCGAGGGATCACTGCCCACTTGGTCGTCGCTGATCGAGCGCACCGTCACCGATCAGCAGTGAGGTGAAAGTCGGTCTTTTGCTCCTGCCACCGGCGCCAGCCAAGCGAAACCAGCAGTCGGCTCGCACCATAGGCCCAGCCCCAGGACAGGCCGTGGAGGAGCCACCCGGCGCCGCGCTCGATTTCGGCCACAGTCCAACCCAGTCGCGACCACCAATCCAAATTGAGTGTGAGGCTGACGAGGCCGTCCAGCCAGGCGAGGGCTAGGATCAGGCTAAGAGTCACGCTCGCCCACCGCCTGTTCTTGTCTCCTTCGCGGCTGCGTCCCCAACGCCACAGGAGCGGCAGCATCAGCACCGCGAACGCAAGCCGGTAAACATAGCTTACACCCAACCAGAAGCATCCAAGCAGCACGGCAGCACCCAGGACAAAGGCGATGACCTCTCGCCCCGGCAACGCCATCGGCGCCGGCGCGTTCCTCCAAGCTGCGCCCGCAAAAATCACCACACCCACGCTGAGCGTGGCGAAAGCAACCGCATCCGGCGGGCAGCCCAGCAAACGCAGCAACTGTCCCCCGCCAAAGGTGAACACCCCCAATTCATGCTCGATAAGGGGCGCGACCCGCAGGAAATCGTCGACGATACTCGCCGCCACCAAGCAGCCGAGAATGAGCATGAAAGCCAGGCTGGCAGCGATCTCGCGCGTCGACCGCCGCACGAACACCAACGCGATGCAACCGGCAAGCGGGTAGAATTTCATGCCGGTCATGACCGCGAGCGCGGGCGGACCCAGGAGCCACAAGGTGCGCTGCGGGCTAGCTAGCAATCCCGCCGTCAAGGCAAACAGCGCGACGATCACGAGATCAGGGTTGGCGCGATTGAGCCCGAGGAGCACCGCCGGCGAACCCACCAGCAGCCAGCCGGATAGAGCTTCGCCACCGTCAGTCGGACGCAACAGCATGACAGCCGTGACGATGAAAAACAGGTTGCCGAGCAGGCCTAACCACGACGCATCGTTGCGCGTGATCCCGATGTCATGCAGCCAGAACCACCAGTCCGTGTACCAGTGCGGCGCGTGCAGCGGATCGAGGGGATTAGGCTGGTAGGGATCCAGCCCCATGGCGAACGCGTCGCTTGTCGCGAGCAACGAATACAGATCGGCGAACCAGCGTCCCTCGGCTAGCGGGATGCCCAGCCAAGCCATGGTCACGGGCCAAATGGCAACGGTCGCAAGTGTAGCCACCAGCAACAGCGGCAGTGCAAGGACGTGGGCCCGCGGTTTGACCATGGCGACTCAGTGCTCCGAACCGGCCGGGACCCGCCGTCGGTAGAGCTGAAAACTGGCCTCGAACTCGTTCCATGGTCGACCGGGCAGGTACGCGACGGCGTCCAAACGCGGCCGGGCGTCCCAGGTCTTGACCAGGGTGTAGTCATCGAGCACCCGGTGGCGTTGCATGTCGGCCCGCTGGGCCTCAACCGGTCGCAGCACCACCCAATCCGGTTTCAGCTCCGTGATGAGCGCGGAATAGCTGGTCGCGCCCCGCCGCACCGCGGCCACCACTTCCAGTGAACTGAGACCTGGGAAATCGAGGGTCTTCATCCGCGAAAAGTAACCGATGTACCCCAACGGCTCCATGAACACCGTGTCCTTCGGTCCCGCCACGCAGGCTAGCAGCTCGCCGATCTGTCGTCGCACCCCAGTTTCCACCGCCTCCTGCTGGATGCGCATCTGCCAGGCGGTCGCCAACCAGATGCCGGCCTGGACGGTCACGATCACCACGCCGACGATGCGCAACGTCGGAAGCAGCCGCGGCAAGCGCCGCCCGGCGGCGTCGAAGCCAAACCCCAGAACGATCGCTGCCAGCAGGCTCCAGGGCGGGAGATACCACGGAAACAGGATGATCGCACACAGGTAGAACATCCCGATGAACAGCGCCAGAGAGGCACGGCGCCCGACGATCGACCAGCCCGGAATCAGCCAGGCAAAGGCCACGACCGCGGTCAGCACCTGAGCCCCCCGGACGAGCACCAGCGGCCAGCCGCCAAACACCCAGTAACTGGGCAGAAAGAGATCCGCCAGCATGGACTGCCCGGTCAGCGTGCGGTACGGCAACACCAATAACTCGCGCCAGGCCACCG
>CAZGJB010000291.1:0-244 GCA_964526145.1 uncultured Opitutaceae bacterium
GTCAGGAATGGGGCCTCGGTGACAGATTCGTCCTGGCCTATTCTGGCAATCTCGGACGCGTCCATGCCTTGGAACCACTGCTCGATGTCGCCGCGGCCCTCCAACCCGATCCCGCGTTCGTCTTGCTCATCATCGGCCACGGTGCCCAGTTGGCACGCTTCGAGGCCGCAGTAATTGAACGTCGCCTGCGCAACGTCGTCTTCCAGCCCCCGCTGACCCATCCCGGCTATGGCGGCATCAACCC
>CAZGJB010000291.1:254-4440 GCA_964526145.1 uncultured Opitutaceae bacterium
TCTTCCAGCCCCCGCAACCGCGCGACAAGCTGGCCCTGACCCTGGGCGTGGGCGACGTCCACTTCGTCACGTTGCGGGACGGGTGTGAAGACCTGGTCTTCCCAAGCAAATTCTACGGCATCGCCGCCGTCGGTCGCCCGATGCTGTTCATCGGACCTGCCCAATCCGAACTCGCCCGCTTGATTGCGAACCACAATCTCGGCGGCGCATTCACCGCCCGGGACATTCCGGCTATGGTCGCACTCTTGCGGTCATGGCGCAATCATCCGGCCTTGCCTCAGTCCATCGGGCAGCAGGCCTTGGCGTATCATCAGAGCCACCCTGGACTCTCCGCTGCGGCAATCAGCTGGAAACTCCTGCTCGCCTCCCCATACTCGGAACCGACCGCTGGACGCAATCAGACCACCACTTCTTGAATTCTTTCCGTTACACCTCCGTTCGGCTTCTCGCATATGATGCATTCGCCTTGGTTGCGGCCTTCAACCTGATCGGATGGCTGCGCGGCATCGTAAACCTCGATTCGATCGTCCTTCTGCCGTTGTTCGGACCTTTTCTGCTGATGGTCACGGCCTTTTATCTGATCGACGGATATAAGGCGCGGACCGACATGCTCGGGACCGACTATACCAGTCAGCATCTGCTCGCACTCGTCGCAGCGATGCTCTGTTCCCTGCTGATCACCTTTGTGCTCGTCCCCTCGGGCTACACTCTCCAGCAGAGCCGCGCCGTCGTCGCCTTGAGCTTCATTCTCCTGATGCCGGTGACGTTGGTTTACCGTCGTAGCAATTACCTGAGTCGACTGCGGTTTCGCGGCAACCGCACCTTGATTTTTGTCGGCGATCGGACGAGCTGCGACGAGTTCAAGGAAGAGTGCGTGAAGATGGGATTCTCGCAGCCGGTGCTCTTCGCCAATTTCGCCAGCAATACCGCCAACCCGTTTTCCGCCACCGAGATCGCCTCCTTTGAATCGGTCCTGGACCGGATTGACCGGCAGGAAATCACCCCTGAGGCCATTGTGATCCGTGAGTCAGGCCGCGAGCTTCCGGCTGAAGTCTCGCAACATCTGATCCGCCTCTATTTCAACGGCGTGTCGACCTACACCCTCGAACTCTTCCATCAGGTCTACTGGCGCAAGATACCCCTATACCGTCTGAACCAGTCTTGGCTCTTCCAGGACGGTTTCCAAATCGCCCGGGAACCGCTGTTCGAGCGCGCCAAACGTTTGAGCGATGTGATCCTATCGATCCTCGGCCTCGTGCTGGCCACCGTGCCCATCTTGGTGGCCATGCTTGCGATCTGGCTTGAGGACCGCGGTCCGGTCTTCTTCACGCAGACTCGTATCGGACGCAATCGGACGCCTTTCCGCATCGTCAAGCTTCGGACGATGCGGGTGCGAGCCGCCGGGGGAGACCGTTATACCCAACCCGGCGATCAACGCATCACCTTGGTTGGTCGGTTCCTTCGGGCCAGCCGTCTGGACGAGTTCCCTCAACTTTGGAACGTGCTCAAGGGCGATATGAGTCTCATCGGTCCACGTGCCGAATGGAATGTCTTGGTCGACGACTACGAGCGGCAGATTCCCAGCTACCATTACCGGCATCTCGTCAAACCGGGAATCACGGGCTGGGCTCAAGTTAACTATCCCTACGGGGCGAATCTCGAGGACACGCTTCGGAAGCTGGAATACGACCTCTACTACATCCGCCACTTCTCGTTCCTCCTCGATGCGGCGATCGTGTTGAAGACGATCCACATCATGCTCTTTGGTAAGGGCCGATGAGCACCCAATCCTTCGATTTCATCGCCATCGGCGGCGGCAGCGCCGGGTTCAATGCGGCGCGCATTGCGGCCGGACTCGGATTGCGCACCGCCGTGGTGGACGGCGCGCGCGAGCTGGGCGGACTCTGCATCCTGCGCGGATGCATGCCGTCGAAGACGCTGTTGTACATGGCGGAGATCCTGCACCTCGCCGGCAAGGCCAAGGCCTTCGGGCTGCGCATCCCCTCGGCCAAGGCTGACATGAAGGCGATGCAGGCCCGCAAGCGCCGCATCATCGCCGACTTTGCGAGCTATCGCGAAAAGGCCCTGCATTTCGGCAAGTTCAAGCTGTTCCACAACCATGCCCGCTTCCTCGACCCGCACACCGTCGAACTAGGCGACGGCCGGAAGCTGCGGGCCCGATACTTCCTCATCGGCACCGGATCAAAGGTCAGCGTGCCGCCTGTGCCCGGCCTGAAGGAGACACCCTTCTGGACCAGCGATGATGTGCTCGACCTCGATTTCGTCCCGAAGAGCGTGATCGTCCTCGGCGGCGGCATCGTCGCCTGCGAGCTGGCGCAGTTCCTCGTTCGGATCGGCACCAAGGTCACGCTGGTTCAGCGCAGCCAGCACATCCTTCGCGACCACTCGGACGAGGCCTCCACCGTCGTGCAGAAGGCCCTCGTTGACGATGGCATAGAGCTCTTCGCCGGCACCCGCATTCGCGAGGTTGCCAAGTCGGGCAAAGGCGTGCGCGCGACTTTCGAGCACGATGGCAAGACCGTCACGCGCACGGCCGTGCACTTGTTCAACGCCCTCGGCCGCGAACCCAACACCGCCAGCCTCAACCTCGCCGCCGCCGGTGTCCGTACACGCGCCAATGGCCAGATCGTCATCAATCGCTGGCAGCAGAGCTCCGCGCCGCACATCTACGCCGCGGGCGACTGCAGCGGACCGCACGAGATTGTCCACGTCGCCATCCAGCAGGCCGAGCTCGCCGCGCGCCACGCCGCCGGCATCAAGGGCCTCAAACCCGTAGGCTATTCGCTCCTCCTCAACGTCGTCTTCACCGATCCGCAACTGGCCACCATCGGGCTGCTCGAACGCGAACTCGACGAGCGCGGCACGCCGTATCTCACGGCCTCCTACCCTTTCAACGATCACGGCAAATCCATCCTCATGGAGGCCAACTACGGCTACGTGAAGGTCATCGCCGAGCCCAAGCGCGGCCGCATTCTCGGCGCTGAGATCGCCGGCAAGGATGCCGGTGAGCTGATCCACGCCTTCACCGGCCCGCTGGCCATGAAGGCCACCGTGTTCGATCTGCTCCGCGCCCCGTGGTATCATCCCACGCTGGCGGAGATCGTCACCTACCCGCTCGAGGAGATCGCCGACAAGGTCAAGGGCGCCTAGCGCCCCACCTAGCCCTTCGCGATCGTCAGCAGATCCGGCAGATTGACCCGGCCCTCGTACAGGGCCTTGCCGACGATCACCCCATCCAGATTGGCGTAAAGGCGCGCGAGCTCCGCGAGCTTGACCACATCCTCGCGCCGGCTGACGCCGCCGCTGGCGATGACCCGAGCCTTGACCGCCTTGAGCATCGCCTCCTGGGCGCCGAAATTCGGACCCGTGAGCATGCCGTCAGTGCCGATGTCGGTGTAAATTATCGTGGCCACACCGATGTTATCCATCCGTTGCGCCAGCGTCACCGCCCCGAGCGCGGTCGTGTCGACCCAACCCTTGACGGCCACCTTGCCCTCCTTGGCGTCGATGCCGACGGCAATCCTATCGCCAAATTCCGCCACGAGCTCGCGTACAAAATTTTCGCTCTCCGCCGCACGCGTGCCGATGACCGCCCGGCTGACCCCGGCCGCCAGAACCTTGGCCACGGCGTCCCGCGTGCGCAGGCCACCCCCAAGCTGCACCTTCATCCCGGCTTCAACGATGGCCCCGACCGCCGCCAAATTGGCCGGTTGGCCGCCAAACGCGCCATCCAGGTCCACAACGTGCACCCAGGCACTCCCTGCCGCACGGAAGAGCTCCGCCACCGAACCCGGCTTCTCCGCGTACACGGTTTCCTGGTCCGCGCGTCCCTGCGTCAGCCGCACGCAGCGGCCGCCTTTGATGTCGATGGCGGGATAAATGGTCATGCGCAAAAACGCTTTGCGCCCGCGGGCCGTTGGGCGAGACTAAATCCATGCCACAATACCAAGTCCCCGCCTTCCTCGCCGAGCTCCTCCACGCCCGCTCCCCCTCCGGCTACGAGGCGGAAGCCCAGGCGGGTGGCCAGCGGCGCCTCGGGGCCGATGTTGAAGGCGAGGTCGCAGGTCAGCAGGGTGCGGCTGGCGCGATGGCAGAAGACGACCTCGTTCATGATCGGCAAGCCCTGGAAGAACTCCTGCTCGAGCTGGCCGGCCCAGGCTGCGGG
>CAZGJB010000292.1:0-4426 GCA_964526145.1 uncultured Opitutaceae bacterium
CGAGGCCGTACCAATCGAGGAAGGGCTGCGGATCCCAGTCGCCCGGATTCTGCACGGTGCGGCTGAACCAGACGGCGAGGTCATGGCCGGCCACCTCGCTCGTGAGGGCGATGAACTCGGCCTCGGTGTAGCCGCGTGCACCGCTGTAGCGCGCGTAGGCGGCCCGCATGACGTCGTCGAGGGACTTCGCGCCGTCGCTCACGCGGCGGACCTCGGCGTCGAGAAGGAGCATCGCGAGCGCGCCGCCGCTGTAGTAGCTGAAGTGGGCGTTGACCGAATTCTCGTCGGGCCGGTAGGCCTTGATCCACGTGTCGAACGAGGCGGCGCTCAACGACTGCATGAGGCGTGCCGGCGTGCGCTGGACGTCGTTGAAGGCGCCGGCGACGGTGCTCAGGTAGTCGTCGCGCGTGACGAAGCCCGCGCGGCGCAGCAGGAGGTGCTGGTAATAACTGGTCACACCCTCGACGACCCAGAGCGAGTGGGTGTAGGCCTCGTGTTCATAATCGAAGGGGCCGAGGCCGACGGGCCGGAGGCGCTTGCCATTCCAGACGTGGAAGAACTCATGGCTCGCCAGCGAAAGCCACGAGTTGATGCCGCTGCGGTTGCGCGAGTTCCAGCGGTCGGCGCCCATCACTGTGCTGTGGGAATGCTCGAGACCGCCGCGGCCGATGCCGAGCAGGTTGATGAAGTAGTACGGTTCGCGATAGGGCAGGCCGCCCCAGAACTTGGCCTGCTCCTCGACGAGGCGCGCGAGATTGCGGGCGACGCGGGCGTTGTCCCACACACCGTCGCCGCCGAGGGTCACGAGGACGTGCTTCACGCCCGCGACCTCGAAGCTGTCCACGAGGGGCGAACCGGCGACGATGGGGCTGTCGATCAGGTGGTCAAAACTGTCGGCGGCAAAGACATCGGGCTCGGCCGTGGGCCGCAGCGGTGTCTGGCAGGTGGCCCAGCTGGCGGGCCGGACCACGCGGACGACGAAGCGGCGCGGGCCGTCGTCGGCCAGGTTCACGAATGTCGCGGCGCCTTTCAGCACGGCGAACTCAGCCTCGACCCAGCTGCCGCGCACGTTCATCTCACGGGCGAAGAGCCGGTACTTGAGGTGCACGCGCTCGGCGCCGCCGGTGGCGACGGTCCAGCGGTTTTTGGCGGTTTTCGCCAGCGCGAGCGCCGCCCCGGCCGGGTCTTGCGCGGTGATGCTCACAATGTTGCGGGCGTACTCGCGGACCAGGTAAGAGCCCGGGGTCCACACCGGCATGAACACGGTGAGTTCCGCCCGGCCGTCCGTAGGCAGGACGGCTTCGACGTCGACATAGTTGGAGGTCGCGTCGGTGAAGCGGAGCGTATATTCGATGGGTGCGCGCTCCGCGGCCAAGGCGGCGGAGATGGCAATCGTGAACAATATAATGCGGCGGAACATGGGACGCCTGCAGTGAAGGCGATTTCAGCGGCGGGGCGAGAACAGAGATCGCGAAATCAACCGGGCGAACTGCCAAGGCGCGTACCGGCGGAAACCTTGTCGCCGTCGCGGGTCCAGCGGTAAACCAGGGGCGCCTTGGTGCGATCAAGCTCCTTGAACAGCGCGGTATCGGCGCGCTTGGGCAGGGTCAGTTCGGCGAGGCCCTCGGCGTCGCAGCTGAGAAAGCGCGCGTACGGTTTGAAGTGCTCCGGTCGGCCGATGAGGTGCGACCAGCCGGGCGCCGGCGGCGGGGCGGTGCGGTCGAGCACGAGGAAACAATACGGCAGGCTGCGCAGGTCGATGCCGGCGCGCTGGCCGAATTTCACCCAGTCGGGATTCGCAAAGATCTCCGACGGCGGCGCGGCGAACTGGTGGCACCACTCGCGCTCACGGCCGGGGGCGAGCGCCGGGCAGGCGTTCGCGTGCGTGCAGGGGGCGACGATCGTGAATTGTCCGCGCACCTCGTCGCGGATCGCGCCCAACTGCCGGCTGACGGCGTGCGTGCCGGGCTCGACCCAGATGACCGCGGCGGCACGACGCACCAGGTGGCGCAGTCCGGCGAGGGCCTCGGGCGCCAGTTCATTGAGGACGTGACTGACGACGAGGAGGCCCACGGGTTCGTCGCCCTGCAGGAAACCCGGCGTGACCTGGTTCACATTCAGGCCGGGAAACGCGCGGCTGGCCGCACCCGCGGCGAAGTCGGCCGCGATCGGCTCGTGGTCCCACACCAGGAGTTCGTCAAAGCATTCCGCCCCGAAGGCACCGATCACGCGCCGCGCCGCGATGCCACTGCCGCAGCCCCAGTCGAGCACCGTGCGGGTTGGGGGTTGCCAACCGCGCAGCTTCAGTTCGAGGAGCACATGGTCCCATTTCCAGCCGATGCGCTCGCCGAAGGTGAGGTCGTAGCTCGCGAGCGCCGACTCCGTGCGCCAATACGGTCCCGCCGCCGCCCCGCCGCCGAGGAAACCGTCGCGCAACCGGTCGAGCGCCGGCCAATCCAGTTCGGTCCAGTTCATGGATCAGGTCGACAGCGGAAAACCGAGGAGCGTCGCCAGATGATGGTGGCGGATGCCATAGAAGGCGGCGAGGGCGCGAATCGCGTCGGCTCGCGCAGGATCGCCAGGCGGCTCGTGACGGATGGCAGCGATCATCACGTTCTTGGCGGTGTGTTCGGTGGAGATGAACTCGAAGACCTTGGTCCGGCAACCCGACCACTCGAGGAGCTCGGCGCGGAGGGCGTCGGTGACGAATTCCGATTGGCGTTCCTGGAAGATCCCGTGCCGCAGTGCGTCGGAAAGGACGGGCGGGGCGGTGAGTTGGGGGCGCAGTTCCTTCTGGCAGCAGGGAGCGACGACCAGGAGCGTGGCGCCGGCGCGCAGGCCCCGCGCGAGGGCGTCGTCGGTCGCGGTGTCGCAGGCGTGCAGGGCGATGAGGATGTCCACCGGTCCGGCCGGGACCGTGGCGATCTCGCCGACGGCGAACTGCAGCCGCGCGAAGCCATGGGCCCGGGCGACGGCGTTGCATTTGTCGACGAGGTCAGCACGGCGTTCGATGCCGCGGACTTCGGCACGGGCCCCAAGCAGATGGGCGACGGCGAAGGTCAGGTAACCTTTGCCGCAACCCATGTCCACGACGTGCAGCGGGCGGTCCTCCGGAAGCTTTGCCTCGGCGATGAGGTGACCAAGGAGCTCGGTGAACTTCTGGATCTGGCGGAACTTGGCCGCCATCCCCTCGCGGGGCTGACCGCGGTCGTTGGTGACCCCGAGGGCGCGCAGCCAGGGGGCGTCGGCGGGAATCGGGTGCTGGCGGGCTTGGTCATGCTCGCCGGCCGCGGCGTGGTCGGGCGCGCCGATGGGGGCGGCGTTGGTGACCTTGAGGCGCGCGGTGCCGTCTGGTTGGCATTCGAGCTGGGCGGTGAGGGGTCCGGCGAAAAGGTGCGCGTCCAGGAAATCGGTGCCGATGAGGCCGTCGATCGTCGCGAGAGCCTCGGCGGGCGGGAGGTTCTTGGTGACATCGCGCGTGGCGTGGCGCCAGACGAAGCTGAGGTGCGGGCCGGCCTTGAGCGTGACGGAGCGGATGAAGACGTTGCGCAGTGAGGCGTCGGCTCCGCGATACTTGCCGAGCGTGAGCTTGCCGAGGGTCCCGTCAGCGACGGCGCGCTGCAGGAGTTCGCGAAACTGCTCGATCTGGCGGACGGACATGCCCGCAGGAAAGGGGAAACGCCGAGGGGATACAAATACAGATCGGTGAAGGAGGAAGCCGGGAAACCTGGAAGACGGAAATGCCTTTGGGTAGCGCCCGGCCTCCGGACGGGCGTCGTTTGGCATGCGCACGCCAACCGCCCGTCCGGAGGCCGGGCGCTACCCAAAGCACAATCCGCGATTACTTTTCCGGTAGAAACTCCGTCGTCATCGCCTTTTCGACGGTGACTTTGCCCTTGGGGAGGATGTCGAGCTCCTCGAGCTGGCGGATCTGGGTAGCGTAGCGGTCGGGCGAAAGGCGGCCGATTTGATGGACGCCGCCGTCGGCGTCGCGGCCGGTGACGAGGCGGCCGTCGATCAGGAGCTGGCGTGAGGCAAGCATGAAGGCGTCGCTGTTGTTCGGGTTCGCGGCCTTCATGGCGGCGTGGGCCGCGGTTGGGTCGCCCTCGATGTAGTCGCGCCAGCCGCGGATGTAGGCGCGGAGGAAGGCGCGAAGCTGGTCCGGGTGCGCGGCGGCGAACTTCCGGCTCGTCACCAGCACGGCGTAGGCGCGGAAGCCGGCGTCCCAGGTCGAGAGGAACCGCGGCTCCTTCCCGCCGGCGGCGACGATGTGGTATGGCTCGGCGATGTAGTAGCCCTGCTGGATCGCCTCCTTGTTGCCGAGGAAGGCGGCCACCGAGAAATTCTGCGGCACGACGTTGAACGCGATGCTGTACTTTTTCTTCAGGAACGGCAGGAAGGCCCACTCGGGGCGGGCGATGAGGGT
>CAZGJB010000293.1:0-4374 GCA_964526145.1 uncultured Opitutaceae bacterium
GCCGTCCATGATGATGGCGACGTGCGACGGGACTTTTTCAGGACTGGGCGACGACATGCGTGACGTTCGAGTAAGGGCGGCGGGTCGGAGTTTGACAAGCCGCCTTCGCGCGGGGTCAGAAAGCCGCGGGCTTGCGTCGAGCGGGGCCGCTGGCTTGGCTGCGACGATGCCAACGCCGCCCCTTACGCCGAGCGAGATCAACGCGGCCTTGGCGACGTTGCCGGGCTGGGCGCTGCAGGAGAACACGCTGGCCAAGGAATTCACCTTCGGCAGCTTCCGCGAGGCCCTGAGCTTCATGGTGCGCGCGGGTTTCGAGGCGGAGGCGATGGATCACCACCCGGATTGGACCAATGTTTACAACCGGGTCGCGGTGCGCCTGAACACCCATGATGCCGGCGGCCGCGTGACGGCCAAGGACGTGGAACTCGCGCGGCGGCTTCAGCGGATCAGCTGGGTCGGCTGACTCGTCCGATTTCCTTATGCCAACCAAAGCCTCGCCGGTCACGTTGTCGCCGGCGTCCGCCCGCCACGCGCGGTGCGCCGCGGCGATCCGCGGCGAACGCACCGACCGCGCCCCGACCTACATCCCGGCCATCGCCTGCGGCGTGGCCTCCGAGCTGCTGGGACGCACTGCGTACACCGGCACCGGTTCCGTCCGCTACGCCGAGGTGGCCGCCTGGGCGCGGGGCGAGGCGGCGCACGCGGACTTCGAGGCGCAGCTGATCGAGGATCTGGTCGCGGTGCACCGCGTGCTCGACGCCGATGTCCTGCGCATGCCCTGGCGTATGAACGAGCGGCCGGACGCGCAGATTGACCGCTACACGTTCCGCTTCGGTCCGGAGGCGGGCGAGCACGCGATCTGGCAATACACACCGGCGACGGCGGATTTCAGCCCGGTCTACGAGTCACCGCGGCGCGACGCGCCCGAGGTGCGCCTGCGCAAGGCCATTGCGCGGCTCGAGCAGATCGCCGCCGACCCGATGCCGCTGGCCCGCGCGTCGCTCGAGCCGGCGCTCGATCTCTGGCGCCGCTTCGGGGCGGAGTTCTATGTCTGCAGCGCCGGCGCGGGCATCGGCGTCGGTTACGACCCGGATGACCTCGAGCTGATGATCACCGAGCCGGACCTCATGCGGCAGAAGTGCCTCCTGCAGGCCGAGTATGCGATCGCGGTGGGCCGGGCGTTGCTGGAGACGGAGCTGCCCCCGGTCATGGCGGGCGGCGGCGACCTCGCGGGCACGCAGGGTCCGATCTATTCCCCGGCAATGTTCCGCGACATGGTGCTGCCGGGCTACGTGCGGGCGTTGCAGGAACTCAACCGGCTGGGCGTGCACTACTATTTCCGGAGCGACGGCAACCTGTGGTCGCTGATGGACATGCTCTTCACCGAGGCGGCCTGCCCGGGCTACGGCGAGACCGACCGCGACGCGACCATGACGGTGGCGGCGATCCGTGCGCGTTTCCCGAATTTGGTCATCTGGGGCAACATGTCCTCGTCGCTGCTGCTGGACGGCACCGCCGCCGAGGTCACCGCCCAGGCGGAGGCCGTGATCGCCGAGGCGGGCGGGCGGGGTCACTTTCAGGGATGCTCCAACGCGATCGTCGTCGGCACGCCGGCGGAGAACGTGCGGGCGATGTTTGCCGTGCGCTGAGTCCCGGCGACCGAAGTTTGTCTGCTGGCAAGGTCCGCACCCCCTACTATGTCGCATGGTCCGGTGATTTCGGCTGAAGGCACCGGGCATTCCGTCCAGGCTGCCGGCATGATCCAACCCGGTGCCGGTTCCCATCCCCGCCTGCACCGCTGCCTCCAGGCGATCGCCGGGCAGCCCGTGGATCGCGCGCCGCGGCACGTGCCGGCAATCGCCTGTAGCGTGGCCTCGGAAATCCTCGGCCGGCCGGCACATACCGGCACGGGTTCGCTGCGCTATGCCGAGGTCGCGGCGTGGGCGGAAGGCGCGGCGGCCCATGAGGATTTCGAGGCGCAGCTGATCGAGGATGTCGTGGCCATCCACCGGGCCCTCGACGTGGATGTCCTGCGCATGCCCTGGCGGATGAACGAGCGGCCTGATGCGCGGATCGATGAGTTCACTTTTCGGTTCGGCCCCGGGGACGGCGAGCACACCATCTGGCAATATCACCCGGAAACGGCGGACTTCAGCGCCGTCTATCAATCGCCGCGCCAGGAGGCGCCGGAGGTGCGGCTACGGCGGCAGTTGGAAAAGCTGGAGGCCATCGCGGCCGATCCGCTGCCCGTCGCCCGCGCGGCGCTGGTCCCGGCCGTGGACTTGTGGCGGCGCTACGGGGACGAGTTCATGTGCCGCAGCGTGGGGGCGGGGATCGGCGTGGGGTACGATCCGGACGACCTCGAACTCATGGTGACCGAGCCCGACCTGTTCCGCCGCAAGACCTCGCTGCAGGCGGACTACGCCATCGCCGTGGGGCAGGCGCTGGTCGAGTCGGGCATGCCGCCGGTCATGTCGGGCGGCGGCGACCTGGCGGGCACCCAGGGGCCGATCTATTCGCCGGCCATGTTCCGCGACATGGTGCTGCCGGCCTACGTCAAGGCCATGGCCGCGTTGCGCCGGATGGGCGTGCACTATTTCTTCTGCAGCGACGGCAATCTCTGGACCCTGATGGACATGCTCTATGGCGAGGCGGCCTGCCCAGGTTACGGGGAGATGGATCGCGACGCGACGATGACCGTCGCGGACGTGCGGGCGCGGTTCCCGCGCCTGGTGATCTGGGGCAACGTGTCTTCCTCGCTGCTGATGCATGGCACGGAGGCGGAGGTGCGTGCGCAGGCGCGGGCGGCGCTCGCCGAGTCCGGCGGCACGGGATACTTCCAGGGCTGCTCCAACGCCATCGTGCACGGCACGCCCGCCGCGAATGTACGGGCGTTGTTCGAGGAGTGCTGAGCGGTCCCCGTGCTCATGTGCAGCGATTGTGGCGGCGCGTAACGGGTCTACTATCTCCGGGCGGGCGGACTTTGGGGATGAAATGCGGGTGATCCGCGGTCAGCCTCGCGTCATGCCGTCACACTTGGCTGAACCTGCCCCGCGGGTGCAACGCGCCCAGGCCACGCTGGCCTGCGCTCCGACGGACCGGGCGCCGCTCTATTCGCCCGCGATCTCCTGCGGGGTGGCGTCGGCGGTGCTGGGGCGGGTGGCCCACACCGGCACGGGGTCGTTGCATTTTGCCGAGGTGGCGGCCTGGTGCGGCGGCGCGGCGGCGCATGCGGATTTCGAGGCCCAACTGGTCGAGGACCTCGCGGCGGTGCACCGGGCGCTGGACCTCGACGTGCTGCGCATGCCCTGGCGCATGAACGTGTGCCCGGATGCGCGGATCGACGAATTCACGTTTCGGTTCGGTCCGGCGGACGGCGAGCACGCGGTCTGGCAATACCAGCCGGCATCGGCGGACTTCAGCCTGATTTACCAGTCGCCGCGTCGTGAAACGCCGGAGGAGCGGCTGCGGCGCGAGATCGCGCGGATGGAGGCGATGGACCTTGGCCAGATGGCGCGCGAGCACATCGCCCCGGTCGTCGACCTGTGGCGACGCTACGGCCAGGAATTTTTCGTCGTCGGGGCCAACCTGCATATCGGCGTGGGTCTCGACCCCGAGGATATCGAGTTGATGGCGCTGGAACCGGACCTCATCCGCCAGCGGTGCCTGCTCCAGGCGGACCAGCTCATCGCGATCGGGCGGGCGCTGCTCGATGCGGGCATCCCGCCCGTGATCTTCGGTGGCGGCGACCTCGCGGGAAACATCGGGCCGTTCTACTCACCGGCGATGTTCCGTGACATCGTGCTCCCCGGCTATGTGAAGGCCTCGGCCGCGCTCAATCCGCTCGGCGTGCATCACTTCTTCCGCAGCGACGGCAATCTGTGGTCGCTCATGGACATGATCTTCGGCGAGGCGGCCTGCCCGGGCTACGGCGAGACCGACCGCGACGCGACCATGACGGTCGCGGCGGTGCGGGAAAAATTCCCGCGACTGGTCATCTGGGGCAACGTGTCGTCCTCGCTCCTGGCGCGCGGCACGCCCGAGCAGGTGCGCGCGCAGGCCGCCGCGGCGCTGGCGGAGTCAGGACGCCGCGGCTATTTCCAGGGCTGCTCGAACGCGCTCATCCAGGGCACGCCGCTGGAAAACATCCGGGCGATGTTTGGCGAGCGGTAGGGTGATTGATCCTCCGCGCCTCCGCGAGAGGTCCTAACTCGAGCGGGCGCGAGCTTACAGGCCCAACATGAAGTTGAACGTCTGGTCGTTCTCGCCGGGCAGAGCCTCGTGGCCGTAGTCGGGGTAGATGACGTGGGACTTCTTCGCCTTGATCTTGTTGTAGGCGGCGAACTGCGAGGACGGCGGGCAGATGGTGTCCAT
>CAZGJB010000294.1:0-4330 GCA_964526145.1 uncultured Opitutaceae bacterium
TCACCCGCCCACGCCGCCGGGGTGCAGGGCGGCGACCTCGTCACCCGCATCGACGGCGAGCCGGTGGCCGCGTGGGATTACCGCCGCTTCGAACAGCTCGTCGCCTCCGCCCGCGAGATCCGTTTCTCGTTCCTGCAGGGCAATCAGGAAGTCACGCGGACACTCGAGGTGTTCGAGCTCGTGCCTTGAGCTGCCCCCAGAAGATCGAATGTGGAAATCAGGAAAACCGGAACCGGACCTCGACTCATTTTCCAGCGTTTCTGAGTTCCACATTCCATCAGGTCGGAGTTTTTCACGGCAATATTCGCAGCCCAGCTTCCGTCAGGCCTGCTTTCGCAGCAGGAACGCCCCGGCGCCGTCATGGCCGGTGATCCACGGGAAGCTCTGGACGCTGCGCTCGAGCTTGAACGGCCCGCCGGCGCGGCTGTCGAAAAACGCCCGCAAGACCTGGTCGTTCTCCTCGGGCTCGATGCTGCACGTGGAGTAAACCAGCCGCCCGCCCGGGGTGACGAGGCGCGCCGCCGCGTGCAGCAGGGCCAGCTGCTGCCGGCCGTGCTTCGCGATGTCGGTGTCCTGCAGGCGCCACTTCACATCCACCCGGTGGCGCATGACGCCGGTGTTTGAGCACGGCACGTCGATCAGCACCGCAGGGTACTCCTCCGGCAGGTTGTGTTCGCGCAAGATCTGCGCGGCACCGCGCTGCACATCGCCCAGGACGAGCGCAACGTCGGCACTGCGGACCCGCGAGAGGTTTTCCTTCAAGCGTTCGATCCGCGGCGCCGGTCGGGCGGCGGCCCCCTCGGCCGCAACCGGGGGCTGGTCGAAAGCCACCACGCGTCCAGCCGACTCGCCACCGGTGCCCCCGGCCGCCAGGGCATCGGCGATCAGCAGACTCTTGCCACCGGGGGCGGCGCAGAGATCGAGCACGCTTTCACCCCGTTGGGGGGCAAGCAATTCCACCGCCAGACGCGTCGCGGGATCCTGCAGGTAAAGGTCGCCATTGCGGAGCAGGGGTTCGACCTCCGGCCAATGACCCGGCTCCACCTCAAAGAATCCCGGCCAAGCCGTGGCCTTGAGCCAGGCGGGCGGGACCGCACCCGCCGAATTACGCCACCGGGCGTAAACCGGCGCCGGTTGCTGGTTCCACTCCAACAGCTTGCGCGTGGGCTCGGCGCCAAACGTGAGCAGCCAGCGGCGCACGAGCCACTCGGGGTGTGAATAATATTCAGCCAGCACCTCGGCCGTCGCCAATTTGGGGGGCGGCGGGGTGGCGAGCACCGGGGCGAGTTTGCGGACGACGGCATTGACCAGCCGGGCCTCGGCGGGGCTCGTCAACCCTTTCGCCTGCTCCACCGCGTGGTGTACGATTTTGGCCACCAATCCGTCCTCAACCGGACCGACCGCTCCTTCCAGCAGTTCGTAACCCGCCACCAGCAGGACCGCCCGGGTCGGGAAGCGCGGCGCGTGCGGCACCAGGCGTCGCAGCGCGGCGTCTAGTCTTCCGAAATGCCGGACCACGCCAAACACAAGATGTTGGCAACGAGCGCGTTCAACGCCGTTCAATCCACGCGGCAGGGTCTCCAGCAACTCGTCCACCCGTTCGTGCCGGTCCAACCAGCGGGCCAGCAGGCGTGCAGCGGCAGGCCAAGCTTCTGGACGACTCGGTTCAGGGTGCGTTTTCATAAAAGTCGCGACAGACACACTGTTTGACAAGGTTCGGCATTCTCCGCTCAACTCTCCCGTTCAGGTCCTTAAACACGCAATCATGAATTCCGAAGCTGTCTCCGCGCTCATCGCCAAGAATCCGTCCCTCAAGGCGGCCAAAGCCAAACTTGAGGCCATGGAGCCCGGCGCGTACGTGGTCCACCGCAGCTGGGGATTCGGCCAGATCAAGAGTTACGACGACGCCTCCCAGCGGTTGCTGATCAACTTCAAGGACAAGAAGGCCCACCCGATGGACCCGGCCTTCTGCATCAACACCCTCGACATCCTCCCGGCCAAGCACCTCCTCGTCCGCAAGGAGACGGAGCCCAAGAAGATCGCCGAGTTGATCGAGGAAAATCCCGTCCAATTGGTTGTGGAGGCCCTCGAGTCCTACCCCAACAACGCGGCGACCCAGATCGAGATGGAGATCGTCCTCGCGCAGGTCGTCGGTCCCGAAAAGTTCAAGAAGTGGTGGGCCACCGCCCGCAAGGCCATCGCCAAGGACCCCCGCGTCGCGAGCCCCGAGAAGAAGACCGAGTGCTACATCCTTCGTGAGACGCCCGTGTCCGCCGAGGACGAGATCCTCGAGCAATTCAACTCCACTCGCTCCGCCCGCCGCCGCATCGCGCTGGCCGAGGAGCTCATCGATTCGTCGTCCAAAAAGGACATCAAGACCGACCTCAGCGCCATCCTCAACGGTGTCACCGAGGCCGTGAAGACCAGCAACCAGCTCGATGCCTCCGAGCGCCTCTACGGCGCCGCCGTCCGCGACGACCTCGCCAAGCTCCTGGGGGTCGACAGCGCCGGCTTCGAACCGCAGCAGAGCACCCTGGTCGCCAATGTCCGCGATCTCCCCGCCATCGCGGAGAAGATCCCGGTCCACTTCCAGGCCCGCTTCCTCGAGCTCGTCAATGCGACCCACCCGGTCGAGAGCCGCGACATCCTCTTCACCCTGCTGAAGGTCTCGCAGGGCAAGTTCACCACCGAGTGCATCAACTTCCTCGTCGAGCAGGGCCACGCCGACGAGCTCGCCGCCGCCCTCAAGCGCTGGCAGACCGAGCAGAACCTCCGCGCCCCGGTCCTCCTCTGGATCGTCAAGAACCGCCACTCGAAGAAATTCGCGAAGCTGCTCAACGACCTCATCACCCCGCGCCTCCTCAGCGCCATCTTCTTCGCCATCGATTACGAGGCCCTGCAGGCCTCGAGCGCCCGCCGCATCCCGCTCGCCGACATCCTGAGCGAGGACACCGAGCTCATCTCGGATCTCCTCTCGACGGCCGACCCGGAGACCGCCCGCGACCTCGCCAACACCCTCATGCTCAACCAGGGCTTCGAGGAACTGACGAAGAAGTCCCTGCTCGCCCGCTTCATCAAGCTGTTCCCCAAGATCCAATCCCTCGTCGCCGCCGACGCCGAGTCGAAGGAGGAGCAGCTTCTCGTCTCCCGCGCCTCGTACGACCGCCGCCGCGAGGAGTACGACACCATCGTGTCGAAGAAGATTCCGGAGAACTCCCGCGCCATCGCCGCCGCCCGCGAGCACGGCGATCTCAAGGAAAACTCCGAGTACAAGATGGCCAAGCAGGACCAGCACGTCCTCATGGCGCAGAAGACGCTCCTCGAGAAGGAGCTCGGCCGCGCCCGCATCACCGATTTCTCCGAGGCGACCACCGAGCAGATCAGCGTGGGCACCGTCGTCGACGTGCAGAACGTCACCACGAGCCAGACCACCCGCTACACGATCCTCGGCGCCTGGGATGGCAATCCCGACAAGAACATCCTCTCCTACAAGACGCCGTTCGGCGCCGCCCTGCTCGGCAAGAAGGCCGGCGACGTCGTCACCGTGAAGACCGGTGCCTCCGAGGAGGACTACAAGGTCGTCACGATCGCCCGCTACGTGGACGTGAAGTAACCGGGCCGGGCCTTCGGCTCACTTGAGCCGCACCGCCCGCCGGCGCGCCGGGAACAGCGTCCGGCATATTTCGCAGACCGTGCCATCGCAGCCGCGGGCCGTGCAATGCTCGCGGCCGTAGAAGATGATCCGCAGGTGCAGCTGGTTCCAGTGTGCCTCGGGAAAAAGCCGCTTCAGGTCCGACTCGGTCTGCTCGACGTTTCGCCCATTGCTCAACTGCCAGCGCTGCGCGAGCCGGTGGATGTGCGTGTCGACCGGAAAGGCCGGCACGCCGAAGGCCTGGGCCATGACGACCGACGCCGTCTTGTGTCCCACCCCGGGCAATGCCTCCAGTTCCGCGAAGGTGCGCGGCACCTGCCCGCCATGACGCTCGATCAGCAGGCGTGAGAGCTCCGAGATCGCCCGCGCCTTCTGCGGCGACAGTCCGCAGGGGCGGATGATCTCCTGGATCTTCGCCACCGGCACGCGGGCCATCGCCTGCGGCGTGTCGGCCACCGCCCAAAGCTTCGGCGTCACGAGATTGACCCGTTTGTCGGTGCACTGGGCCGAGAGGAGCACCGCGATCAGCAGCGTGTAGGCATCCCTGTGGTCAAGCGGCACCGGAGTCTGCGGATACAACTCGGCCAGGCGCCGGTCGATGAAGGCCGCGCGCTCGGGCTTGGTGCGGAAGGGTTTGGCAGGCTCCACGATAAGGCGAAAAGCAGCGCGGCTTTCCCC
>CAZGJB010000295.1:0-4286 GCA_964526145.1 uncultured Opitutaceae bacterium
GTCCGCGGGCGTGGGCGACGCTGCGCCGGGTGAGTTCGCGGATGTGGGCGTAGATCGGCGAATCGAGCGTGAAGTCCGTGTCGAGGACCTGGTCGAGCGTCTCGAAACGCGGGTTGGCCCAGATGGTCTCGGGATCCACGAACACCAGCGGACACCCGACCACCCCGGCCATCGCGCTCGAGCCGTGGTCCACGTAATGATAGGGCACCGCGACGCCGTAATGCTCCGTGGCCTCGATCTCCCGCAGCTTGCGCTCGATGATGAAATCGCGGTCGAGCCAGTGGCGGTTCAAGTCGTCGGTCGCCGGGACGACCGCGCCCGGGCGGAGCGTGGTGGCGAGGATCAGCGGATGTTCCTGGCTGCCGCCGTCCCACCAGTTGCGCAGCGCCGCCTCGACCGCGCGGGGAAGCAGGCTGGTCTGGTCGGGAGCACCCATGGTCAGGTCCGCGGACGCGGCACCTCGAAGATCCCCGCGCAGCCGGGCTGGCGGTGGGCCTCCTCGATGAAGGCCAGCATGTTTTCCAGCGGCACGTCGCCCTCGACCGCGTGGGACGGGGCGAAGACGTAGCTGCCGGCGGCGCCGCGGGCGAGGAGGTCGCGGGACTCGGCGCGCACCTCGGCGACGCCCTTCTTCGGCAGCGTGACCTGGGTCGAGAGCCCGCCCCAGAACGACAGCCGTCCGCGGTGGCGCTCGAGGAGGGCGCGGACGTCCATGACCTCGGGCTGGAACGGGTTGAAGAGATTGACGCCAAGCTGGGCGAGATCCTCGAAGAGCTCGTCCACGTCGCCGCAGGAGTGGATGACCTGGAACTTCCCGGCGCCGCGCACGGCCGCGTAGACGCGCTTGAGCCGCGGGGCGATGAACGTGCGCCAGGCGGCGGCGCCCATGATCAGGCCGTGCTGCTGGCCCCAGTCGTCGCCACAGTACACGGCGTCGATGTCGTATTCGAGGGCATTGCGGATGAGTTCCAGATTATGGTCGGTGATGGCGTCGAGCAGGTCATGCACGAACTGCGGCTGCTCGATGAAATCCATCAGCAGGTTCTCCATGCCGCGCAGCGACCAGGCGCGCTCGAAGAGCGAGAAATCGATCGCGAACATGCGGAAGCGGTCCGGGTGCTGCGCGATGTTCGCCGCGATCGGCCCAAAGATGCGCGGGTCGCGGGAGGAAGGGAACTGGTAGCCGTCGAGCGTGGGCTCGGGGAGCACGCAGCCCTCGACCATGCCGATGTCCTTGTCCTGCGAGCGGTCCCAGACGACGCCGAAGCGGTCGCGGATGCGGTCGTGGCCCATATGCTCGACGACCGGCATTTGGCTGCCGAGGCCGAGGATGTGGCTGTTGACGTGCTGGTCGAGGTCGGCGGCGGCGATGCCGTAGTGGTGGCAGAGCTTCTCCGCCGCCTCGGCCGTGAACCAGAACGACCACGGGACGTAAGGCGGCCGTTCGCCGCGCAGGACACTGGCGACGACGTCGCGCTTGGAGGGGGTGCGGGGCATGGCTCGAACCCTCAGCGGGCAAAGACCTCGTCGCGGAAGGCGAGGAAGTTGGCGAGGGGGACGTCGTTGCCGACCTCGGTGGAGCTGCCGATGAGGAGCCGGCCCTCGGAGCCGGTCTCGGCGATCATGCGGCGGGTCTCACGACGCACCTCCTCGGGCGTGCCGAAGGGCAGGAGGTGGGTGACGTCCACGCCGCCCGCGAGGATGAGCTGCGGGTACTGTTTGCGGATCTCGTAGATGTCCATCCCCGCGGCCTTCTCGATCGGGTTGAGCCCGTCGATGCCGGCGGCGACGAGATCGGGCAAGATGTCCATGATGTAGCCGTCGGAGTGGAAGATGACCTTGAGCCCGTGCCGGTGGCACTCGGCGCAGATCCGGGCGACGTCGTCGAAGAACCCCCAGGCACGGAAGGTCTCGAGGGAGAACATGAGCCGGCCCTTGAAGGCGACGTCGCTGTAGATGACGGCGAGGTCGGCCTGGTCGGGATGGGCGGTGCGCTGGATGTAGCGTTGCTGCGCGCGCTCGATGGCGCGGAACCAGCGCAGCATAAGGTCGGGGGCGTCGGCCCAGAGGTAACTCAGCGCTTCCAAGCCGCAGTGGTAGCCGAAGAGGGCCTCATTGACGGCGGTGGACGGCGTGCAGGCGATGTGGACCGAACCGTTGAGGCGGGCGAGGATGCCGGCCTGCTCGGTGCGGGCGGCGGCCCGCTCGGCGGCGGTCGGGGCGGGCTGGCTTTCGAGGCGCTCGATCTCGCCGGGGAGCCAGGCGATCCATTCGTCAACGTCGGTGCGCGCGTGGTGGGAGACCCAGTTGGTCCACCGCTCGTGCGTGTGCGTGTTGCCGAAGCGGTCGACGGTGGTCGAACCGACGACGGCGGGCGTCATCAGGAAGCGGGTCGCGTCGATGCCGTGGCCGATGCCGCGGCAGAGGTGGCCGAAGTCATCGGTGCCATCGAGCGGATGGCCCGCGAAGTGGCTGATGACGGCGTCGTTGGCGAGGATGTCGTAGATGGGCGTGCGCGCGGGGCGGCGGCCGGCGCAGGCTTGGCGGACGAGTTCGGCTGATTCCTTCATGGGGGGAGATTTACTTCCGGGTGCGCTTGGCGGGCTTGGCCGCGAGGTCCTCGTTCTTTTCGATCTCGACGCCGCCGACGGCGCGGCGGGCCTCGACCATGGCGTCGGCGCGGACCTGGTAGTCGGAGGGGTAGAGGATGCGCTTCACCGCCTTGACGCTCGCGTGGTTGCGGGCGGTCTCGATCAGCGTGACGGCACGGCGGCCGGCGACCTTCTCGGCCTTGGTGCCCTTGGCGGCGAGGCGGCGGGCCTTGGCGAGGATGAGGCTCTCCTGCGGGCCGAGGATCTCGCGGAGCGTCTTCAAGGGATCGGTGCGCAGCTTCGAACGATCCACGCCGCCGCAGAGCAGCTCGGCGCGCAGGAGGTTCTCGAAGCAGTAGGCGTAGTTGCACGGGTGCACGATGTGCGGGGCATCGGGCAGGGTCGGCGGCCACTGGCCGTCGGAGTTGTACGAATTCGTGAGGTGGTACCACGCGAGGCGGAGGCGTTCCTCCGGGAGGCGGGAGCGGCGGAGCTTGGCGCGGACGAGGTCCTGCCACGGGCGGAGGAGTCGGGCCATGGGTGTCTGCGCCCAGGTGGAGGCGTAGGCGCCGTGCCAGGCGCGGTCGTCGTCAAACGAGATCGTCTCCGGCAGGGGCGGGAGCGAGCAGGCCTCGTCGAACGTGCAGAACGAACCCATGCCCTGGCAGGCAGTGAGGAGGGCGATGAGCTTCTCGCGGGAGTCAGGCGTCTCCTCGAAGACGTTGTCGGGCTTGTTCTGGTACTTGAGGCGGAACCAGCCGTTCGTGCCGACGTACTCGGCGTCGTCGGCGAAGATGATGAGCGCGCCCTCGGGTTCGCCGGGGTTCTGGGCGGAGTACTGGCGGATCAGGCCGAGGTACTTCTCGAGCGTGTAGCCCTCCATGCCCATGAAGTACCGCACGCCGAACTGCGCGATGCGGTCGGTGCGGAGGAACATGCGCAGGCGGTCCTTGGGCACGCCGGCGATGGCGTTGAACGGGAAATGGATGGCGCGCTCGGTGCCGGGCAGGTCGTAGGCGAAGCCGAAGTGGTAGAAGGCGCGGTCCTTCGTGTGCTCCTTGGCGTAGATCTCGGGGCGCAGGGGCTTGCCATCCGGGCCGCAGGAACGGCTGTAGGCCTCGAAGTCGCCGATGACATTGGTGAAGCCGGCCGCGGCGGCCTGCTCCGGCACGTAGGAGCGCCAGCCGCACTCGGGATTCCAGAAGCTGCGCGGGGTGACGCCGAGGTGGCGCTGGAAGGCCTCGTTGGCGAAGCGCAGCGCCCAGATGCCGTCCTCCTTGGGGAAGTTGGGCAGCATGGGGTGGGCGTAGGGCGAGCCCATGAACTCGCAGCGGCCCTCGGCGATCGCGCGCTTCAGCTTGGCGAGCACGTCGGGACAGCGGTGCGCGATCTCCTCGATCGTGTAGCCGGAGGCCTCGAAGACGAATTTCACGTCGGGGAAGCGCTCGGCCATCGTGTCGAGCAGCATCTCGTAGCTCTTGCGGATCACGAACTCGTAGCGGTCCGGGGTCAGGTAGGCGTAGCTGAGGTTCGCGTGGAATATGACGACGTATTTCATGGCGGGTAAGGGGCGGGGTTTCAGACCGGGTCGACCACGGCGGAGACTGGCCGGTCGCGACCGGCGTGGCGAACCGCATGCCTGCGCACAAATTGGCAATCTCTGGGCATTTCCAGATGCCTCCTCGCGCGACGCAA
>CAZGJB010000296.1:0-4284 GCA_964526145.1 uncultured Opitutaceae bacterium
AATTCCTCCTTCGTCTTGGGGTGCAGCCCGCCCTTGTTGTATTCGTAGCCCTTGGCGAAATAATCCGGCTGGATGTACTTCAGGTTCTCGATGGGCGTGGGGTTCTCGTCGATGATGACGTAGTCGACGATCTCGAGCGCGGCGAGGTTCATGGCCCGCAGGAGCTGCGGCACGAAGGGGCGGAAATTGGCCTTGGCGATGTGCTGGTCCGAGGTGAGCGAGGTGATGAGGATGTCGGCCTTGCTCTTGGCGTAGATCAGGTGGCGGATGTGGCCGGGGTGCACGAGGTCGAACGTGCCGTGGCACATGATGACCTTCTTTTTGCGCGGGAACGGCCCCAGGATGGCGCGAAGCTGCTCGCGGGTCTTGATCTTGCGCTCATAGGTGGCGCGTTCGGCATCGGTCAATCCGGTCATTTGGCATCCTTTCCTTTAAGGAAATCGAACCAGTTCTTCGTCGCTTTCTCGATCGACGACGGATCCCACACGGGCGCGTTGCGCCAGTAATCGATCTGGGCCAGCATCTGCGCGACGCCGGCCTCGAAGGACACCTGTTGCCTCCAGCCGAGCTCGCGCGTGATCTTGGAGATATCCGCCCAGGTGCACTCCGGCTCGCCGGGGCGCTTGGGGAGGTGGATAACCGGGCCGCCGAGGAGCTCGACGAGGCGGTTGACGGTCTGGGGGTTGCCGGCGCCGAGATTATAGATCTCGTTCGCCTTCGGCGTGGTCGCGGCGAGGTAGAAGGCGCGGGCGACGTCGGTCACGAAGAGAAAGTCGCGGCGCTGGGTGCCGTCGCCGACAACGGTGAAGGGCTTGTTCGCGAGCTTCTGCGCGAGGAAGACGCCGAAGACCGCGCCGTAGGCGCCGGAGGTCTTGGAGCGCGTGCCGTAGGCGTTGAAGATGCGGATGACGTTGACCGGGAGCCTGTAGATGCTGCCCCAGTGGAGCACGGCCTGCTCACCTTGGTATTTGCTGAGGGCGTACGGGTACTCCGGGCGGATGGGGGCGTGTTCCGTCGTGGGCAATTCCTGGGTCATGCCGTAGCAGGACGAGGAAGCGGCATAGACGAACTTCCTCGCGTGGGCGGCGCGCGCGCCCTCGAGGGCGTGGACGGTGCCCATGACGTTGGCCGACATGTAGTCGATCGGCCGGTCGATGGAGGGCACGATGTCGCCAATGCCGGCGAAGTGGAAAACGTACTCGGCGCCGCTCCAGAAGGGGTCCGCAGGTGCGATCATGCGGACGTCGCGCGTGTCGACGGAGACGTCGGGGTTGTTGCGGTGCTGCTCGAGATTCTGCAGCCGGCCGCCGACGAGGTTGTCGACGACCCGGACGGCGAAGCCCTCGGCCACGAGCAGGTCCACCATGTGGCCGCCGATGAAGCCGGCGCCGCCCGTGACGATGGCGAGGCGCTTGGCGCTCATTTGAGGCCGAGGCCCTTGACGACCTTCACGTTGACGAAGGCCTCGTTGGACAGCGTGTCCTTGCCGAACCGGCCGTCCTTGAAGGCGGCGCACAGGTCATGCACCGCGTCCTCGATGTTGCGCTTGGGTTTCCAGCCGAGTTTCTCCCAGATCTTGCGGGAGGAGACGTGGTAGGAGCGATTGTCGTTCGAGGGGGTGGTCGTGATGGTGATCGGCGCCTTGGCCGGGAATTCCTTCTCGACCGTCGTCTTCACGAACTCGGCGAGCTGGGAAACGGTGAAGTTCTCGTAGCCGACGTTGAAGGTCTCGCCCGCAACCTTCGCGGCGGGATACTCGATCATGTTCACGTAGAGCTCAGTGACATCGTCGACGTGGATGTTGGGGCGCTTTTGGGTGCCGCCGAAGACGGTGATGACGCCCTTGTTGTACGCGTGGTTGGTGAGGATGTTGATCGTGAGGTCGAAGCGCATGCGCGGCGAGTAGCCGCAGACGGTGGCGGGGCGCAGGGTGACGCAGACGAAATCGGGCGACTGGTGCTTGAAGAGGAGCGGCTCGCAGAGGCCCTTGTACTTGTTGTACAGGGTGAGGGGAACGAGCGGGTGCTCCTCCGTCACCTCGGGCGCATCGCTGACGCCGTAGACCGAACTGCTGGAAACATAGATGAAGCGCTTCACGCCGGCCTGCTTGGCGGCGATGACCATTGGCTCGAAGCAGTCGAAATTGATGCTGCGGCTGAGCGACTCATCCAGCTCGAAGCTGGGATCGTTGGAGATGCACGCCATGTGGATGACCGTGTCGACGCCGGCGCAGGCACGCGCAAATGCCGCGGTGTCGCGAATGTCGGCCTTGAGCACCGTCAGGTGTGGGTGCCGCGGCAGGCCGGCGTCGCCGAAAAGCATGAGATCGTACACCGTGACGGCGTAGCCGGCCTGGAGCAGTTTGGGGACAAGCACACAGCCTTTGTAGCCGGCGCCACCGGTGACGAGGATCTTTTTCATGCAGGAGGTGGTGGGAAAATGAACCTTTCAGACTCTGAATGCGCGTCGTGAGCGCAAGGAGATTTCCGGCCGTGCTGGCGTCGAGGAAAGCTTGAGTGAAACCGCACCGCAATTTCGCGTTGCAAACCCGAACAAATTGCTGCGGTCTGCGCCTTTGATTTCCGAAAACTCGCCGATGATTTCATTTCTCGTTACTGCCCGCGGCTTGCGGGCCGCGTTGATGGCGTTAGCCCTTGGGATGGGCAGCGTTTCATTGTCGGCGACCGAAGCCAACCTACCTGGTCCGTTGCCTGAAGAGTTGTTCCCGAAACTCAAGGCGATCCTCGATGTAGCGGTGAGCCAATCGCCACAGATGCTGGCTCGAAACATCGAAATGGCGCAGATGGAAGGCAACTACTACGTCGCGCGCTCCCAGTTGTTTCCTAACCTCATGACCGGCGTTTCCTATAACGTGAGCGATGCCGCGGTCAGTTCGAACACTGATGTGACCAGTCGCTCCAGTGGCCTTTTTTACAGTGCCAATCTCAACCAAACCCTATTCCGCTGGGGCACCGCTAAGGCGGGGTCGGACGCGGGCAAGATCCAGATGCATATCAGCAAGAAGAATTTCCGCGAGGCCTATCGCGTGCTGATTTTGACCCTTCGGAGTCAGTTCCTGAGCCTCGCGGTTAAAAAGATGGCACTGCGCAACGCGACGTTCGACCGCGACCGGATGGCCAATAACCTCATGCTGCAGGAAGAGAACCTGCGCAACGGTCAGATTTCGCCAAGCGAGATCCTGCCGGCCCGGTTGCAGCTTGAAGAGACATCGTTGTATGTTGAGCGCGCAGCCGAGGATCTAGCCAATTCCAAGCGAATTTTCATGCGGACGGCTGGGCTTCAGGATCTGGGCGATGATGTGATCCCGGACGAAATTCCGGTGCCCGAATTCGATCCGACGAAAGTCAACCCCCTCCTGCAAAAGTTTCTGGGCGTGGGTTGGGAAGATGACCTGATGGTGCAGGTGAACCGCGACTGGGTCAAAGTGGCGGATCTCAACTACAAGGTCGCGAAGTACCGCCTCTATCCCATGTTCGGTTTTGGGGCGAGCATCAGCCAGTCGAACTCAACCAACGCCGCCGAAAACTACGTCTCCCAAGTCGGGGTGCTTTCGAAATCCGTCGGCATATCCGCCACTTGGTCTATCTTCGACGGCTTTGCCACCCGCGGTGCAAAAATGAGCGCCTTGGCGAACAAGCGCTACTATGAGCGAGCACTCCAAAACCACGTCGACGCCCTCCTAGATCAGGCGCGCTCGCTCGAGCGTCAGGTTAATTTCTCATACCGGGCAATGAACCTGGCTTCCACGCGCAAAAGCATTACCGACTCGGCTGTCCAGAACGCCGAGGACGAACTTGCCCGGGGCCTAACCTCCGAATACACCGTCCAAGTGGCGCGTGGCGCCCAGTACCAAACCCAACTAACGCTTCTGGTGCAGAAGACCGACTTTCTCGCCCGCTGGTCCGAATTTGTTTCCATCATTGGGCAAGATCCCCTGGTCAAGACCCTGCCCGCCAAATAACTATTAGCCGTCATGTCATTCCGTACCTTGATTAAGTTCGGCCTCGTTCCCGCTTTCGTCATCGGGGCGATCATCGCCGGTTTTCTGCTTTCCCGCCCGGCGGCCAAGGTCGCACCCGCCTTTGCCGGTAATGCCATCAAGGCGGTTTCAGGCAGTGTTACTGTCTACGACGAGTTCCAGATGGAGTTGAAGAGCGAGATCGGCGGCCGCGTGCTCAAAAGCGTGCTAACCCCCGGTCTGAAAGTTAAGGAAGGGGAATTTCTCGTTCAGATTGACACCGGCGACCTCGATCTCGAGATCGA
>CAZGJB010000297.1:0-4261 GCA_964526145.1 uncultured Opitutaceae bacterium
GCCCGCTCAAGGACCCGCGTTCGACGGTGACCTGCCCGGACTTGCCGGACTCAAACCAAAGGACCGCGACAGCGCTGGACTGGGATGGATGGGAACTCGACACGGAGGAGGCGGCCATGGTTGGCGCCAGCATGCGTGCAGCGTCAGGGGTGTCAGGCAGAATTCCCGATGCGGCCGGTCAAAGCTTGCCGGCGGCGAACCGTTGGTGGCGTTCGATACCGGCTTCCACGGCCTTGAGCATGTGGGCTGAGTCCTCGGAGAACTTGGCGTAGGCCGGGGTGAAGCAATGCGTGGCTAAGGTCGCGCGCTTCCGGTAGGGGACGTAGTTGCCAATGTGCCAGCCGACGTTGCGGTAGATGCAGAAATCGCCCGGATTGAGGATCAGTTGAATCGCTCCCGGCATGGCCTGGCAGTAGCGCAGGCAGAACAGTTCCAGTTCCTCGTCGGTGCGGCGGTGATTCTCGTCCCAGAGTTCCTGCTGGGTGCTGGAAGCATACACTCGCATCTCCTCCGGGGTGTTGTGCACGCGGTGGAAGCTACCGGGAACGTACCAGGTGGAGACATCCTCGTAGAACGGGCAATTGACCTGATTCCACAGCCGGAAATCGGTCGCGATCTCCTGCCAACGCTCGTCGCCGATCTCGCGTTGAAACTCGTCCTCGAGCACATGATCGCGCCAGTCGCGGTGCCACTCGGTGGACCACGGTCGGGCGCGCGGATTGAAGAGCAGGCACGCATCCACGGTCGGCTTGAGCGTGTGTTCCGGGGTGAGGAGCGCCTGGATCGCCTCATTCAAGCCCTCGATGCCGTCGAAATCGCGGAACGGCTGCAGGTCGGCCTCGTCGAGGTGGGCCTTGAGCGGCGCAAGTCGCTGCGTCTGGGGGCCGCTCAAGCGGACGGCGATGTCGTGCGCCTTGTCGGCGGAGCGGCGTAGGTCGCGCAGCAGGCTCGCGGGTATGACCTGGCGCAGGACATGGTAGCCTTGCGCGCGGTAGTTCAAACGGTCCGATTCGTTGATGGGGGCGATCTTCATGGCTCCGGGGTGAGAGCGGTTAGGGGGCCGCGTCACTCCACCAGAAACGACCGGCAGCGCCAGCCGAAAGGAAGGCGCTCCGGAACCAGGGCGGGCTAATCGATTTCAGTCGTGTTCGAAACGCGCGATGCGCCGGCCGGGATCGGACACAAGCGTCGACAGGTTGTCGGTCGTGAAGTCGCGGATCGTCAGGCGGTCAATCTTGGCATGTTCGCCCTCGGTTGCGAGGAACACGGCCTGCTTGTCCCGGGTGCTGAAGTACTCTCCGTTCTTCACGACCAGGTGGCGAACGTGTCCGCTGACACGGATGTAGGGCCGGGTCTGCGGGGTGTCGCCGTTGTCCTGCACGTGCAGGCCGTCGATCACGAGGGAATCCACGTCGGCGGGTGTGTCGCCCATGTCGGGGATGTCAGTCTTGCCCTCGAGATGGACCAGATAGCGGTCGTCGGACGGATCGTGGTACTGAATGTTGCGCAGTAGCAGGCTCCGATGGCGACCGGAGACGCGGAAGAGGAACGGCTCAGTGTAGTCGTAGTTGGCCTTGGTCTGGCGGAGGTCGATGTTTTCGAAGAGGAGCGAACCGAAATTGCCCTGGAGGCCGCGCTTCTTGTAGTCCCACGCACTGAGGTAGAAGCCGAAGCTGCGGTAATTGCCGGTGACATTGCGAACGGTGATGCGGTCGTGGAGATTCTCGCGCGAGAGGATGCGGAGCACTTGGGCGGCGTCGTCGACGAAGACGCCGTCGATGAGGACATCCGTGATCGGTCCGACCGTGGCGGCGGGATGCGCCCAGCTTGGTTCGCCGTTGGTCTCCTCGTCGCCGTTGAGGGCTATGAAGTCGTCGCCGGTGCGGCCCTGGATGTTGCGCAGGACGAGGAAGCGGCCGGGACCCTGGACGTGGATGCCGTCCTGATTGCCCGCGTGGATGAAGCCGGGGAGTTCGAGGCGGATGTTCTCCATCGTCACGCGTTCCCAGTTGGTGATGAGGAACGCGAACATGCGCTGATCGCGGACCGTGACGTCGCGCACGAGGAGGTTCTCGACGCCGAAGAAGGCGAGGCCGACGACGAAGTGCGTGGCCTTGGAATAATGCACGTCGGGCGGAACGTGATGGGCCTGATTCCGGCAGTTCTGGTTATAGGTGCCGCCGAGGAGGGTGATGTTGCGGTCGAGGATCGCGCCGGGGGAGGGGTTGGCGTTGATGATCAGCGCCTGATTCGACTGCGGGGCCTGGAAGAATCCGCAACGCGGATGCAGGCATTCGATGGTGGTGTTGGAATGGATCCGGAGCTGAGAAACCATGGCCGCGCCATCGATGACGAGGTGGAGACCGCCGTGTGCGGGCGCGGAGTCGAGGACCTGCTGGAGGATGGCGGTATCGTCGGTCCCGCCGCCCGAGTGGACGTCGCTGTCCAGGCGAGCTCCGGCCTGGCTGGCGTAAATGGTTTGGGTGATCATGCGAGGGGTCATGCGTAGAGCGTGGCCGACGGAAAGACAAGGGGACGGCGGGCCGGAAACACGCGGAATGTCATGACAACCAGCCAGGCTGGAAAACGGCCTTGCACTTTACCAACGTGGCGTTTCCCTTCGCCTCCTTGAGTGCTCCGGAGAGGTGGCTGAGTGGCCGAAAGCGGCGCTTTGCTAAAGCGTTGAACGGGTAAAACCGTTCCGGGGGTTCGAATCCCCCCCTCTCCGCCAGCACCGACCGAGACCTTGGCTGGAAGCGTCAGCTTTCCTCGTCTTCGACCGGGCGCTCGAGCTCGGCGCGGCATTCGCCGATGACGCGGAGCCAGATCTCGCGGAGGTCGAACAGCGCGGTCAGCGCCTCCTCGCGGTAGGCGGCGACGGCGGTTTGCCGCTGCGCGGCGGGGTCGTTGAGGAGCGCGAGGCTGCGGTTGAGGCCGCTGAGCGCGCGCTTGAAGAGACTGATGGCCATCGCGTAGTCGCCATACTCGAGGGCATGAATGGCTTGCAGCGCCTGGTCCTCGCCCTGGTGCAGCGAACTGAGGTAGCTGACGGCGAGCGGCTGGGTCACCTTGCCGGGTTGGCTGGCGAGCAACTCCCACTTGCGGCGCACGAGGAGGTAGAGCGCCCGCGTGGAGATGAAGATCGGATTCTTGTGGAGCGTGTAGATGTCGCCCTCGTCCTCGAATTCCTCGGACAGCGGTTCCGGCGCCGCCTCGTTGACGGCGCCCGCGGCCGGCGTCTCCGCCTCGGTCTCCCATTCCATGTGACGCGCGACCTCGTCGATGCGCTGGGGGTGTCCGCGGAAGACCTCATAATAGGCGAGGTAGCGGTTGACCGTCTCTTCCTGCGCGCGGAGGTAGCGCTCCCAATCGAACTCGTTCCAGGCCAATTCGCCGCGCTCCTCCCACTCACCCTCGGGACTGCCGTCGAATTCGTCTTTGCTCATTGCTTGGCCGACACTGAGTGGAGCTTCGCGCAGAGTGCAAAGTAAAAAACGGGATCGCCGGAAGCCGATGAAGGACGGCGGATTACGGGTTGAATCCGGCGCCGCCGGAACGGTAGGTTCGCGCCATGGCTGAAGTCCCGCATGCCACGATCCACTACTCCGGCCACGTGCAGGGGGTCGGTTTCCGCTACACGACGCTGCAGATCGCGAAGGAATTCGAGGTCGCGGGTCACGTGCGCAATCTGCCGGACGGACGGGTTGAAGTGGAGGTCGAGGGGACGCGCGAGGAGATTGCCGCCTTCGCCCAGGCGGTGGAGGAGCGGATGCACGGCTACATCCGCAAGGTCGAACAGACGGCGGCGCGCCGCGCCCCTCAGTTCCAGGGATTCACGATCCGGTGAGACGACGCCCGATGGGTTTTGACTCGCTCCAGCCCGGCGCCAAGCGTGCCGACGCCCCGTGATTATCGATCTGCCCTATTTCATTCTCGCCTTGTTGATTCTCTGGTTTCCGCGCCAGTGGCTGCGGTTCGGCCGCGGTCCGACGCGCCGGTTGCGCTGGCTGACCTCGCCGCCGGGTCCGGTCGCGACACCTTCAAGTGGTTCGACACCATGTTCGAGGGCTTGGCGGCGGCCGATGGCATCCAGTTCACGGCCGTTGCCACCATCACCAGCGCCGCCGCAGCCCCCGGCGGCAGCGACAGCGCCATCGCCACGCCCCGCAAGAAGAGCTTCATGCAGCGGCTGCCGCTGCCGCGCCTGAAGGTGAGGAAGCCGCCCCCGGTGCGCTTGCCCGCGCTAACGCCGACCCCGCCC
>CAZGJB010000298.1:0-2798 GCA_964526145.1 uncultured Opitutaceae bacterium
CTGCACGGTTTCTTCGACGCCGAGCAGATCGACAACGCGCAGAATCTCATGAAGGTCGCCGCGACCACCATGCCGCGGCCGCCCGGCCAGGCATTGCCCGGTCACCTGACCAACCCGCCGGCCGGTCTGCCGCCCCGCCCGACGCTGCCGCGGTCCTGAGGTTTGGCGGGCGGGCCTGAACCGCTTTCCCGCTTTACAGCCACGGACCCCGGCCTAGCTTGACGCCATGGATACCACTTCCGCCACACTCGCCGCCATCTTTGGCCTCGGCGTACCCGAGCTGGTCATCATTTTGATCATTTTGCTCGTGCTGTTCGGCGGTGCCAAACTGCCCTCGCTCGCCAAGGGTCTTGGTCAGTCCATCAAGGAGTTCAAGAAGGCCAGCAAGGACGAGCCCGAGGCGGCCAAGAACCCCGAAGCCGGCAAGACGCCGAAAGATCCCGGCGCCAACTGAGCCCGGCCCAGTCACCGCATCCGAGCGCGCCCCAACCGGCGCGCTTTTTTGTTCAGCCTCCCGACGGCTCCCGCAACCACGCCTTGAACTCGCGTATCTGCGCGGGCGTGCCCAGCGTCAGCACCTCATCGGCCGGCTGCAGGGTCTCATCGCCGCCCGGGTTCAGGATTCGCCGGCCTTCGCGTCGGATGCCCGAAACCTGCACGCCATGGGTCTTCGCCAGCGACAGCTCAGCCAGCGTGCTACCGGCCACGCGGCTCCCGTGCGGCACGACCAGGGCGGACATGCAGACCTCCTCGAAGACCGAGTCCGACTGCGGTGTGGCCGACACCGTGCCGAGAAATTCGCGTCCCGCCTTCACCTGCTCGGCCGTGCCCATCAGCAGCACGCGGTCGCGCGGATAAAGCACCCGGTCGGGTCCCGGCAGCGGGATCATGCAGCCCTGCCGCTCGATGCCCACGACTGAGCAGCCGAAGCGCGAGCGCAGCTTCAGTTCGGCGATGCTCTTGCCCGTGCAATCCGCGAGGTACGGCAGCATGCAGTCCACCACCTGCAGGTTCCAATCCTCATGGGACTGCAGCCACGGCGCAGCCGTCGCGGTCATCTGCGCCGTCGGCGCCTCGATGATGCTGTGCAGCTCGACCTCGAGCTGGCTGTGCCAGTAAATCAGCTTGTGCCGCAGCAGGATCAGCGCGGCGACCGCCACGACGGCGCTGCCCAGGAGCAGCCAGCGCGTGGTGCCCTCGGCCGGCAGCACCGCGGTCAGCCAGAAGAACAGGCCGGCACCCGCCACCAGCTTGATGCTCGCCTCAACCACGGGTGCGAGGCGGTTCGCGTTTGTCAGGCCCGTCGTCGCCACCTGCGCGTAGAGGAGCGCCAGCGCCGAAACGTTGCGCCAGATCGCCACCAGCGGCGCCAGCACGACCAGCGTCAGCGCCGACCAGAACAGCACCTGCGGCCCGTACGGGAACAACCAGTCGCGTCCCAGCCACTCCTCCACGAAGACAAAAAGCTGTTCGGAGAAGACCAGCAGCCCGCTCACGAACAGGATCTCCACCCCGATCTGCACCAGACGCTTCCGGCTGAGCTGCCAGAGCGCGTTGCGCTTCTGCTGCATCCCCAGCCGCTCCAGCCAGCCGTGATAGTAGCCGAGCCAGTCCTCCAGCCAGCGTGGCTGGCGCGAAAGCAGCTTCGTTGCGATGGTGCCGGCGTTCCGCGTCAGGAAGGGTGTCGCCAACGTCGTCAACAACGACACGCCCACGGCCATCGCATAGAACCGCTCCGGCACGACCGCCGCGGCCACACCGAGCTGCGCGATGATGAAGGCGAACTCGCCGATGGGCGTCAGCATCAGGCCCGTGCGCACCGCCTCGCGCGCCGGCTTGCCGACCAGCACGAGGGCCAGCGAGCAGGCGAGGGACCGCACCGCGAGGGCGAAGACTGAAACGCCCACGATCAGTCCGGCCGATTCCCACACCTGCCGCACGTCGATCTGCATGCCGATCGCCACGAAAAACACCGCGCTGAACACGTCCCGCATGCCCTCGAACGTGCGCTCGACCTGATGCCGGTGCTGGGTCTCCGCCACGATGGTGCCAAGCAGGAACGCGCCCAAGGCCAGCGAGTACCCCGCATAGTTGGCGATGATGGCCATGCTGAAGAGCAGCGCCGCCATGCCGAGGGTCTGCAGTTCCTCGTCCGCCGCCACGCTCATGCGCTTCAGCAGCCACGGGAACAGCAGGAGCCCGCCGATCACCGCCAGCACCACGAAGGCGCCCATCAGGCCCAAGGTCTGCCCGATGCCCGCCGCCGGGGCGCCCGAGAGATGCACGATCGAGCCCAGCAGCGTCAGCATCACCACCGCCACAATGTCCTCCATGACCGTGACGGTCATCGCCATCTGGCTCGCGTGCTCGTGTGAATTGCCCAGCTCCTGCTGGACCTTGCTGATGATCGCCGACGAAGACGTCACCAGCATCGCCGCAAGGAACAGCCCCTGCATCGGATCCCAGCCCACGGCCGTGGCCATCAGGCGGGTCAGGTAATAGACGCCCATGGCGCCGGCAAAGGTCGCGAGGAGCAGTGACGGCCCCATGCGCCGCAATTTCCGCAGGCTCAGCCGGAGCCCGATGCCGAACATCAGGAATACGAGGCCGACCTGCGCGGCCGTCTCGATGCGCGCCAGATCGGTCACCAACGAGAACGGCGGCGTGTAGGGACCGACCAGCATGCCCGCGGCGAGAAACCCGACCACGACCGAGAGCCCGATCCGCTGGCACAGCCACCCCACCACGCCCGCCACCACGAGAATCACCGCCAGGTCCTGGATGAATTGAATGCCTTG
>CAZGJB010000298.1:2808-4258 GCA_964526145.1 uncultured Opitutaceae bacterium
GCCTTGCATGTTTGCTGCGGGGTTGCCCCGAAGACGCGCACATCCGCACCTGCCGTCAAGCCCGCCGGTAAAGATTTGCGACTTTCGGGCGCCCCCGGCATCGTCGCCGTATCCCCCATGTCCCCGCGCGAAGCCCTGACGAAGCCATCCGCCCCGCAACTGCGCCCCGAGACCGCCCTCAGCCGGCGTTACCTCAAGGTCATTGAAAAATGGATTCCGACCGGGGTGCGGTACTTCGCCCCGTGGCCGGTGCGGCCCGACTGTGGGCACTTCCTCGGCGGGTGCCACTGGTACGGCATCGAGTCCATCGGCGGCGCCCTCGCCTTCGCCGCGGCCGCCAGCTCGCCCGAATACGACCCGGCCGCCGGTGGCTGCTCGCGCGCGGAACTGCGGACGATGGCGCGGCAGGCCATCCGCTACCTCTGCTTCACCCACGACTCGGGCCCGCCCGACTGCGTGCGTCCCGCCACCGGCCTCGGCCGCACGGAGAACTGCGGCACCAAGTGGGGCGAACGCGGCCTGGGCTTCTTCCGCGAGAGCCAGTGCGGCACCACCGTGTCGGGCATCGCCGTGGCCGCCGCGCTGCTCGGCGACGCGATCGACGACGAGACCTGGGGCATGATCGCCGCCATCCACGCCGACTACGCCGGGCGCTTCGGCGCGATGGATCCGAAGAGCGGCATCTACGTGAACACCCAGATGGAGGAGAACGGCTGGACCTCCTGCGGCCTCGCCTCGGTTGCGCTGCTTCTCGCCGGCGACCCCGCCGCCGCCACCTGGTCCGCGACGGCGAAGCGGTGGATGTTTTCGACCGCCGCCGCTCCCCAGGATGCCAAGGATCTGCGCCCGTTCGCCGACGGGAAGACCGTCGCGCAATGGACCGGCGAGACCTTCACCGCCCTGCCCGACTACATGGCCGAGAACCACGGCATGGTGCATCCCAACTATACGGGGGCCTCCGTGCTTTTCACCGGCTACCTCGGCATCATCCACGGGATCCACGGCGCCCCCCTGCCGGAGCACGCGTTCTTCAACCGCGCCCGGATCTACGAACAACTGAAGCTCACGACCGACCGCACCGGCACGCTGCACCCGGTGCAGGGCATGGACTGGCCGTACCTCTTCACCGATCCCGGCACCGTCACCCACGCCGCAGCGGCCGTGCTGCTGCGCGACGCCGACGCGGCCCGGCTGGAACGCTGGGCCCTCGCCACGCTCGAGGCCCGCCAGGACAGCCAGGACGGACGCATGATCAACGCCAAGGTCGCCGAGGTCTGCCACGACATCCAGGATCCCATGGCGATCCGCGAGTGCCTCATCACCGGTCCCACCTACACGTACCTGCTGCACCGCCTGCACGGCGACGGCCCGGCCCCGACCGCCGAGCGTGCGCTCGAGGCGAAGCTGCGCGGCGTGAAGGTCTTCCCCCACTCCGGCTTCGTTTTCCACC
>CAZGJB010000299.1:0-4241 GCA_964526145.1 uncultured Opitutaceae bacterium
CTCGGCGACGCGTCCGACGTCGTCACCGTGCTCGGGACGTCCGGCAACGACACGATCGTGATCGGCACGACCGGAGTCGGGCTCACGGGCGACACCGACGGCGACGTCACGTTCTAGCCCATGCCCGCGGCGATCACCGTGCAGGAGAAGCGTCCGCTGGACGAATGTCCGACCATTGTGGAGACAATCGCCAAGCTTGAACGCGAGCTTGGCGACTACGGCCGCGTCTTGGTGCGTTATTCCGGCACCGAGCCGAAGCTGCGCCTGCTGGCGGAAGGTCCCGACCAACCGACGGTGGAGGCGGCGATAGCGCGGCTCATGCTGGCCGTGCGGGTGGACGTCAGGTAGCGCGCCGGCCTACGGAGCGCGCGAGGCCCCGGACATCGCGGGGCCGGGCACGTACGGGTGCTGGGCGATCGACGTCACCGACAACTGTGCCTGGTCGCCGGTCCACAGGGCGATGTGGTCGTCCGTCTTGATGAAGACCGGCCGGTCGGCCATCGCGTAGTTCTTTGGGGCATGCCAGCCGCCCTCGATCCAGTCGGGGAGGTCGGGACCGAAGCGCACGCAGTCCTTGCGGCCGATGAGGCCGAAGACGCTTTGCCAGAGATAATCGCCGATGGCCCAGTTTTGGCCGCGCTCGAGCCAGAGGCATTGGTCGCCGAGGAGGACGGACGTGCGGTCATCAGGCGCGAAGAACGCGTCCCAGAAGCCGGCATCGACGCCATGGCGATGGACGAGATGGCGGAAGTCATGGCTCTGCCAACCCGTGCTGGGGGCGATGTCGACCTCGCTCTGCCAACCGGTGCCGGACACGAGGAAACCGCGCGGGTGCTGGTAGGTGGTGTAGGTGCGATCACAGGCGGCGAGGAAGGCCTCGAGCTCGGCGTCGCGGCGCAGGCGCACGTAGCGCTGGATACCTTCGAGCGAATCGCCCATGCCGGCGATCAGCATCGGGCCGCGGTTGAGGTGCCAGCGGTTGTGGGCGTAGTACCACATGCGGTGGCACCGCGTCTGGCCGCGGTGGTCGATCCAGTGTGAACGGGCGACGTGGCGGCAAAGCTTGGCGGCCTCGTCGATATATTTCTCGTCGCCATAGATCTCGGCCGCGAGCAGCAGCGGGCAGATCATGAGGCCGTAGTATTCGGAAGGCTCGAGGATGTCTTTGATCCCGAGGACGCGCAGCGTGCCGGCGCTGTCGGCGTCGGGCATGCCGGCGATGTGGAACGTCTTGATCATGTAGTCCACGTCCTCGCGGGTCGTGTCGTACCAGCGCTTGTCGTCGAAGGCCTGCGTGAAGAGCAGCTTCGCCCAGATGCGGGCGTAATCCTGGTTGGCGACCGAGGAGGGGTCGGGTCGGCCGTGCTTGCCGTAGGGCAGGCAGCCGGTGTCGAGGTTGCGGATGATGGCGGCGCGGATCTGGTCGAGGAGCTTCGGCGCGAGCCAGTCGCGGGCGCGCAGGGCGGTGAGGCCGAGGGAGGTGTTGGGGAGGGCGTTGTGGATGAGGCCCTTCTTGCAGATCTCGCCGGCGTTGAAGCCGATGTGGTCGTATTGGCCGTCGGGGAGGAACGAGGTCGTCTGGAAATCCACCATCCGCTCGAGCAGGGCCTTGGCCCGCGGATCGGGTCGCAGCGCGATGGCCTCGGCCAGGCCGGCCAGGAACGGCGAGGCCCAGGTGGTGTGGCCGGCCGTGAAGTCGGCCAGCCGGTAGGGATTCACGCCCCAGACGGGGTGGTTGTGGAAGCCATGGATGGATCCATTGGGCTGCACCCAGGAGTGGAGCCAGTTGCCGAGCGCAGCGACGTTGGGGAGGGCGGGGGTCATGGGAAAAGGGATGATCAAGTGGGCTTGGTCCGGTTGAACCAGTTTTCCGCCACGGCGACGGCGGCGAGCATCAGCGTGGCGCTGAGCAGCAGGCGCGGGAGGTTGGCGGATTCGCCGAAGACGAGGAGCGAGACGGCGACGCCGAGGGGGATCTTGGCGTTGTTGAACACGGCAAGGGTGCCGGTGTTCACGCGGGTGGCGCCGAGGTTCCACCAGAAGAAGCACAGGCCGGAGGCGACGATGCCGAGATAGGCGATGACCCCGGCCTGCGGGAGCGTGAGGCTGAATGCGGTCCAGTCCGTGATGAACAGCGACGCCACCGCCGTGGCCGCGAGCGCGCCGGCGTAAGGCAGGGCGAAGATCGCGGCGTCGGCGACACCTTCCAGCCGCGGACGCAGGCGCTTGTAGGCGAGCTGGCCGGCGGCGAAGCAGAGGTTCGAGCCCTGCACGAGGAGGAAGCCGCCGACGGCGCCCGTGCTGACGCCCGAGTGCCACAGCAGGACGCCGGCGCCGGCGAGCGAGAGCACCGCGGCCGCCAGGTGGCGTGGCTGCCAGCGGTGCTCGACCGCGGCGTCGAGGAGCGCGAGGTACACGGGCGTGAAGATCGTGAACAGCGCGACCTCGTAGGCCTGCAGCACCGCGAAGGCGCGGAGGTAAAGCACGTACATCAGGCCGAATTGGACCGCGCCGATGACAGCGAGGCGGACCCGGAGGTTGCCGGGTACGCCGCGCCACCGCAGGAACGGCAGGAACACCAGCAACGCGCACAGGAGCCGCAGCGTGGCGACGGCGGTGGCGTCGAGGCCGGCGAGCTGGCCCTTGATCAGGCCGAAGGAAAAGGCCCAGACGAGCGACGCGAGCAGCAGGAGCGGCATGCGGTGGGGCCGCTCACACGCGGAAGATGGCGCCGAGCTTCTTGCCCAGGAGCAGGCTCATGCCGACGATCGTCACGCCGAGGAACGCCATGGCCCACACGCCGAGCGCGCTGGCGATGAACTTGCCGTCGCCGAGGAGTTGGAAGAGCTCCATGATCGCCTTGGTGATCGGATAGAAAAGCTGCTTCTGCGCGAGCACCAGCGAGTCGGACACCTCGAGCATCGCGAAGGCGAAGGCGAGCAGGCCGCCGGCGATCAGGTTCGCGGCGATCAGGGGCAGGGTGACCTTGCAGAGCGCCTTGAGCGGCGGGCAGCCGAGATTCTGCGCGGCCTCCTCGAGCGTCTCGCTGGTCTGCTGGAATCCGGCCGCCGCGCTGCGCACGACGTAGGGGAGGCGACGGACGGAATAGGCGATGATGAGCAAAATCGTGGGGTCCTTCACCGGGTTGATGAAGGCGAAGAACTTTCCCTCCTGCGACATGGCCAGGTAGCCGAAGGCCAGCACGAGGCCGGGGACGGCGAGCGGCATCATCGCGAGGAAGTCGAGGATCTGCCGCCCCGCGAGCTTCGAGCGGACGACGACGTACGCGATGGCGATGCCGAGGATGATGTCGATGAACGTGGAGATGCTGGCGAACTTCAGGCTGTTCGCGATCGCGGGCACCGTGAGGTCGTGGCCGAGCGCGAGGTCGAAGTTCTCCAGCGTGTAGTTCTGCGGCAGGATCGTGCCGTACCACTCACTCGAGAAGGCGACGAGGATGACGCCGGCGTGCGGCAAAATGGCGAGGCCGATCACGCCGCCGAACAGGGCGGTGCACAGCCAGCGCTGGCCCAGCGGCAGCGCGCGCGGTCCGCCGGTGCTGGTGGCTTTCGCCATCATCGCGTAGTGGGACCGGCCGAAGAGGCCCTTGCCGATCGCGTAGAGCGCCACGGAGCTCGCCAGCATGACGGCCACGAGCGCGAAGGGGAACGGGTTGCCGCCAATATCCTTCAGGCCGTAGAAAATCTGCACCGAGGTCACCTGCGCGTAGTCGAACACCAGCGGCGTGCCCAGTTCGGTGAAGGCCCAGATGAAGACGATGGTGCCGCCCGCGAAAAGCCCGGGATTGATGAGCGGCAGCGTGATCTTCCAGAAGCGGCGGAAGCCCGTGCAGCCGAGATTCTGGGCCGCCTCCTCCATGGCCGGGTCGATGTTGGCCAGCGCGGCGACGGCATTGAGATAGATGATGGGGTAGAGCGACAGCGCCTGCACCACGGCCACGCCCCAGAACTGGTTCGCGGCGAACCAGTCGAACGTCCAACCCTCCGGCCGCAGGCCCAGGGCGATAAGGAGGCTGTTGACCGCCCCGTACTGCCCGAAGATCTGCTTGATGCCGATCGCGCCGACGAACGGCGGCAGGATCATCGGGATCAGGATCAGCGAGCCCAGCAGCGTCTTGCCCGGGAAGAGGAAGCGGTCGGAGATGAACGCCAGCGGCAGCGCGAGCAGCAGGGCCAGGGTCGTGGTGGCGCAGGCGAGCAGGAAGGAGTTGCGGAGCCCGC
>CAZGJB010000300.1:0-4233 GCA_964526145.1 uncultured Opitutaceae bacterium
ACCATCGACGCAAGCGCACTTTGCCCGGATGCGTAGCGACCCTGCATTCTGCAAGGTGCGTCAGATTCTCCCGTGCAGGCTGCACGGTCGCGGCGCCCCGGATTTCGCCGCACGATCGTCCCGTGATTTCCATAACATTCACTTACAGTAATTTACGCTAGCGTGCAATCCACTGGCACAGATCCGGGTAACAGGAAGGCGTTCAGTTCAACCCACCCACATCCATGCCTTCCCGCCAAACAGTTCGCACTCCCTCATCGAAACAGAACGACAGCGCCGCGGAAGCCGCCATCGACGCCGTCCTCGTGCAGCGCTTCAACGCCGGCGACGAAAGCGCCTTCAACGCGATCATGGAACGCTATCAGGGCAAGATCTTCGCGACGGTCCACAACCTCCTGCACAACCGCACCGACGCCGAGGAGATCGTCCAGGACACGTTTGTCCGCGCCTACCGCGGCCTCGCCAAGTTCCGCGGCGACTCCTCGCTCGCCACCTGGCTCTACCGCATCGCCGTCAACCTCGCGCGCAACCGCTACTGGTACTTCTTCCGTCGCCGCCGGCAGGACTCGCTCTCGCTCGACCACGCCATCGGCGACACCGGTGACGCCACCTTCGCCGACCTGGTGGCCGCGCCCAGCCACGATCCGGCGCAGGAGACTGCCACCGGCGAGTTCACGACCCTCATCGCCGCCTGCATGGAGCAGCTCGACCGCCGCCATCGCGAGATCCTGACCATGCGCAATATCCTCAACCTCCCGTACGAGGAGATCGCCCAGACCCTCCGCATCAATGTCGGCACCGTGAAAAGCCGCATCGCCCGCGCCCGCGAACAGCTCCGCGAGCTCATCGCCGAGCACTGCCCCGAGTTCACGCCCGACACCCCCGCCGCCGACTACTTCCTCCCGGCGCGCGCCGCCTACGGACGCCCCGCCCTCGCCTACGCCTGAGGGCGGGCTTGAGTTTACTGGTCCCTGGCCCTCAATCGGCGGCCGTGTCCGCCGTCCTGAAGGTCACCCCGCTCGCTGCGCGCCGCTTCATGCGGCGGGCGTTGCTGCTCGATGCGCCGGTGGCGGACGTTGGTGCGGCGCTCGCGCATCACGGGTACGTGCAGATCGATCCGATCAACGTCTGCGGGAGGATGCATGACCTGATCCTGCGCAACCGCGTCGCCGGCTACCGCGAGGGCGACCTGATGCGCCACGTGCATGGGACGGAGGCCGGTCTTCCGGCGACTGCACGCCGCGCCTTCGAACATCATCTGCCCTCGACGGGGATTTTGGCCGTCTTCACCCCCGACGCCTGGCCGCACCTGTTGGCCGCGATGCGGGCGCGCACGCGGCGGCACAGCGCCTGGTCGGGCAAGCTGACCGCGCGCGAACGCGAGCTCGAGCCCCGCATCTTCGCCGTCCTCGCGGAGCGCGGTCCGCTCAACTCCGATGCGCTCAACGACGGCCGCCGCGCCCGCGCCGTGTGGGGCGCCGCCACCTTGGTCAAGTCGACCATGCAGAAGCTCTTTTTCCACGGCCGCCTGCTCATCGCCCAGCGCGCCGGGAGCCGGCGCCTGTATGACCTGCCCGAGCGCGTGCTGCCGGCGGAAGTCCTCGCCGGCCGCGAGCCGTCGCCCGCGGATACGGCGCGTTGGGAGGCGCTGCTGAAACTGCGCCAGCGCCGGCTCGTGCTGCTGAAAAAGGCGGAATTGGCACTCGTCGCCGACTGCGTGCAGGCGGTGCAGCTGCCCGACGGCCCGGTGCTCCATTGCCTGCGCGAGGATGTGCCGCTGTTCGAGGCACCGGCCAACGCGGGCGAAGATCCGCCGCGCCTGCTCGCGCCCCTTGATCCGTTGATCTACGACCGCCGCGTCACGCAGCAGGTCTGGGATTTCGACTACACGTGGGAGGTCTACACGCCGCCGGCCAAGCGCGTTCGCGGCTACTACGCCCTGCCCGTCCTCGCCGGTGCCGATCTCGTCGGCCACGTCGACCCGAAGGCCGACCGCCCCCAGCGCAAGCTCCGGGTGGTCGCGCGGTCGGTCCGGCGCGGTCACCGGGTCAGCGGCGCGGTTCGGGAGCTCGCCGGTTTCCTGGGATTGAAGCCGGCCGGGTGATCGCGGGTTCCGAAACTGCCCCCGACCACGAGTGGAGATCAGAGTTTACCCCGGTTCGGGTAATCTTTGCGGGTGGATGCAGCCGGGTCTTGCGTCTGCGTTGTTAAACAATTGCGTGGGGCCCCTTCATGCCCGCCCTGTCGCAGACTCTCCAGGCCACCTTCGGCTACAACTCCTTCCGGCCGCTGCAGCGGGAGATCTGCGAGGCCACGCTGGCCGGCCGGGACGTGTTCGCGCTCCTGCCGACCGGCGGCGGCAAGTCGCTCTGCTTCCAGCTGCCGGCGCTGCTGCGCCCCGGGCTCACGGTCGTTGTGTCGCCGCTCATCGCCCTGATGAAGGACCAGGTCGACCAGCTCACGGCCAGCGGTGTCGCCGCCACGTTTCTCAACTCCAGCCTCGATGCCGACGAATCGCGCCGTCGCCTGCGCGGCCTGCACCAGGGCGCCTTCAAGCTCCTCTACGTCGCACCGGAGCGGCTGATGCTCGAGGGCTGGCAGGAAAACCTGCGGGCTTGGAACGTCGCCTGCCTGGCGATCGACGAGGCGCACTGCGTCTCGGAATGGGGTCACGACTTCCGCCCTGAGTACCGCCAACTTGCCCGGTTGCGGACGGCGCTGCCGGACGTGCCGTTCATGGCGCTCACGGCCACGGCGACCGGACGCGTTCGCACCGACATCATCGCGCACCTCAAGCTGCGGGAGCCGGCCACGTTCGTCGCCAGCTTCAACCGGCCCAATCTCACGTACCGGGTCACGCCCAAGGACCAGCCGCTGAAGCAGGTCATCGACTTCGTCCGCCGCCGCGAGCACGAGAGCGGCATCATCTACTGCGCGAGCCGCGCCGCGACGGAGCGGCTGGCGGAGGCGCTCGCGGGCCGCGGCTTCCCGGCCCGCGCCTACCATGCCGGGCTCAGCGCCGAGGAGCGCACCCGGAACCAGGAGCGCTTCCTGCGGGACGACACCCGCATCATCTGCGCGACCATCGCCTTCGGCATGGGGATCAACAAGCCCAACGTGCGCTGGGTCATCCACCACGACCTGCCGAAGAACATCGAGGGCTACTACCAGGAAACCGGCCGGGCCGGGCGCGACGGACTGCCGGGCGATTGCTTGCTGCTCTTCAGCCCGGGCGACATCGCGAAGCAGACGCACTTCCTCGACCAGATGACCGACGCCCAGGAGCAGCAGGTCGCGCGCGCCCAGCTGCGCCAGATCGTGCACTATGCCGAGAGCGCCGGATGCCGGCGGTCCGAGCTGCTCGACTACTTCGGCGAGAAATTCGCCCTCGATAACTGCGGTGCCTGCGACAACTGCCTCGAGCCGCGCGAGACCTACGACGGCACCGTGGCCGCCCACAAGTTCCTGTCGTGCGTTTACCGCATCCGACAGGCCAGCCAATTCACCGTCGGCCAGACCCACGTCATCGAGGTGCTGACCGGCGCCGACACGGAGAAGATCCGCCGCTGGGGTCACGACCGCCTGACGACTTACGGCATCGGCCGCGAGCTCACGCGTTCCGCCTGGGCCGCGATCGGACGCGAACTGCTGCGGCTCGGTCACCTCACCGTGGCCGAGGGCGAGTATGCCACGCTGGACCTGACCCCGGAGGGCATGGCCGTGCTGCGCCAACGCACGCCGGTCACGCTGACCAAGCCGATGGACCTGCCGGTGGCGCGCCGTACCGTCCGGCGCACAGGCGATGTCGCCTGCGACGAGCTGCTGTTCGAGCGCCTGCGCCAGCTGCGCAAGCGCCTCGCCGACGAGCGCTCGGTGCCGGCCTACGTCATCTTCGGCGACACCACGCTGCGCGCGATGGCCCGCGAGTACCCGGTCACGGCTCGCGACATGGCCGGCATCTACGGTCTCGGCGAAAAGAAGCGCGCCGAGTTCGGCGAAACCTTCGCCCGCGAGATCGCCGCCTACCTCGAGACAAACTCGCGGCAGGTTTTCGCGTAAGCCCCTGCCCCGCGGGCGGGCTCAGCGCAGGAACAGCTTGTACGCCGGGTTCTCGGACTCGTCCCAGTAGCGGTAGCCAAGCTTGCGCAGGAAGACGGCCAATTGCCTCGACTCCGCAACCGGCACCTGGAGGCCCATGAGGACGCGGCCGTAGTCGGCGCCGTGGTTGCGGTA
>CAZGJB010000301.1:0-3504 GCA_964526145.1 uncultured Opitutaceae bacterium
CGAGGGCATTGTCGAATATCCGCTGAACAAGGTCGTATACTGAGCGGCGGCGCGGTGGCGGGCGGTTTTTGCTTTGCGCCGTCGGCCGGCCCGGAGCCATCGTAGGCCTGCGCGCTCGCGCGCGCCCGAACCGCGCCCCAACTCATTTCCCGCCATGCCCAAAGTCACCCTCGGCCTCCTCCAGCACGCCTGCACGCCCGACCCCGCGGCCAACCTCAAAAAGACCCTGTCCCTGGCGACCCAGGCAGCGAAGCACGGCGCGCAGATCATCTGCACGCAGGAACTCTGCCGGTCGCAGTATTTCTGCCAGAGCGAGGATCACGCCAATTTCGCCCTCGCTGAACCCATCCCGGGTCCGAGCACGAAGGCGTTCCAGCAGCTGGCCAAGCGGCATGGCGTGGTTATCGTGGCCTCGCTCTTCGAGAAGCGCGCCGCGGGCCTTTACCACAACACGGCGGTGATCATCGATGCCGACGGCAGCCTGTGCGGCATCTACCGCAAGATGCACATCCCGGATGATCCGCTGTTCTACGAAAAGTTTTACTTCACGCCCGGCGACACGGGCTTCCGCGCCTGGGATACGAGGTTCGGCCGCATCGGCGTCCTCATCTGCTGGGACCAATGGTATCCCGAGGCGGCGCGGCTCACCGCGATGGCCGGGGCCGAGATCCTGTTCTACCCGACGGCCATCGGCTGGCATCCCAGCGAAAAGAAGACCTTCGGCGCCAACCAGCATGGGGCCTGGGAAACCATCCAGCGCGCGCATGCCGTGGCTAACGGCTGCTATGTGGCCGCGGTCAATCGCATCGGCCACGAGCGTCCCGTGGGCGGCGACGGCCTCGAGTTCTGGGGCCAGAGCTTCGTGGCTGGCACCAGCGGACAGATCCTGGCCAAGGCCAGTGCCCAGCAGGAGGAAGTCCTGCTGGTGCCCGTGGATCTCGGCCAGGTGGATGTCACCCGCACGCACTGGCCGTTCCTGCGCGACCGGCGCATCGATGCCTATGGCGATCTGACCAGGCGATTTCGCGACTGATCATGGCCCGCGTGTCGCATAGCACTCCGGTCCGCGCCGGGTTTCGCATGCCGGCGGAATGGGAACCGCAGGCCGCCGTCTGGCTTTCGTGGCCGCACAACCGCGCGACCTGGCCTGGCCGGTTTCGTCCAATTCCGTACGCCTTCGCCCGCTTCGTGGCCGCGATCAGCCGTTTCGAAGAGGTCCGCATCAACGCTGCGGCCGCCCTGCAGCCGCGCGCGATCCGCCTCTGCCGTGCTGCGGGTGCCGATATGGCGCGGGTTCGGTTCTACCATCATCCCACCAACGACGCCTGGTGCCGCGACCATGGTCCCATTTTCGTCAAGAACGACCGCACGGGCGAAGTGGCCGTCACCGATTGGGTGCACAACGCCTGGGGCGGCAAATACCCACCGTACGACCTCGACAACACCATCCCGCCGAAAATCGCGACGCGCCTGAAACTGCGGCGTTTCGAGCATTCCATGGTACTCGAGGGCGGCTCGCTCGACGTGAACGGACGCGGCGACCTCCTCACCACCGAATCGTGCCTGCTCAACCCCAACCGCAACCCGCAGCTCTCGCGGGCGCAGATCGAGCGCAACCTGCGGGACTATCTTGGCGTGAAGCGGATCCTGTGGCTGGGTGACGGCATTGTCGGCGACGACACCGACGGTCACATCGACGATATCACGCGTTTCTTCCGGCCCGATGGCATCCTCACCTGTGTGGAGCCCAATCGCCGCGACCCCAATCACCGTCCGCTCGCGGAGAACCTCGAGCGGCTGCAGGGCTTCCGCACCCGCGCTGGCGGCCGCTTCGAGATCGTGCCGCTGCCGCTGCCGCGTCCGCTTGCCTTCGCGGGGCAGCGCGTGCCGGCCAGCTACGCCAATTTCCTCATCGTCAACGGCGCCGTCCTCGTGCCGACCTTCCGCCAGCCGAAGCGGGACGTTGCCGCGCTCGGCGTGATCGGCGAATGCTTCCCGGGCCGGGAGATTGTCCCGATCGACTGCTACGATATCATCTGGGGTCTCGGCACCCTGCATTGCCTTTCCCAACAGCAACCTTCCTGAACATGAAAAATCTCCTCCTTCTCTGTGGCCTCGGTTTCATCCTGGCGGGCCTGACCGGTTGCGAGACCGTCACCGACGGACTCTCCGGCAGCCTCACCAACGTGCCGCCGCAGACGCGCCGGTTCGAGGCCGACCAGAAGCGGGTGTTCTTTGCCGCCCAGCTGGCGCTCAAGCGGATGGACTTCGTCCTCACGCGCACAGCCCAGGCGCAGGGCCTGGTCGAAGGCCGCAGCAACCTGCGTGACACGGCCGTCTTCGGCGCCGCCCGCCAATTCAGTGCCCGCATCCGCATCGACGGCGTCGAGGGCGAGAGCACCGAGGTTGCAATCCTCATCCACGAGCAGAGCGAAGCCGACTTCAAGGGCGGCGCCACCAATCGCGCCTTGCGCGACCATGGCCTTTACGAGTCCTTCTTCGAGCACCTGACCAAGATCCTGCAGGAGCCGGCTGCCCAGCCATAACCGTTTGCAGGGAAGTGGCTTCGGGGTGCCTGCGGGCATCGTCTGCGGACGCGACGGGAGGGGTGCCCATGAAGCGCTGCGCTGCGCCCAAATTAGGGCTTGCCGACCGCCCCCGGGCACGGCGAATCTGACCCTTCGCGGCATTTGCATCGGTTCAGCCGGCGTCGCCGCGACGCTCCCGCCGGCTCTTCCGTCAGTACAACCATCAACCCAACGATTCCGCTTACGCGGGATCATCCCGGTGGATTGGAGTCTCTGGAGCGGGGCTTCGGTTCGTCGGTCATCCGCCATGAGTTCAGTAATGCAAGACCTGCTCGCGCAGTCGTCCTTCGACAAGTTGAAGGCCGGCGCCATCGTCCCGGGCACCATCACCGAAATCCGCCAGAACGAAGTCGTCGTCGACATCGGTGGCAAATCCGAAGCCCTCGTCCCGGCCTCCGAATTCATCGACATCGGTGAACTCCAGATCGGCTCCACCATCGAGGTGCTCGTCGAGAAGCTCGAGGACAAGAACGGCTCGCCCGTCGTCTCGTACGACAAGGCCGAGCAGAAGAAGAACTGGGACAACATCCTCACCAAGTTCCCCGAGGGCTCCGTCGCCGCCGGCCGCGTCAAGGCCAAGGTCAAGGGCGGCCTCATCATCTCCATCGGCGTCGACGCGTTCATGCCGGCCTCGCACATCGATGTGCAGCCGCCCAAGAACCTCGACCAGTACGTCGGCCAGACCTACGATTTCAAGGTCCTCAAGGTCAACGTCGAGCGCCAGAACGTCGTCCTCTCCCGCCGCGAGCTCATCGAGGAACAGCGCGCCACCAAGCGTCGCAACCTGCTCGAGAGCATCCAGCCCGGCCAGATCCGCAAGGGCGTGGTCAAGAACATCACCGACTTCGGCGCGTTCATCGACCTCGACGGCATGGACGGCCTCCTCCACATCACCGACATGAGCTGGGGCCGCATC
>CAZGJB010000301.1:3514-4225 GCA_964526145.1 uncultured Opitutaceae bacterium
CAAGCAGGGTGAGGAGATCCAGGTGATGATCATCGAGGTCAACCGTGAGAAGGAGCGCGTCTCCCTCGGCCTCAAGCAGACCACCAAGAACCCGTGGGACGAGATCGACCGCAAGTTCCCGGTCGGCGCCAAGGTCCACGGCAAGGTCGTCAACCTCGTGCCCTACGGCGCGTTCGTCGAGATCGAGCCCGGTGTCGAAGGCCTCGTGCACATCACCGAGATGTCCTGGACGAAGCGCATCACCAAGCCCTCCGAGCTGCTCAAGGTCGGCCAGGAGCTCGATGCGGTGGTCCTCGGCATCCAGAAGGAAGAGCAGAAGATCTCGCTCGGCCTCCGCCAGCTCGAGCCCAACCCGTGGGACATGGTCCGCCACAATTACCCGATCGGCGCCCGCGTCCGCGGCAAGGTCCGCAACATGACCACCTACGGCGCCTTCATCGAACTCGAAGAGGGCATCGACGGCATGGTGCACGTCTCCGACATGAGCTGGACCCGCAAGGTCAATCACCCGTCCGAAGTCCTCAAGAAGGGCGACGAGGTGGACGCCATCGTCCTCGACGTGGATCCGAACCAGCAGCGCATCAGCCTCGGCATGAAGCAGCTCTCCACCGATCCGTGGACCGACATCGACAGCTTCTTCCGCATCGGCGACGTCGTCCCGGGCGTGATCTCCAAGGTCACGACCTTCGGCGCCTTCGTCGAGCTGAAGGA
>CAZGJB010000302.1:0-4192 GCA_964526145.1 uncultured Opitutaceae bacterium
GGAGAGCGAGGGCGACCGCCGCGGCACCAAGATCGTCATCACGCTGAAGGACGATGCCAGCGACTTCGCCACCGACTGGAAGGTGAAGGAGATCCTCGAGCGCTACAGCGCCTTCGTCTCGTTCCCGATCAACCTCAACGGCAAGCACGTCAACACGATCCAGGCCCTCTGGCTCCGCAACAAGAACGAGATCAAGGACGAGGAGTACACCGCGTTCTACAAGTTCCAGGCCCACGCCTTCGACGAGCCGCGCTACCGCCTGCACTTCTCGGCCGACGCCCCGCTGGCCATCAATGCCCTGCTCTTCGTCCCGAAGGAGAACACCGAAAAGCTCGGCTTCGCCCGCCTCGAGCCGAGCGTGTCGCTCTACTGCCGCAAGGTGATGATCGACGCCAAGCCCAAGCACCTGCTGCCCGAATGGCTGCGCTTCCTCAAGGGCGTCGTCGACAGCGAGGACCTCCCGCTGAACATCTCGCGCGAGACGATGCAGGACAAGGCCCTCATCGAGAAGCTCAGCAAGGTCATCACGAAGCGCTTCCTGAAGTTCCTCGAGGAGGAGGCCGAGAAGCGGATCGACGGGTTCAATGAATTCTACGGCGAGTTCGGCATCTTCCTCAAGGAAGGCGCCGCCATGGACTACGGCCACAAGGACCAGCTCGTGAAGCTGCTCCGCTTCGAGTCTTCCCTCACCGAGAAGGGCAAGACCACCTCCCTCGCCGACTACGTCTCGCGCATGGGCACCGACCAAAAGGAGATCTATTACCTCGTCGGCCCGAGCCGCGCCGCCATCGAAAGCGGCCCGTATCTCGAAGGCTTCAGGGCCCGCAGCCTCGAGGTGCTGTTCTGCTACGAGGCCGTGGACGAATACGTGATGAACAACGTCCGCGAATTCGACGGCAAGAAGCTCACCGCCGCCGACCACGCCGACGTGAAACTCACCGACCTGCCCAAGCCCGAGGGCGGCCTCAGCGAGGACGACACCAAGGCCCTCGCGACCTGGCTCAAGGACACCCTCGGCGACCGCGTCGCCGAGGTGAAGGCCAGCGACCGCCTGGTCGACTCACCGGTCCTCGCCCTCAACGCCGACAAGTTCATGTCCCCCCACATGCGCCGCATGATGAAGGCCATGAACAAGGACAGCGCCGAGACGCCCCTGCGCGTGAACTTGGAGATCAACCCGCGCCACACCGTCGTGAGGCACCTCCACGGCATGCACACGGCCAACCCCGAAAAGGCCAAGCTCGTGGCCGAGCAACTCCTCGACAACGCCCTCATCTCCGCCGGCCTGCTCGACGACGCCACCGCCATGGTGGCCCGGTTGAACAAGCTGCTCGAGAGCGTCTGAGCCGCCGACCTGCCGGCCTCAGTTCGCCGTCGCGAAGCGCACGGCGTTGGCAAACCACGGCTGGTCGAAGACGAACAGGTTGTGGTCCTCGCCCGCCACCACGTGCATATCCTTGTGGCCGCGCAGGCCGTCGTGGAGCCGCTGGGCATAATCCGCCGGCACCACGCTGTCCTTCTCGGCGGCAATGATTGCGATCGGACCGCGGAAATCCCGCAACGCCTCGTCGGACCGCCACGGATCGCGGATCAGCCCGCGCACCGGCAGCCACGGATAATGGTGCGCCGCGACGTCGGCCAGACGGTTGAAGGGCGACACCAGCACCAGGCCGCCGACGCGCTCCGGCCGGGCTTGGGCCACCTGTGCCGCCACCGCACAACCGAGCGATTCGCCCAGCAGGAATACGCGGCGTCCATCCGCCGGCAGGCGGTCAAATGCCGCCAGCGCCGCAGACGTGATCGTTGCCTGCGACGGCGAGCCCGGGCGGCGGCCGTAGCCGGGATACTCGAGAATATAGACGGCCAACGACCGCCCCGGCAGCACCCGCTCGAGGGCGTCAGCCCAATACGCCCGCTGCACGGCCAAGCCGGCATTGCCGTGCAATATGAGCCAGCGCTGCTCCGGTGCGGCCCCACCGCGCGGCTCCCGTTTCCACCCGATGCGCTCGCCGGCGCCGTCCAGCCAGGGCTCCAGCCCGGCGCCCGGAGCATAGGCGAGCTGATCCGCCAAGGTGGTCGTGGCGGGAAAATACAGCAACGCCCGCTGCCGGAAGAACAACAGCGCGCACACCGCCAGATAGCCGAGGCCCACCGTCGTGAGGATGATCGTGAGCATACGCTTCATTCCGCTCGCCCAGCATCGCCGGTCCAACACTGCGACGCAATGCAAACGGCCTCACGCGGAGCCGCTGAGGCCACGGAGACAAGCCAACCGCGGATTTTTCCTCCGCGCCTCGGCGTCTCCGCGTGAGCCGGTTTGATGACGACAGCGATTACTTCGTGATGCCGACATATTCCAGAAACGCCGCCTGCGAGCGCGGGCGGCCGAGGAAGATCTCGACCGATTGGGCGACATCGCGGGTGTTGCCCACGCCATAGATCTCGTCACGCAGGCGACGGCCGACCTTTTCGTCGAGGAAACCGCCGGGCGCGGCCTTGAAGACGCTGGCCATGTCACAGGCGAGGACCTTCGCCCACAGGTAGCCGTAGTAGCCGGCATCGTAGCCGGCAAGGTGACCAAAGTTGGCGACAAAGGCGGTGTCCGGTGCCGGCGGGATGGACACGCGGGCGATGGTGTCGTTGCTCATTTTCACGACGTCCGCGACCCAGGCATTCTCAGCCGACAGCGTGTGGTACCCGAGGTCGATGAGCCCGAGGCTCAGCTGGCGTCGCGTGCCATATCCCTCGGTGGCCTCGCGAGCCCGGATCATGGCGTCGATGGTCTCGGCCGGGATCTTCTTGGCCGGATCGCGGTAATCGGCGGCGAAGGTGTCGAGCACGGCCTTGTCCCAGCACCAGTTCTCCAGCATCTGCGACGGGGCCTCGACGAAGTCCTTCGGCACGCCCGAGTAAGTCTGGCTCTGGAAGCGGGCGCGACCCATCAGGTTGTGCATGACGTGGCCGAACTCGTGGAACAGCGTCTCGACGTTGTCGTGCGAGAGCAGCGAGGGCTTGTCGGCCGACGGCGGCGGGAAGTTGCACACGAGCACCGAGACCGGCAGCTCGTATTTGCCGTCGGGGCGCATCCGGCCCGTGTTCTGCCGGAAGTGGGCGAAGTGGTTGTACTTCCCCTCGCGCGGGAACATGTCGAGGTAGAAGGCGCCCATCGGCACGCCGCTCGCGGCGTCGGCCACGATGTAGAGCTGCACGCCGTCGGCCCAGGCATACGGGGCCTCGATGCGGGTGAACTTGAGGCCGAAGATGCGCTGGTAGGTGTTGAGCATGCCCTCGAGCGCGGCCTGGTACGGAAAGAAGACGCGCAGGGACTCGGCGTCCACCGCGTAGCGCTCCTTCATCAGCTTGTTTGTGTAGAAGCCGACATCCCAGGGCTCGAGCTTGGCGCCGGCATCGCCGGTGTGCTGGGCCTTGAGGGCGCGGAGCGCCTCGATCTCGGCCTCGAACTTGGGCTGCAGGCCGGCCACGAGGTCCTCCTCGAACTTGAGCGCGGTGGCGGCGCTGCCGGCCATGCGCACCTCGATGCGGTAGTCGGCCCAGCTCTTGTAGCCCAAACGTTCCGCGATCTCGGCGCGCAGGGTGACCATCTTGGCCAGCACCGGGATGTTCTTCTCCATCGCGAGCCGGCTGCGGGCGAGGCTCATGCGCTTGCGGGTCTCGGGGTTGTCGGCGTTCTCGCCGATGATGACGGCGTGGAAGGTGATGTGCGGCTGCACGCGGTAGCGGCCGTCGGGCTGCTTCACGCCGGGGCTGTCGAGCAGGCTGGCCGGCACGCCGGCGAGTTCCTCGGCAGTGAAGTCGATCGGGGCGCGCGCCTCGTTGATGTTGCGGGAGAACTGCTGCTCGAGCTCGGACAGCTTCTTGCGCAGCTGCTCGACCTTGTTCTTCTCGGCCGCCGGCAGGTTAAGGCCGGCCCGACGGTAGTCGCGCAGGGCGTAATCCATGAGCCGCTGTTCCTGCGGGTCGAGCGTCGGCTTCGTGTCGGCGAAGGCCTGCAGGACGCGGTAGACGTCCTCGCGGTAGTCGAGGGTGATGAGCCAGGCCTCGAGCTTCATCTCGGCGTCGCGCGCGGCGTCGCGCATGGCCTTGTCGGGATGCGTCTCGGTGATGGTGCCGACCTGGTTGGCCCAGGTGAGGACGCGGCTGACGATCGCGTCATTGGCCGCGAAGGTGCTGG
>CAZGJB010000303.1:0-4187 GCA_964526145.1 uncultured Opitutaceae bacterium
GCGAGGCGGATCGCGGACATCGTGGCCTCGGTGCCGCTGTTGCACATGCGGACCTTCTGGATCGACGGGAAGAACCGGATGATCAGCTCGGCCATCTCGACCTCGTAGGGATTCGGCGTGCCGAAGGAGGTGCCGGCATCGAGCGCGGCGGCGATGGCGGCCTTGATGCGCGGATGGTTGTGCCCGTGGATCGCGGGACCCCAGGTGCAGACGAAGTCGATGAGCTCACGGTCATCGGCGGTGACAAGAGTCGCCCCATGGGCCGCCTTGGTGAAGAACGGCGTGCCCCCGACCGAGCGAAACGCACGGACGGGTGAATTGACGCCACCAGGCATGAGCTGGAGCGCGCGGGCGAAAAGTTCGGCGGAAGAGGACATGATTGGGAATCTAGGAGAATGAAGATCAGCTGACGTATTTCTGCACGATGGGGATGCGGCGGCCGACGCCGAAGGCCAGGGACGTGATCTTGAGGCCGGGGGCGGCTTGCTTGCGCTTGTATTCGTTGAGGTCGACCTTGCGGACAACATCGTTGACGACGGCCTCGGCGAAACCGCGCGCGACGAGGTCCTTGCGCGACAGGCCCTCCTCGACGTAGCCCTGCAGGATCGCATCGAGCACGTCGTAGGGCGGCAGGCTGTCCTGGTCGGTCTGGCCCGGACGGAGTTCGGCGCTCGGGGCCTTGACGATGGTGTTCTCCGGGATGATCTCGCGCTCGCGGTTGATCCAGCGCGACAGGGCATAGACCTGGGTCTTGAAGACGTCCGATATCACGGCGAGTCCGCCCGCCATGTCGCCGTAGAGGGTGCAATAACCGACCGCGACCTCGCTCTTGTTGCCCGTCGTGAGGAGGAGGGAGCCGAACTTGTTCGACAGCGCCATCATGAGGACCCCGCGGATGCGGGCCTGGATATTCTCCTCGGTGACGTCGGGCTTGAGACCGGTGAAGACGGGGCCGAGCGCGCTTTCGCAGGCGGCGACGGCATCGGCGATGGCGATCGTCTCGAAGCGGATGCCCAGGTTTTCAGCCAGGCGGCGCGCATCGTCCTTGGAATGATCGGAGGAGATCGCCGAGGGCAGGGAGACGCCGATCACGTTGGCGGCCCCGAAAGCCTCGACGGCCAGCACGGCGACGAGGGCGGAGTCGATGCCACCCGAGAGGGCGACGAGCGCCCGCTTGAAGCCGCTCTTGTGGGCATAGTCGCGCAGGCCGAGGACGAGGGCGTCGTGGATGTCCTTCATCTCCTCCTGGGCGAAGGTGGGATCGACCTGCACGGTCGGGCCGCCGGTATCGACCACCTGCAGATCCTCGCGGAAGGCCGCCAGGCCAGCGGTGATGCGGCCGGTGCCGTCGGCCACGAGGCTGCGGCCGTCGAAGACGAGCTCATCGTTGCCGCCGACGGCATTGACGTAGGCGACGGGGCAGCCGAGCACGCGGGCGGCATCGGTGACGAGCGTCTGCCGGACCCGGCCCTTGGCCTGGTACCACGGGCTCGCGGAGAGGTTGACCATGACGTCGCAATTCTCGCCGGCGAGCTGCCGCACGGGATCGAGGCCGCTGTAGAGGCGGCGGGTGTTGATCATCGGATGTGTCCAGATGTCCTCGCAGATCGTGACGCCGATGCGCTTGCCGCCATGGGTGAACACCGTCGGCTTGCTGGCCGGTTCGAAATAACGGTCCTCGTCGAACACGTCGTAGGTCGGCAGCAGGCACTTCCGGGCCAGGCCGGTCACAGCGCCGCGATGGCAGAACGCGGCGGAGTTGTGAAATAGGCGGCCGTCACCCTTGGGGTTGACCTCGACGGTGCCGACGATCGCCGGCACCTCGCCGATGGCCGCTGCGATCTCCGCCAGGGACGCGGCGATGTCGGGCACGAAACGCCGCTTGAGCAGCAGGTCGCGCGGCGGATACCCACAGACCACGAGTTCGGGAAAAACCACCAGCTCGGCGCCTTGGGCGACAAGGTGCGTGTAGGCGTCGATGATCTTGCGGCGGTTGCCGGCGAGGTCACCGACGATCGTGTTGAGCTGGGCGAGTCCGAGGCGCATGGGATGGACGGGCAACGTGGAGTGATTTCACAGTCCTGACAACTCGCAAGGCTTGCACTCGGGCGGTCCCGGGCGATTGGTTAGGGCCTCCCATGCGCAGTCTTTGGCTCCCTTGCATCTTCCTGGCAGCACACTCACTTGCCCTGGCGGCCCCGGATCCGCAGGTGCTGACCCTTGAGCAGGCCCTGACGGCAGCGGAGCAGACGAGCCTCGAGGTCCTGATCGGCCGTGAATCGGTGGCCCAAGCGGTGGAGGCGGCCGTGCGGGAACGCAGCGGTCTGCTCCCCCAGGTCACGCTCGACGCGACCCAGCGGCGCAACCGGACCGCGCCGGGCAGCGGCGGGATCAGCAGCCGCTTCGACGCCCAACTGACCGGCCGGCTCGACCTGCTCGATCCCGCCCGCATCGCCACCTACAAGGCCGCCACCTATGCCGTGGCGGTCGCCCAGCTCGGGCAGGAGCAGCTCCGCGAAGTCGTCACCGCGACGGTCGCCGAAACCTACTTCGCCCAGTTGCGGAATCTGCGCCGCATCGAGGTCCTCGACGCCAATATCGCGCGCGCCCGCAGCCTCGTTGATCTGGCCCGCAACCAGCTCAACGCCGGCGTCGCAACGCAGATCGACGTCACCCGGGCCGAAGCCCAGCTGGCGATCGACGAACAGGCCCGGCTGCAGCAGGACACCGTGGTGCAGGAGAGCGAGCTCCGGCTCAAGCAGCTGCTCGGGCTCGACCTCGCCCGGCCCCTGCAACTGGCCGACACCCGCCTGCAGCGCATCGCGCCCGCGACCGACACCGCCGTCTACGAGGAGAAGGCCTTTGCCGCACGCTCCGACCTCCTGGCCGCCCGCAAGCTGCTTGATCAAAACGAGCTCGAGGTGCGCGCCGCCCGCTACGGTCGCCTGCCGGCCCTCGCCGCGCTTGGCAGCTACGGCTACACGACGCGCAATGCTTTTGACGGCAACGAAAACCGCGTCTGGTCGGGCAGCCTGGAGGTCTCGATGCCCGTGTTCGACAGTTCCCGCACCGCCTCGTTGACCAACCTGGCCTTGTCGCGCCGCCGCGCCCAGGAGCTGCGCGTGCAGGATCTGGAGGCGCAGGTCGCCGCCGAGGTGCGGCTCGCCCGCCAGAACGCCTCGTCCCGGCTGGCCCAGATCACGGTCGCCGAAAAGGGTTACCAACTGGCCGAAGAGGAACTGCAGCTCGCCGAGCGCCGGTTCCAGCAGGGTGTCGCCGACAACCGCGAACTCGTCGAGGCCCAGAACCGGCTCGCCGCCGCCAGCGACAACCGCGTCGAGGCCGCCTTCAATTACCAGCTCAGCCGCATCGAACTGCACCGGGTCCTCGGGCGCGTCATGGGCGTGCTCGCCGAGCGGGAAGAATGAACCCGGCTCCCCGCCTCATCCTTGCCTCCGCCTCGCCGCGCCGGCGCGAACTGCTCGCGCAGCTCGGCCTGCCATTCACCGTGGTCGTCGCCGACATCACGGAACACGAGGACCCGACGACGGATCCGCGCACGATGGTGAGCCACAACGCCGCCCTGAAGGCCGATTGGGTCGCAGCGCGGCATCCTGATGCGTGGGGGCTCGGCGCCGACACCACCGTTTTCCTCGACGGACACGCCTTGAACAAGCCGCGCGACCTCGGAGAGGCACGGGCCATGCTGCGGCGCCTGGGAGGGCGCACCCACACGGTTTTTACCGGTCTGGCCCTGCGCCAACACCGCAGCGGCTACCGCGCCGACGGAGGCGAGACCAGCGAGGTGACGTTCCATCCGCTCACCGAGGCCGTCATCACCGAATACCTCGGCAAGGTCCATACCCTCGACAAGGCCGGTGGCTACGGGATCCAGGAGCACGGCGACCTGCTGGTGGCGGGTCGAACCGGCTCATTTTCGAATATTATGGGCCTGCCGCTCGATGCGACGAAACAAATTTTGACCCGCGCGGGTCTGCTGGGTTGAATCCACGTCGTCCGCCTCCATGACCCAGCTTCCCAGCCCGTCCGCCACCCGTTCCCGCCGCCTGCCGGCGCCGCGCCTGTCCTCCGACCCGGACACGCGTTCGATCCAGATCGGGCTGCTGGGCACCATCTTGGTCCATGTGCTGCTGTTCTTGATCGCGCCGCACCTCCTGCAGATCGAG
>CAZGJB010000304.1:0-4174 GCA_964526145.1 uncultured Opitutaceae bacterium
ATTTCTTCACCACCGGCTATCAGGCCGACAGCGGCGATGCGGTTTCCAACACCAGCGTGAAGGAGATGATCGCCGACCTGATCGCCCTTGAAGACCGTTCGCACCCGCTGAGCGACCAGGAACTCGTCGCCAAGCTGCAGGAAAAAGGCCTCAACATCGCCCGTCGCACGGTCGCCAAGTACCGCGAGGAACTGGGCATCCTGCCGAGCAACCTCCGGCGGAATTACGCCTGATTTTCGGCATCCACCGCCAGGCTCGGATTCACTCCAAGCCCCCACCCGGCGCGGCGATCCACGCCGGTACGGTCACACCAGGCAGCAAAGGCGATCATGCCGGCATTGTCGCCCGTGTGGCGCGGCTGCGCGGCCAGGAAGGGCAGGCGGTGCTCGCCGGCCAACCGCTCGAGCAGCGCCCGCAACCGGCGGTTGTTGGCCACGCCACCCGAAAGACCGACGCTGGCAAATGCCTGCAGGCCCAGCGCGGTGCGCGCCTTGCGGACCAGCGCGTCGAGCACCGCATCCTGGTAACTTGCGCACAGGTCGGCCCGTAGCGCCACCACCTCCTCCGGCGTGAGTTTTTCGATCGTGTACCGCAGGCTGGTCTTCAGGCCCGAAAAACTGAAATCGAGCTCGTCCCTGCGGCCGATGCCGCGCGGGAATGCAAACGCGTCGGCCCGACCGGCCAGCGCCAGTTTCTCGACGTGCGGTCCGCCCGGGTAGCCGAGACCCAGAAGCTTCGCGCCCTTGTCGAGCGCCTCACCTGCGGCATCGTCGCGGGTCGTTGACAGCAGGCGGATGCGGCGCTCGCGGTCGAGGACGCACAGCAGCGTGTTGCCGCCCGATACGACCAAGGCGAGGTGCGGCAGCAGCGAGTCGAGCCTCTGATCAAAGTCCGCCGGCGCCTCGCCATGCAGGGCGACGAAGGGCGACCACACATGCGCGCGCAGGTGGTTCACTCCCGCCACCGGCACCCGCAGGGCCAGCGCCAGGGCCTTGGCCGCCGCCACGCCGATCGCGAGGCAGGCCGCCAGACCCGGGCCGTTGGTCACGGCAATCTCGGTGACTTCGGCGAACCCCGCCTCGGTCCGCGCCCGGTCGAGCAGCGGACCAAAATGCCGCACGTGCTCGCGGGTCGCGAGGTCCGGGACCACGCCCCCGTGCTTTTCATGCAGTGCGATCTGCGTATGCAGCCATTCGCCCAAGAGGCCGCGGGCCGGATCGAACAGCGCCACCGCCGTCTCATCGCAGGAACTCTCGAGGGCCAGGATCATGGCGCGGCCGGAACGACGCTCGCCCGCCGGTCGAGCACCTCGGCTGCCCGCAGCACGTCGAGGCCGGCCTGGAGCTGCCGGTCCTCGATCGGGGCGAAACCGAAACGCTCGTTGAACTCCTTCGGATCGATGACATCGCGCCGGTTACGCTGCAGGCGCAGCCGGTGATCCTCTTCCGGCGACATCACGACCTCGATCTGCGGGGCGATGCCCTTCTCATGAATGCTGGTGCCTCCCGGCGTATAGTAATGGGCGGTGGTCAGACGCACGCCCTCGCCGTTGCGCAGCTTGAAGAGGGACTGCACGGAGCCCTTGCCGAACGAGCGCTCGCCCACGATGACGGCGCGACCCGTGTCCTTGAGCGCACCCGTCACCACCTCGGCCGCACTGGCTGTGCCGGCATTGATCAGGACCACGAGGGGCAGCGAGACGGGATCGCCGTCGAGCACGCCGCGGAACTCCTCGCGGCGGTCCGCCGTATTTCCCTGGGTGTAGACGATGAGCTCATCGGTGCGGAAAAACGGCTCGGCCACCTCCACGGCGGCCTCCAGCAGACCGCCTGGGTTGTTGCGCAGATCGAGGATCAGGCTGTCGACCCCCTCGCGTAGCACGCGATCGAGCGCGGCACGGAACTCTTCGCCGGTCTGGGCCGAGAAATCCGCGAGCTGGATATAGCCGATGCGCCCCTCGAGGACGCTGACCTCACGCACGCTCTGCTGCTTGATCAATTCGCGGACGAGGGTGAACTCATGCTTTTTCTGCGTGCCGGGTCGGTAGATGCCGAGTCGCACGGTCGAACCGGGCTTGCCGCGGAGGCGGTCCACCACCGTGTCCATGCCCTGACTGGTGCGCAGTTCCTCGCCGTCGACCGCCGCGATCTCGTCGCCCCGCAGGATGCCGGCCCGCTCGGCCGGCGTGCCGGCCATGGGGGCGATGACAACCACCCGGTCGTTGCGGGCTTCGACCTGGATGCCAACCCCGCCGAACTCGCCGTCCAACTCCTCCTCAAATCGGGCGAGGTCGGACTGCTCGAGAAATTCCGAGTGCGGATCAAGGGTCTCGACCATGCCGTGCATGGCTTCCCGGGCCAGGCGCGGGTAGTCCGCCAGCTTGGGATCCACATACTCCTCGCGCACCAGCTTCATGACGTCACGCACGGCGTCGCTGGCGCGGTCCAGATCACGGTTGGGCCACCACCCCCAGGCCAGGGACAGGCGCAGGGCGCCCGCGGCCAGCAAAAGGCCGAGAGTCGTGCCCACCACCACCGTGAGAATGCGTTTGAGCATACCGGCGACAGTGTGCATCTGCTTCGCTTTGTAAATGGGTTCGTCATCCCTCCAGTCATCCGCCGGTCCGGCGGATTTCCTGAGCGCCTTCCGCTCCGCCGTTGGTCCGGCCGGCCGCCTGCGGTTCGACCAGTTCATGGATCTCGCGCTGTTTCATCCCGTCGTGGGCTATTATTCCCGCGACCGTCAGCGCATCGGTTATGGTCCGGGTACGGATTTTTTCACGGCCACCACGTCCGGAGGGGTCTTTGCGGACCTCGTGATCGCGGCGTGCCGCAGCCTGCGGCCCGGCGGCGATCCGGCTCACTCGACCTTCGTCGAGATTTGCGCGGAACCCGGCCAGGGATTGCTGGAGGGGCGCAGCCACCCGTTTGGCGCGACGAGGACCATCCGGCTGGGACAGCCGCTGGAGTTGAGCGGCGACTGCATCGTGTTTTCGAACGAGCTCTTCGATGCCCAGCCGTGCCGTCGTTTCGTCCAGACCGGCGGCGGTTGGCGTGAGACCTTTGTGGCGTTGCAGGACGATGCGCTGGTGGAAATCGAGCTGCCCGCCACGGATGTGCCCGTTGCGTTGCCCAACGATGCACCCGTGGGATACCGCATCGATGCCCCGCTGGCGGCGGTGACGCTCCTGCGGGATATTGCGGCGCAGCCCTGGCATGGCCTGTTCCTGGCGTGCGACTACGGCAAATCGTGGGCTGAACTCGCCGAGGCCACGCCGGCGGGCTCCGTGCGGGCCTACCACGCCCATACGCAGGGCAACGATGTCCTGGCCCGGCCGGGCGAGCAGGATCTGACCTGCCACGTGTGTTGGGACTGGCTGGTCGACGGGTTGGCCGCCGCCGGGTTCCGCGAGCCCGCGGTGGCGTCGCATGAATCCTTCTTCGTCCGCCAGGCGGGGGCCTACATCGAGGCCACGATTGCCGCGGAGGCAGGCGGTTTCAGCCCGCGCAAGCTCGCGCTCATGCAACTCCTCCACCCAGCCCATCTTGGACAGAAATTCCAGGTTTTACATGCGCTTCGGACGCCAACCGAGATTGCTTAAGATTCCCCTTGCTTCGCCTCTGACCGACCCTTTACTCCCAACCCTTTAACCTCTCAAAACATGGCCAGAATTTGTGCAATCACCGGTCGCCGCCCCGTCAAGGGCAGCTCCATCAATCGTAAGGGTCAGAGCAAGAAAAGCGGCGGCATCGGCACGCACGTGACCAGCATCACGAAGCGTAAGTTCCGCCCCAATCTGCAGCGGATCCGCGTGAAGTTGCCCAATGGCGGCACCAAGCGCATGCTCGTCTCGGTCAAGGCCATCAAGTCCGGCCTCGTCCAGAAGGCCTGAGTTCGACCCACGTCTCCCTTCCCTGAGCCCACGGCCTTCCGTGGGCTTTTTTGTGCCCAAATTTCCGCTTTCGCCGCCCGTGCATACCCGCCATCTTCCCGCGGCATGCTGGCCCGCCCCGAACCCGCACCCCTCGCGCCTGATCCCACGATCACCCGGCGAGTCGATGACGAGCTGACCCGCCTGCTCTTTCGTTCGGCCGGATTCGGGCTGTTTTCGAATTTCGTCCTGGCCAGCGTGCTCGTGATGGGCATCTGGCGCCATTTCCCGGCGCAGCAGACC
>CAZGJB010000305.1:0-4166 GCA_964526145.1 uncultured Opitutaceae bacterium
CGCTCTGGTGGCCGAGGAGATCCTGCACGGTGCGGATGTCGGTCCCACCCTCGAGCAGGTGGGTGGCGAAGGAGTGGCGCAGCGTGTGCGGGGTGACGCGCTTGTCGATGCCGGCGGCGGACGCGGCCCGCCGGACGGCGTTCTGGAAGGCGCCGTCGAGGGTGTGGTGGCGACGGTGCAGGCCGCTGACCGGATCGCGACTGGTTTCGCGCGAGGGGAACAGCCATTGCCACTCCCAGGTTCCATAGTTTCACTGGCTCTCGCAACGCTCTGTTGTTCGTGCGCACACCAAGAGCAGCTGACACATCTCAATCAAGCGCTGGCGGTGCCCGCTTCGGATATTCCTCGCCTGGAAAGAAGAGCTGGGCAGGGAGATCCGAAAGCGGCGCTTCAGCTCGCGAATCATTACGAGTTTGTGGAGATGAAGTTCGATCAATCATTACGTTGGCTGCGTCGAGCCGCGGACCTCGGTGATCCACTCGGGCAGTTCAATCTCGCTCAGCTATTATGGCACGATGCGAAGACGCCCGAAGAGAAGAAGGAAGCACTCGGTTTCTATAGGCTCGCAGCTCAGCAGGGTTTCGAACGCGCCAAGGCAAAGCTCGCAGAGATCGAATCAGAGCCGAACCAGTCATCCACAGCGCAACGCCCTTGATTGAACCTGAATCGCAGATTACATCTCCGCTCCGCATGGCCCAGTATTTCAAAAGAGACGGCTCGTCCGCCCGGCGGGCGTGGCTGATCTGAGTCGTTCGGCAAGAGATGCATCTGGAACGAAGAGACTATCGCGGCATCGTGATTTTCCTGTCTATCGTCGCATTCTTTGCTGCCTTCGGCCTGGCAGATCGCACCATTGATCGTGAGCCGGGGGAGCGAGTGGGAAGAAGGCAGCTCGTTGCCGGTCATACTGGAGATCAGAAGTTCTGGAGCTATGCCGCCGTTGCAGCCTCTGCCGGAGCCGTGCTAGCCATCCTTGCTATGATCCGCCCGCTTTGGGATACGTCGCCAAAAAGAAAAGCGCCGAACCAGTCGCCAGAGCCAACGGCCCCAAGCGGCCGTGGCTCATCTTGAGCGTTGGGCAAATGAAGAAGATCTCGTTGACCGTCCTTCTACTTTCAATGGGCCTACTGTCCTCGTGTGCGACGAGAGAAGCGGTCCAAGGGGCAAGTGCCTTATCTCTCGCTGCCGCCGCCCCGTTGATTCCAGTGGTTGACGGGTATCGCACACTTGCTGGGACAAATTACTCGCGCAGGTTACTTGTGCCAGATGTCTACAGACTTGGAGACGGGGTCTACGTTCTCAGTAACGACGGAGGCTGGTTTACCGAGGGGCGGGCCAGATATGGCGGGCGTGGCACGCGGCATATTTGCCTTAGTGCATGGGTCATCGACTTGAAGGCAGAAAGGAGAGACTCAGAGGGAAGAATCGTCTTATCGAAGCAAAATCTCAGCGAGTATTTCTGGGATTCAAATCAGCCTGCTTCGCTCACGCAGATTCCCAGAGAGACATCTGACAGCGCCGCCGCTGAGTATTTTCGGGCCGACGGGAAGAGTCCTTACGTGAGTCTAGTTGTTGGCGGCCAGACCTATGAGCTCATGCTCGATCAGACATGAAGAAGCCCAACCAGATGCCAGTGCCAATGTCGGGCCTGTGGCCCGACATGGCACATCGTTAACGTTAGGCGAAGAATCATGAACCCGTCGGTCGAGACACATCCGTTCGATGCACTGACATCCGCTCTCGGCGGAAGAAGCCATGCATGACTGGAATCTCGACGCCCAAGAAGTCTCCGCCGGACACTACATCGTGTGCCTGAAACGGAGCACCGGAGAGAAGATAGAGCGTGATGGCACCGAAGACGTAATCTCGGAGGCCTTGCACGAAGCCTTTATGCTCGATCGAAAGAAGGGCGTCATTCCCGGCCGGTCGGTTTTTCTGCTGAGTCGAGCTACCAAGAAGAGCTGGAAGTGGGAGTATTTTGAGCAGGTCTTCGGCTCTTGGACTGGACTATCGAAGGTTGGGTCGTGGCGAGTGGACTACGACGGCAAAGATTTCTTCCTTATGGTGCAGACCAGCGAGGCCGAGAATCCAAAGATTCCGTGGCAGGGAAGAATCCAGAGTTTTGAAGAATCCGAAGGCAGGAAGTATTTCGATGCACTCCTCCAGACCTACTGAAAGAAGGGCGAACCAGGCGGCACAGACAACTCCGGGGAGCTGCGCTCCCCTCCGTGTCTGACCTTCGACGTTGGGCGAAGAATCATGATCCGTCGTCTACCGTCTCCAAGAAAATCCGAGGCATATTGAGCTCGTGCAGAAAGCCACGCTCTCGACTACGGATTTCGGTATTCGCCAGACGCACGGCCTATTCGGTTCGAAGGAATGGTGGGCGAAGATTGCTGCCGGAGATCTCCAGCGACACACGCTGCGCGGGGTAATCTCCAAAGTATATATGGGTAGCATGCGCGATTGGCCTGAGTTCCGCATTAAGACCGAAGACGGAAAGGAAGAAGCATTCACGCGGGAGTGCTCGCGCCGGGAAGCAGCCGACGAGTATCAAGAAGGGCGCAGCGTTGAAATCGACTTTGTCTGGCAGAAGCACAAGACAGCGTTGCTCGGAACCACGAATACGAAGGTTATCCTGGAAATACGCATCTCCAAAGAAGCGCCCAACCAGGCATCAGAGCCAACGTCCGGGCTGGCGCCCGGCCGTGGCTCACTTTGAACGTTCGGAGGCCCTGGATAGGGTCAAACCTGACTTCGATAACTCATGGAACTCCAATTGCCTGTGTTAGGTTTGATCTAGCCCATTTGCTGCTAGGCAAAGAAAAGCGAATGCCCATGAAACACCTATTCATCATCGGAACTGGTGCTGTATGGACGTGCGTCGCGCTGGGCATTTCAGCGGCCTTCGGATTGCCCTCAGAAGAAGCGCTTCGGGTGGTTCCGACGTTTCTCACTGCAGGTGTCGCTACCAGCTATGCGGTCACATTTCTATTCCGTCGGCACTTCGTCCTTCCGGCAGTCCGGAAGAAGTGTTGGCTGCCGTTTGCGACCATCGCCACCGGCGTCTCGATTTGGTCGACTCTGCTGTTTTGTGCGGCGGCCGTGAGCAGCCTCGTCAATGGAAGGCAGGATCTTTTCGACGGATATGGTCACCTTCTCGGCACGGCGCTCCTGATCACGCTCACGGTTGGTCTGCCGATCACTTATCCGTTGGCCTACGGCACGCAGTTGCTGATCGCTCGATATGCTGCACCCAAGAGCCACCCTTGAAGTTGGCGACCTGCTCAGGCCTTCTTTACGAAGCACGCCTTGAGCGCCATGGCGGTGCCATCGATCCTGCAGTCGATCTCGTGGTCACCGTCGACCAATCGGATGTTTTTCGCCTTGGTGCCTTGCTTGAGCACGCCGGAGGAGCCGCGCAGCTTGAGATCCTTGATCAAGACGACGGTGTCTCCGTCAGTGAGGACATTGCCGTGGGAGTCCTTCACGATCCGCGGTGCGTCGGGGGCGGCTGCCTTGGGCCACTCGTGTCCGCAGGTGCCGCACTCCCAGTGATCGGGATGGCTGAGCACATCGGTCATCGTGCAGGCAGGGCAGGTCGGTTTGGTCATGGGGTGAAGGTGGTGCACGACCGACGACGCGAGTTCAAGGATTCAGTCGGAAACCACGGAGGGACGCAGAGGCCCACAGATAGGAACGAGATGCCTCCGGCTATCTGTGCTAATCCGTGTGCATCTGTGGTCGGATTGTATGGCTCCGGCCTAGAACTTGAAGCTCGTGCTGACCTGGAACACCGCGGACACGATCGCGTAGGCGATGAAGGCGACGAAGGCGAAGGCGGCGAGGAGGACGCCGGTGGAGATGATCTGGGTGAACGCCCGGACCTGCCGGCTGAGCTCGTCCTGGTAGTTCTGCGCGATGCCGCGCAGGCCCGGGGCGAGATGGCCGGTGCTTTCGCTGACGGCGAGGCGGTCGATGACCAGCGGCGGGAAGCAGCCGGTCCGACCCAGCGCCTGCGAGAGGCTCTCGCCCTCGAGCACACGGCTCGTGGCCGTGCCGAAGGCCGCCTGCAGGGCACGGTTCGGGATGGTGCGCTCGGTCATGCGCAATGCCTCCGCGGTCGTGATGCCGTTCTCGAGGAGGACGGCCAGGGTCTGGCTGAA
>CAZGJB010000306.1:0-4155 GCA_964526145.1 uncultured Opitutaceae bacterium
GTGCCGTCGGGCTTGGTGGCGTCCCAGACGATGCGGCCGGTGTAGCCGACGGTCGCGGCCACGATCTCGGTCAGCTCGCGGATGGTCACGTCGGTGCCGGTGCCCACGTTGATGAGGTCGGGCGGGTTCGGCAGGCGGAGCAAAAAGGCGCAGGCGTCGGCGAGGTCGTCGACGTGCAGGAACTCGCGCCGCGGCGAACCGGTGCCCCAGGCCACGACCTCGGGGCGGCCGCCGACCTTGGCCTCGTGGAACTTGCGGATGAGCGCCGGCAGGACGTGGGAGTTCTGGGGGTGGTAGTTGTCGCCCGGGCCGTAGAGGTTCGTGGGCATCGCGGAGTGATAGCAGACGCCATGTTGCCGCCGGTAGAACTCGCAGAGTTTCAAGCCGGCAATTTTCGCGATGGCGTAGGCCTCGTTGGTGGGCTCAAGCGGACCCGTCAGCAGGCAGTCCTCGGGCATCGGCTGCGGCGCGTGCTTCGGGTAGATGCAGGAGCTGCCGAGGAAGAGCAGGCGCGGCACCCCGGCGGCGTAAGCCCCGTGGATGCAATTCGCCGCCATGATGAGGTTCGCGTAGATGAAGTCCGCCGGGTAGGTGTTGTTGGCGTGAATGCCGCCGACCTTGGCCGCCGCGATGATGGCGACGTCGGGTTTCTCAGCGGAATAGAACGCGTTGATCGCCGCCTGATCGGTCAGGTCGAGTTCGCGCCGGCTGCGCAACACCAGTTGAACGCCAGCCTCGGCGCGGAACCGCCGCACCAGCGCCCCGCCGACCATCCCGTTATGCCCTGCGATGAATAGCTTCAAGGGGCGCGCCTCACGGCTTCGGCAGGTTGGCGATCTGGGCCTCGCGTTTGGCCAACTCGAGGTCCGCGTCGGTCATGATCTTCACGAGTTCCTTGAACTTCACCTTGGGTTCCCAGCCGAGCTGCTTCTTGGCCTTGGCCGGGTTGCCGATGAGGAGTTCGACCTCGGCCGGGCGCTCGTAGCGGGCGTCGTGCCTGACGTATTTCCGCCAATCGAGATCGAGCAGGCCGAAAGTCTCCTCGATGAACTCCTTCACGGAGTGGGTCTCGTTGGTGGCGACCACGTAGTCGTCGGGTTTGTCCTGCTGAAGCATGACCCACATCATCTCGACGTATTCCTTGGCGTATCCCCAGTCGCGCTTGGCGTCGAGGTTGCCCATGTAGAGCGCGTCCTGGAGGCCCATCTTGATGCGCGTCGCGGCGCGGGTGATCTTGCGGGTGACGAAGGTCTCGCCGCGGCGCGGGCTCTCGTGGTTGAAGAGGATGCCGTTGGAGGCATGGAGATTGTAGCTCTCGCGGTAGTTCACCGTGAGCCAGTAGGCGTACACCTTGGCGCAGCCGTAGGGCGACCGCGGCCAGAACGGCGTGGTCTCGACCTGCGGGACCTCCTGGACCTTGCCGAACATCTCGGAGGAAGAGGCCTGGTAGAACCGGCACTTCTTCACGAGCCCGGCCTCACGGATGGCTTCGAGGATGCGCTGCGCGCCGAGGCCGTCGACGTCGCCCGTGTATTCCGGGATGTCGAAGGACACGCGCACATGGGACTGCGCGCCGAGGTTGTAGATCTCGTCGGGCTGGAGCTCGTAGAGCAGCTTCACCATCTGCACCGAGTCGGCGAGGTCGCCGTAATGGAGGAACAGGTGCACGCCATTGACGTGCGGGTCGCGGTAAAGGTGATCGATGCGGGCGGTGTTGAAGGTCGAGGCGCGGCGGATGACGCCGTGCACCTCATAACCCTTGGCGAGCAGCAACTCGGCCAGATAGGAACCATCCTGACCGGTGATGCCGGTGATGAGTGCTTTCTTCATTTGTATTTGAACTCAGACAAATGGCCCCACGCGCGACAAGCCCTGATAAATCAAAACCAGCGACCCGGACGCTCCCCGGGAAATGGAGGGATCCCCCAAATCAGGTCAGTTAATCGCCCCAGCCGGCCCCGCTGTTATGCGTCGTCGCGTGACATCCGGGATGGCCAAGCCTGCGATCTCCGTGCTTCCTTGCCCCATCCAAACCCAAGGTCGCCGTGTCTTGCCCCTGATAGTGGCTTGAAGCGCATGTCCCCGAAACCAGTCCCGCCGGAACTGCCTCGCCCACCCAGCCGCGTCCTCGCGCCCGGAAAGGAGGCCGACCGTGCATTGGATTGACTGGTGCATCACGGTCATCCCGGTGGGCTTCGTCCTGTGGCTGGCGTTTTACGTGCGCCGGTACGCGCGCGGGGTTGCTGACTTTCTGGCCGCCGGCCGGGTGGCCGGCCGGTATGTGATCAGCGTCGGCGACCTCGAGGGCGGGCTTGGGCTCTACACGCTGGTGATGATGGTGGAGGTGAACTACCAGACCGGCTACGCGCTGTCGTTCTGGGAGTACCTCGTCGCGCCGCTGTCGATCGTCATGGCGCTGACCGGCTACTGCACGTACCGGTACCGCGAGACCAAGGCCCTGTCCATGGGCCAGTTCCTGGAAATGCGCTACAGCCGGTCGTTCCGCGCCTTCGCGTCGGTCCTGCGTGCGACCGCGGAGACGCTCGCCAATGGCATCGGGCCGGCGGTGGCGGCGAATTTCTTCATCTATTTCCTCGGCCTGCCCCACCGCCTGCAGATCGGCGGGTTCACCCTGCCGCTGTTCGGCATCGTCATGGCGATCGGCCTGCTCATGGCGGTGATCGTGATGTGGACCGGGGGCCGGGTCTCCCTGCTCATCACCGACTGCATCCAAGGCCTGATGAGCTACCCGATCTTCGTGATCGTCACGGTCTTCGTGCTGACGACGTTCTCGTGGCACGACGAGATCGCCCCCACCCTGCTCGACCGGGCGCCCGGGCAGAGCTTCCTCAACCCCTTCGACATCGAGCAGCTGCGCGACTTCAATCTCTTCGCCCTGGCCGTGACCGTGCTGTGGCGGATCCTCAACCGTGCGAGCTGGTTCGGCGCCGACAGCACCGGCTCCGGGCGCACCCCGCACGAGCAGAAGATGGCCGGCATCCTCGGCTCCTGGCGCAACGGGTTCGCGATGGTGATGTGCACCATGGTGGCCATCGCCGTCATCACCGTCCTGTCGCACCAGCACTTCGCCACCCAGGCCCGAAACATCCGGCAGGAGCTTTCCGCCAAGGTGGTCGACGAGGTCGTCCAGGACCCGGCGATGAAGGCCCGGCTGACGGCCAACCTCGCCGCGCTGCCCGAGCAGAACCACCACATCGGCACCGACCAGCCCCTGTCGCAGAAGGCCAACCTCGACACGCTCTACCTCGACACCGTCAGCCAGACCCTCGGAAACGACGGCGAAGCCAATTTCATCTTCCAGAAGTTCCGCACCAAATATCACCAGATGATGCTGGCGGTCAGCTTCCGCGAACTGCTGCCGATCGGCCTGACCGGGCTCTTCTGCCTGCTGATGGTCATGCTGATGATCTCGACCGATGCCTCGCGGATGTTCAACAGCTCGACCGTGATCATGCAGGATATCATCCTGCCCCTCCAAAAGAAGCCGCTGACGCCCCAGCAGCATGTGCGGTGGCTGCGGATGTCCTCGGTCGGCGTGGCGGTCTTCTTCTTCCTGTTCTCCCTCTATTTCGTGCAGCTGGACTACATCCGGATGTTCACGACCATCATGGCGGGGGTGTGGCTGGGCGGCGCAGGGCCGGTGATGATCTTCGGGCTCTACAGCCGGTTCGGCAACACGGCGGGAGCCTATGCCTCGGTGATCTTCGGCTCCGGGGTCAGCGTGGGCGGGATGGTGCTCCAACGAGTCTGGGCCCAGCAGATCGTGCCCTTTGTCGAGCGGATGGGCTGGACTGACGCCTGGGACAGATTCCTCCGCGCGGCCTCGGCCCCGTTTGCCCCGTACGTCGAGTGGCACATGGACCCGGTCAAGTTCCCCATCAACTCGATGGAGCTGCTCGTGCCGGCGGTGAAGCTGGTCGACCCGACCGGTGGCGTGGAGGACCTGATCGCCGGTGTGCTGCGCACCCCCGCCGACCCGCGGATCTCGTTCGGTGACGATCCGCTGCGCATGCTCCGGGCCGCCCGCTTCGCTTCGCGCTTCGACTTCCAGATTGAAACGCGCACGGCCAGGGCGGTTAAGGTCAACGCCCGCTACCTGGGTCAGATCAGCCGGGAGCGGATCGGGCAGGAAGG
>CAZGJB010000307.1:0-4108 GCA_964526145.1 uncultured Opitutaceae bacterium
AAGCGCGTGCTCCTCGTGGAGAAATTCCAGGCCAAGCGCGCCGAGCTGAAGGCCATCCTCGCCAACCCGGCGACCACCGACGCGGAGTTCTTCGCCGCGCAGAAGAAACTGGCCAAGCTGCCCCGCGACTCCTCCGCCGTGCGCATCAAGAACCGCTGCTCCATGAGCGGCCGTCCGCGCGCCTACATCCGCAAGTTCGGCGTGTCCCGTATCCAGTTCCGCGAACTCGCCCTCGCCGGCAAGATCCCGGGCGTCACCAAGTCCTCCTGGTAAACTCATTTCCGGCGGGAGTTTTCGCGCCGCAAGGTGCGTCGGATATGACCCGCCCCAGCCCAAACAACATCCACCATGACCGATCCCATCAGTGATTTCCTGACCCGCCTGCGCAATGCGTCCAAGGCGCGTCTCGCCGAGTGCGTCAGCCCGCATTCCAAACTCAAGGAGGCCATCGCCGCCATCCTCAAGGCCGAGGGCTATGTCTCCGACTACGCCGACGGCAAGGACGAGCAGGGCCACAAGACCCTCGTCGTGAAGATGAAGTACGTCGACGGCGCCCCTGTCATCACGGGCATCGATCGCGTGTCCACCCCGGGCCGCCGCCTTTATTACCGCTACACCGAGATTCCGCGCGTTCTCAACGGCCTCGGCATTTCCATTCTCTCCACGTCCAAGGGTCTCATGAAGGACCAGGACTGCCGCCGCAACAAGGCGGGTGGCGAACTCGTCTGCAACGTCTGGTAAGGAGCCACCACCATGAGCCGCATTGGTAAACAACCCGTTCTTATCCCCGACAAGGTGAAGGTCGAAGTGAAGGACCACACCGTCCGCGTCGAGGGCCCCAAGGGCAAGGTCGCCAAGACCTTCGCTCCCGTCGTCAACATCGCCGTGACCGACAAGAAGGTCGTCGTATCGCCCACCAAGGACGACAGCCGCTTCGCCAAGGCGATGTACGGCACCGTCCGCTCGGTCATCGCCGGCATGGTCAAGGGCGTCAGCGAAGGCTACGTCAAGGAGCTCGAAATTCAGGGCGTCGGCTTCAAGGCCAACCTCAAGGGAAAGCAGCTCGACCTCGCGCTGGGCTACTCGCACCCGATCCTGATGGACATCCCCGAGGGCATCAAGATCACCGTCACCGACCAGACCAAGCTCAAGGTCGAGGGCGCGGACAAGCAGCTCGTCGGTGCCGTCACCGCCGAGATCCGCGGCTACTACCCGCCGGAGCCCTACAAGGGCAAGGGCGTCCGCATCGTGGGCGAGCGCGTCCGCCGCAAGGAAGGCAAGACCGTCGCCTAACGCCAACCGCAACCCTCCATCACCTGGGTCCACCCATGAACACCATTTACAAAGCCAAGCTCCTGCAGAAGCGCCGCTGGAGAATCCGCAAGAAGGTCACCGGCACCGCCGCGCGCCCGCGTCTCTGCGTCAAGTTCAGCACCAAGCATATCTACGCGCAGGCCGTGAACGACGAGACCGGCACCACGCTGGTCTTCCTCTCGAGTCTCGACGCCGGTCTCCGCTCCAAGAAGCTCGCCGCCAACCTGGCGGGCGCCAAGGAACTCGGGGTTGCCTTCGCCGCCAAGGCCAAGGCCGCCGGTATCACCGCCGTGGTCTTCGACCGCAGCGGCGCCCGCTACCACGGCAAAGTCAAACAGTTCGCTGAAGCGGCCCGCGAAGGCGGCCTCGCATTCTAAGTCATCGCCCATGAGCACCGACACCACTCCCTCCACTCCCGCCCCCGAGACGACGCCCGCACCCGCTCCGGCGACCGAACAGCGCGCCCCGCGTCCGGCCCGCCGTGACTTCAACCGCGGCCCCCGCCGCGACGACCGCAACCGCAACTCCGAGCCGTCCGACGGTCCGACGATGATCGAGAAGGTCGTCTTCATCAACCGTTGCGCCAAGGTCGTTAAGGGCGGTCGCCGTTTCAGCTTCTCCGCTCTCGCCGTCGTCGGCGACGGCAAGGGCAAGGTCGGCATCGGCTACGGCAAGGCCAATGAGGTCCCCGACGCCATCAAGAAGGGCACCGCCAACGCCCACAAGCATCTCGTCAGCGTGAAGCTCAAGGGCGACACGATCCCGCACGAGGTCCTGGGTGAATACGACGGCGGTCGCGTCCTCCTGCGTCCGGCCACGACCGGCACCGGCCTCATCGCCGGCGGCGGCGTGCGCGCCGTGCTCGAGGCGGCCGGCGTCAAGAACGTGCTCACCAAGTCGATGGGTTCCAAGAACCACATCGCCGTGGTGCATGCCACCCTGGCGGGCCTCCAGAAGCTGCGCCTCGCGGCCGATTTCGCGGCCACGCGCCAGTCCGCCTGATCCGTCACACCTTCATCCGAGTCCGATCCTGCCAGTGGCAGGGTGGGGCGCCCAATCCGAGGAAACATCCATGAAACTTCACGAACTTAAGAACGTCCCCGGTGCCGTGCACCGCAAGAAGCGCGTAGGCTGCGGCGAAGGCGGCGGCCACGGCAAGACCTCCGGTCGCGGCGGCAAGGGCCAGACGGCCCGCTCCGGCGGCAGCATCCGCCCCGGTTTCGAGGGCGGCCAGATGCCGCTCTACCGCAAGCTCCCGCAGCGTGGCTTCAACAACTACGAATTCCGCACCGAGCTCCCGGTCGTCAACGTCGGCGAACTCGCCGCCCTCGACGCTGCGGTCACCGAGGTCAATGCCGCGACGCTCGCCGCCGCCGGCCTGATCCGTGGCGGCGAGAAGACCGTCAAGATCCTCGGCGACGGCGAACTCAACCGCGCCCTCAAGGTCACCGCGGCCAAGTTCACGGCCTCCGCGAAGGCCAAGATCGAGAAAGCCGGCGGCCAGGCCATCACGGCCTGAAGACCGGGGCCATTTACGATTTCAGAGTTACGATTTACGAGTGCCAAGACACCCGGGACCGGATTCTGAAATCGTAATTCGTAAATCCTAAATCGTAAATCCCTCGCCGTGTTTTCCGCCTTCACGAACTCCCTGAAGATTCCCGAGCTCCGCTCGCGCATCTTCTACACGCTGTCCCTGCTGTTCGTCGCGCGCGTGGCGGCGCACATCCCGCTGCCGGGCATCGACCCGCATCCGCTGCAGCAGTTCTTCGCGGATCAGACGGCGGCGGGCTCGGGCGCCCTGGTCGGTCTCTACAACATGTTCACCGGCGGCGCCCTCGTTAAGGGCGCCATCGGCGCGCTGGGCATCATGCCCTACATCAGCGCGTCCATCATCTTCCAGCTGATGACCGCGGTGGTGCCAGCTCTCAGCCGCCTCCAGCAGGAGGGTGACGTTGGTCGCCAGAAGCTCACGCAGTACACGCGCTACGCGACGGTCCTCATCTGTCTCATCCAGGGCACGCTCCTGATCCTCGCCCTCGAGAACCCCGGCCGCCTCTTCCCGGGCTACGACATCAACCTTTACGGCAACATCGTCATCACCGGCAAGGTGAGCTTCCTCATCACCTCCGTCGTCTTCATGACGGCTGGCACGATGCTCCTGATGTGGCTGGGCGAGCAGATCACGCAGCGCGGCATCGGCAACGGCGTCTCGCTCCTGATCACCGTCGGCATCCTGGCCGACATCCCCGGCGCCGCCGCCGCTACCTACCAGCTTTTCTTCGCTCCCGTGGGCGTCGCCCGCCTCGGCCTGCCGCAGGGCATCGTCATGGGCCTCCTGTTCATCCTCGTCACCATGGGCATCATCATGGTGGTGCAGGGGCAGCGGAAGATCCCCGTGCAGTACGCCAAGCGCGTCGTGGGCAACAAGGTCATGGGCGGCCAGAGCTCCTTCCTGCCGCTCAAGGTCAACTACTCGGGCGTCATGCCCGTGATCTTCGCCAGCGCGATCCTGCTCTTCCCGCAGCAGATCTTCTCCCAGATCGGCGCGGCCTTTAACATCAAGTTCCTGGTCGAGTTCGCCGACAATCTCCTGCGCGGACACTGGACCTACTACGCGATCTACACCTCCCTGATCCTGTTCTTCAGCTACTTCTGGGTTTCCGTGATGTTCAAGCCGATCCAGATCGCCGATGACCTGAAGAAATATGGCGGCTACATCCCCGGTGTCCGTCCGGGTGAGCCGACGGCCCAGTTCCTCGATTTCATCATGACCCGGCTGACCCTCGCGGGC
>CAZGJB010000308.1:0-4101 GCA_964526145.1 uncultured Opitutaceae bacterium
GTCTGCGACGACCGGCGCAGGGGGTGGTTGGTGCCGAGGGTGTAGATCACGTACTTCACCATATCGTTGTAAAAAACCGAGAGCGTGACCGAGCAGAACTGGTTGCAGAGCTGGTAGACGCGATGGAACTCGTAGGCCTCGTAGGCCTTGGTGCACTCGTCGATGAGCACGGCAGTCTGATGCAGCGCCCAGCGATCCAGCGCGTCCATGTCGGACGCCGCCACGGCATGCGCGTCCGCCTTGAAATCGAACAGATTCGAGAGCTGGAACCGGAAGGTGTTGCGGAAAAGACGGTACGCCTCGCCGACGTTCTTGAGGATCTCGTCGTCGACCGGGATGTCGTCGCGGAAGTCCTGGGACGCGATCCAGAGGCGGATGACGTCGGCCCCGTGCTGGGCGATGTAGGCGTCGGCCGTCTGCGGCTTCTGGTAGGTCGAGCTCTTGGAGATCTTCTGGCGGTTCTTGTCGACGATGAAGCCGTGGGTGAGGACGGCCTTGTACGGCGCACCGCCGAAGGCGATGACGCTGCACCAGAGCGAGGACTGGAACCAGCCGCGGTGCTGGTCGCTGCCCTCGAGGTAGAGGTCGGCCGGCCAGTGGGTGCCGCCCTGGCCGCGCTTGAGCACGGCGGCCTGGGTGGAGCCGGAGTCGATCCAGACGTCGAGGGTGTCGCGGCCGCAGGTAAGGTTGGCCGCCGCGGGCCAGCCGGCCGGCAGCGTCACGCCTTCGAGGATCTGGGCGGCGGTGGAATCGTACCAGAAGTTGGTGCCGCGGGTGGCGATCTTGTCGGCCACGGCGCGGATCACGCCGGCATCGATGCAGGCCTGCTTGTCCGGACCGTAGAAAGCGATGATCGGCACGCCCCAGGAGCGCTGGCGGCTGATGCACCAGTCGGGACGTGACTCGACTGCACCGCGGATGCGTGCTTCGCCCCAGGCCGGGATCCAGCCCTGGACCGATGCGATCTTGGCGATCTCGTTCAGCGCGACCTGCCGGTGACCGGCCTTGTCGAGCGAGACGAACCATTGGTCGACCGCGCGGAAGATGATCGGCGTCTTCGAGCGCCAGCAATGCGGGTAGCTATGCTCGTAACGCTGCTTGGCCAGCAGGGCGCCGGCGGCGTCGAGCTTGCGGAGCACCGCGATGTTGGCGGGCGAAGTTTTCTTGGCCTTCAGGTCCTCGACGCTCTCGAGGCAGGTGAGGCCGACGAGGTCGGCCGGGATCTGGCCGTCGTCAAGGTATCGGCCGTCGTCACCGACCGGGCAGTAGATCGGGAGCTTGTACTTGAGTCCGGTCTGGTAGTCCTCCGCGCCGTGCCCAGGAGCTGTGTGCACGCAGCCCGTGCCGCTCTCGGTGGTGACGTACTCGGCGAGCACGACTGGGGCGGCGCGATCGATGAAGGGGTGGCGCGGCTGGAGCTGCTCGAGGGCGTCGCCGCGGATGGTCTTCACCACCGACGGCTGGGTCTCGAGCTTGGCCGCGGTGGCGACCGAGCCGAGCAAGGCCGAGGCGACGACAATGCGCTCGGCGCCAAGGTCGGCGACGGCGTACTCGACCTCCGGGTGGACGGCGATCGCGAGATTGGCGGGGATCGTCCAGGGTGTGGTCGTCCAGATGACGACGAAAAGGGGCTTGTCGGTGGGCAGGCCGAACTTGGCGGCCTCGGCGGCCGGGACCGGGAACTTCACCCAGATCGAGGGGCTGACGTGCGGCTGGTACTCGATCTCGGCCTCGGCGAGGGCGGTCTCGAAGGGGATGCTCCAGTAAACCGGCTTCTTGGAGCGATAGACGAGGCCCTGTTCGACAAAGGCGGCGAAGGTGCGGAGGACGTCGGCCTCGAAGGCGGGGGCCTTGGTCTTGTACTCGTTTTTCCAGTCGGCGAGGACGCCGACTCGCTTGAACTGGGTCGTCTGGCGTTCGATCCAGGTCTCGGCAAAGGCGTCGCAGCGGGCGCGCAGTTCGCCGGTGCTCAGGGTGAGCTTCTGCTCCTGGACCTCGCGGGAGACCTTTTGCTCGATGGGCAGGCCGTGGCAGTCCCAGCCGGGCACGTAGGGGGTGCGGAAACCGCGCATCGACTTGTAGCGGTTCACCATGTCCTTCAGCGTCTTGTTCAACGCCGTGCCGATGTGCACGTCGCCGTTGGTGAAGGGCGGGCCGTCGTGGAGGACGAAGGCCGGGGCGCCGGCCCGGCGCTCCTGGATGCGGGCGTAAAGACCGAGTTTCTCCCAGTGCGCGATGCGCGCCGGCTCGCGTTGGACCAGATTTGCCCGCATCGGGAAATCGGTTTTGGGGAGCAGGAGAGTGTCTTTCAGGTCGGTAGCCATCTCAGCAAAAGTGCGGGAGGCTACCGGAGCGGAGGGGGTAGTCAAGAGGCGAGGGCAACGGGGGATCGTCCCCGCCGAATCACGCTTCCGCGATGCGTCGCGCCAGCCGTTCGCCGGCCTTGATGCAGTCCTGCAGGGAAATGCCGTCGCGGACGTTTCCGCCCACGTGCAGCCCGCGCACTGCCTGTTCGAGGCGTTCGATGACTCCGAGGAAGCGCTCGTAACCGAGGGTGTACTGCGGGATCGCCCGCGGCCAGTAGCTGTGGCGCACAAACAGCGGCGGGGTGCTGACGCCCACAAGGTCGTGCAGGTCGCGCGCGATCTGGGCGAGCAGCGCATCGGTGTCGAGACGCGCGAGCTCGGGCTGGCGCATGCCGCCGGCGAAAACGGTCAGGCCGACATGGCCGGTCGGCGCGCGACCGGGGAAGAGCGTGGACGAGAAGAGAATGCCGAGCACCGAGCGACGCTCGATCGCCGGCACGAGTCCGCCGAAGCCATCGAGCGGATGCCCGACCTGTTCGCGCCGGTAGCCCAGGAAGAGCGACGACACCGGCGGCTGCAGCGCCTGGTCGAGTTCGGCGAGCGGGCGCTCGCGATTGGCACCGATGCCAAGGTGCGCCAGCGCGCTGGCGGGGATGGCGAGGATGACGTCGTCGAACTCGGCCTCGGCGGTCTGGCCATAGCGGGTCCACACCAGCCGATGCTTCGGCCCGGGGATCACCGCTTCGACCACGGCGCCGTAATGCACGGCCTCAGGCGGCAGTTTCGCGGCGAGGGCGTTTGGCAGGGCCTGCAGGCCGTCGGGGAAGGAGACGAGTTGCGCGCGCGTCTCGCCCCGGGCCTTCCGGGCCTTGGCGCCGGCGATCAGGCCGCGCAGGAGCGAGCCGTGGGAGCGCTCCGCCTCGAGAAGGGTCGGGAAGGCATGCCGCACCGAGAGCAGCGCCGGGTCGCCGGCGTAGATGCCGGCGATGAGGGGATTGAGGGCGTAGTCCACCAGCTCCGGCGTGAAGTGCTCGGCCACCAGCGTCGCCAGGCTCACGTCTTCGGTGCGCTCGCGACGACGGGCAAACAGCTCGCCGAAGATCGCGGCCTTGGTCCGCGCCGAGAACAGCTTGGTGGTGAAGAACGAACCCGGACCCATCGGCACCGGCATGAAGCGACCGTCGCGCACGATGAAGCGCTTCTTCGCCACGGTGTTGGCAACCTGCAGGGATGGCTCGAGGCCGACGTCGCGGATCAGCTGCTTCGCTTCCGTCGAGCCGAGCATCAAGGTGTTGGGGCCGCCTTCGATGAGGTAGCCCGCCTCGTGGATGGTGCGGATGGAGCCGCCCGGGTACGCCGCCTGTTCAAAGACCTGCACGGCAAATCCGCGCTGGTGCAGGCGGAAGGCGGCGGTCAGGCCGGTGATACCGGCACCAATGATGGCGATCGAGCGAACGGGGCTAGGATTCACAGCGGGGACAGTATAGGGCTGGGTGCCGGTTCCGTCTGCGCATTTCTTGCGCTGATTCGCGCGGCGCTCACCGCCAGCCGGTGACGGTGTCGACGAGAGCCTCCATGCATTCGAGGCGAGCCTGGGGGGTGATGCCGTGGCCGAGGTTGAAGATGTGCCCGGCGGTGCCGCGCATGGATTCAAGCAGCCGCCCCGCCTCCTGGCGGACGATCGCGGGCGTGGTGCACATGAGCACCGGGTCGAGGTTGCCCTGCACGGCGACGTTGGCCGGGAGGTTGCGGCGGACCACGGCGAGGTCGTTGGTCCAGTCGACACTGAGGACGC
>CAZGJB010000309.1:0-4089 GCA_964526145.1 uncultured Opitutaceae bacterium
GACCAGCGGGGCGCGGGCGGGCGGGTCGTAGCGGACCTGGACCTTGGCCTGTGCGAGCTTGAGGCGCACCAGGAGCAGGGTGTCGCTGACGATCTCGGCGAGCGACCAGCGCGAGTGGAGGCTTTGGGGCGCCTTGCCGAACTGGAGGACGCGGGTGACGATGCCCTCGAGCTGATCGAGCTTCTCGCCGATGATGCGCAGGTCGGTGCGGCGGGGATCGTCGGGCGGGAAGTCCAGGCCGAGTCCGCCGTGCAGGAGCTTGAGCACGGTGAGCGGATTGCGGATCTCGTGGGCGATCTCGGCGGCGAGCAGGCCGAGCGTCGTGAGCTGCTCGCTCTTGCGGAGTGTCTCCTCGCTGCGGAAGACGCGGGCGTACAACCGGGTGTTCTGCAGGGCAACGGCGCCGAGGCTGGCGAGGGCGGCGGCGAGGCGCTTGGCATCGTTGTCGAACCGGTGCACCCGACCGCTGTAGACGGCGAGGGCGCCGAGGGTCTCCTGCTCGTAGATGAGCGGCGTGATGAGGACGGAATGCAGGCCGGGGTCGACCGGCAGGTCGGCGAGGCCGCGGAACTCGGGTGACTGGACGTCGGCGAACTCGGTCTGTCGGCGGGTATTGAGCGTGGCACCGGCAAGGCAGCTCGCGACCGCGAGGTCACCCGCGGGTGCGGTCATCGGACGAAGGGCGTTCAGCGAGACGCAGCGGAGGGCTCCGCGGGCCGGATCCTGCAGGAGCAGGGTGGCGGTCTCGGCGCCGAGCATCAGGCGCGCGTCGCGCGCGATCGTGTCGAAGAGTTCCTGCGGCTCGAACTTGGCGACGAGTGCCTGGCCGGTGGTGATGAGTGTCTCAAGCTGGCGGGCCTTGCCCTGCAGGTGCTCGAGGAGCCAGAGGCGGCGGAGGGTGCGGGCGGTTTCGTCGGTGAGGGCGACGAGCTGGCCGAGATCGGTGGGCGTGAACCCGTTTTTCCGGTGGTGATCGAAGAAGACGACGCCGAGGACCTGCTCGTCGGCGGAAAGTGGGACCGCCATCTGGCATTTCACGCGGTCATGCACGGCCCGGTAGCGGGCGTCGGTGGTCACATCGGCGACCAGGACGGGCTGGGCGTGCAGGGCGACCCAGCCGGGCAGGCCCTGGCCGAGTTCGAAGGTCAGGCCGTCCGCATCCGCGAGGGCGTGGCTCGCCTCGATCTCCAGTCGGTTCGTGTCGGGATTGAACAGCAGCAGGGCACCGCTGGTCGCCCCGACCGCCTTGGCCATGACCGCAAGCGCCTCCCGGGCGGCAGCGGAGGCCGCAAGATCGCGGGTCGCGAGCGTGGCGATCGCGTAGAGCGAGTCGGAGATCGGAGAGGAGCGAGTTTTCGCCGAGGATTGGGCCACGGCCGGCAGTTATGAGCGATACGACGCCGTTGGCCAGAAATTCTCCGGCCTATCCGGTCCCCGGCATCCCCAACCCGGCATTATTTCGCTTCCGGCGCCGGTTCGGCCGGCTTGATCACCTCGGCCAGCGTGTCGCGCAGCGTGTGCAGGCGCGCCGTGTCGGCGGGGCGGGCGGGGTCGGAGCTTTCGATGTAGAAGGTGTCGAGGGCGACGCCGCGCTCGGTGCCGATGCGGGCGAAGGTGATGTCGAACCCCTGGTCGGAGATGGTCTTGGCCAGCCGGTAGAGGAGGCCGATCTGGTCGCGGGCCTGGATGTCGACGATCGTGCGCTCCATCGAGAGCTCGTGGTAGACCTCGACCGTGGGCGGGAACGACGTGTGCGGGCCGGCGCTGGCGCTGGGGGCGTAGCGGCTGGTGTACTTCTTGGCCTGCGTGAGGATCTCGGGGTAGAGGTCGCGGTTGGTGACGAGGGCGGACTCGATCGTCTTGGCGAAGATCTCCTGGGCGTTGGCGCTCTGGACGACACCGCGGCCGGGCTCGACGACGTAGAAGGTGTCGATGGCGATGTGGTCGGAGCGGGAGATGACCTTGGCGCCGAGGATGGAGAGACCGGCGACGCTGAAGGCGCCGGCGAGCTTGTAGAAGAGGCCGGCGCGGTCCCAGGTGACGACGTTGACGATCGTGAGGGAGCGGTTGAGGTCGTCCTTCCAGTCAATGACGGGCTTGAGCGAGCCGACGGAGTCCGCGGTGGAGATGGACTTCAGGAGCCGGTTGACCATCGAGATGTGCAGGGAGATCTCGGTGGCGTCGGTGTGGACGAAGTAGCGTTCGGGCAGGAGGCCGAAGTGGGCGGTGATCTCCTCGGTGCTGATGCCGGGGATGGTCTGCGCGATGAGTTCCTGTTGGATCATGAGCTTCCTTTCCTGATAGCTGGCGTGGACGGCTTCGCCAAGTTTCAAGCGCTCGAGGGTGGAGCGGAAAAGGCTGGTGTGGAGGGTGTCCTTGTAGCTGTTCCACAGGCTCGACGCGGTGCCGCGGGCGTCGCAGAAGGTGTGGACGTAGAGATAGCGGAGCTGTTCGTCATCCTCGACGATCTCGGCAAAGGCGGCGGCGGTCTGGGGGTCATCAACGTCACGCTTCTGCCAGAATCGTGCCATGATGAGATGATTTTTGATGACGAAGGACACGACCTTTTTCATCCGCGGCGGGATCTTCTGGCGATCCATGATCGGGCCGGCGATGCGGACGCCGCTCTCGGCGTGGCCTTGGATGCCCTCGGCCTTGCCGATGTCGTGCAGGAGCAGGATGAGGTAGAGCAGATCCGGGTCGGCGGTCTCGTGCAGGGCCTCGCGGTACTTGAGGGTGATGGGCTCGGCCTGGGTGAAGATGCGGTCGAGCTCGCGGATCGTGTTCAGCACGTGCACGTCGGCCGTGTACCGGTGGTAGAACTCGTGCTGCACCATGCAGGTGAGCTTATCGAATTCCGGTATAAACCGGCCGAGGACGCCCAGCTCATGCATCAGGCTGAGGGTGGGGTGGACTTCGCCGGGCTGGGAGAGGATGGCGCGGAAGGAGGTGTTGGCGTCGGGGGAATTGACGATCTCCGGGGTGATGAGGGGGAGGCTGGCCCGGATGAGCTGGGTCAGGTGGATGTCGGGCGCGCAGTCGAGCTGCTGGCAGTGCCGGAAGACGCGCACGAGGCGGTTGGGATCGGCCTGGAACACGTCGGGCCTTTCCGCGGCGAGTTCGCGCCCGCGGAGGACGAATCCGTCGATGCGCTTGGTGCGCTGGTTGCGCTGCGCGCGCAGGATGTCGCGGAAGGAAATCTTGATCCCGCCGCCGCGCTCCAAGCCGAGGGCGAGGCGGCTTTCGACCAGCTTGGAGATGCGGTGGATGGCGTTGGCCGCCCGGTAGTAGTCCTCCATGAACCGCTCGACGCGCTGGAGGGCGCCGGGCTGGGTGTAGCCGAGGCTGATCGAGATGCGGTTCTGGCTGTCGAGATCGAGGAGGTCGGTCGGGCGCTTGACGAGGAAGTGCAGCTCGTTGCGCACGCGCAGCAGGAAGTCGTAGGCCTGGTTGAAGGCCTCGATGTCGGCGAGCGGCAGGTAGTTCTGCGTGGCCAGCTCCTCCATGGTGACGATCCCGAGCTTCACCCGGGCCATCCACAGGGTGTTCTGGTAGTCGCGCAGGCCGCCGACGCCGTTCTTGATGTCGGGCTCCTGCAGGAAGACCGTGTCGCCGAACTTGGTCCGACGGGCGACCTGGTCGTCGAGCCGGGCGGCGATGTAGCTCTTGGGATCCTCGGTCGTGAAATAGCTGCGGTAGGCTGACGCGAAGTTTTCGTAGAGCACCGCCGAACCGGCGATCAGGCGGGACTCGAGCAGGGCGGTCTTGGTCTGGATGTCCTTGCGGGCCTCGACGAAGACCTCGTCGACGTTGCGGGTGGAGTGCCCGACCTTCAGGTCGCAGTCCCACAACGGGTACAGGATCTCGTTGGTCAGGTGCTCCTGGAGGGTCTTGACGAGCGCGGGCTTCGTCTTGGCCGGGAACAGGAACATGATGTCCACGTCACTGCGCGGGCTGAGTTCCCCGCGGCCGTAGCCGCCGAGGGCGACCAGCGCCACGGGGGCGGGCGGGTTGCCGTGGCGGCCCTGATAGGTATGGAGGGCGTGGGCGAAGAGGCGGCGCAACAGCTCGTCCACGCGGGCCGCCCGG
>CAZGJB010000310.1:0-4079 GCA_964526145.1 uncultured Opitutaceae bacterium
CTATCCGCCCGTCCGGAGGCCGGGCGCTACCCAATGAAGGTGAATCTAGTCAGTTAGCCAGGCAGGCCTTGAAGGCCTCGGTCAGCGCCGTCCGGTCGAGGTTCTTGCCGATGAAGACGAGGGTGTTCGTGCGGGCCTCGCCCGGCGCCCATTCGCGGTCGAACTTGGCGTCGAACAGCATGTGCACGCCCTGGAAGACGAGGCGCTTGTTGGTGCCCTTGACGGCGAGCACGCCCTTCATGCGGTAGATGTCGCCGCCCTTCACGCGGAGCAGTTCGCTGATCCAGTCGTTGAGGCGCTTGCCGTCGAGGTCGCCCGGGGCGGTGATGCCCACGGATTTCACGGCGTCGTTGTGCGTGTGCGCCGCGTGGAAATCCTGCTGCCAGACGGGCTTCACGAACTTGTCGCCGACGTTGATGTGCAGCGGGTGTTCCCCGCAGGCCTCGAAGACGAGGTAATGGCCGGCGGTATCGATCTCCAACGGGAACTTGCCGTTCCCCTCCTTGAGGAGCAGGCGGTTGAGGCGCGGTCCGGGGGTGACCTTCTCGCCGGCCTCGATGCGGTATTCCCAATCACCGAAGACGACGCCGGCGGCGTCACGGACGGTGGCGATGGTGGCTTCGTCGAGGTTCGCGACGGGCATGATCACCACGTCGAGCTCGTTCTCGTTGCCGTGGTGGTGGTGCTCGTGGTTGCACCCCTCGTGCGTGTGCTCGTGGTCGTGCGGCTCGTCGTCGCCGTGACCGATCTCGAGCTCGTGCGTGCCGGCGGGAAGCGGGTAGGCGCCGGCCCATTCGAAGGGGTACTCGGGCTCGAGGAACTTCGGGTCGAGCTCGGTGGCGCGGGACAGGTTGAAGCCGCCGACGTCGATGACCTTGTCGAGCGCGATGCCGGCGTTCTGCGTGCGGTGGATCTTGGCGACGGCGTTGATGCCGCGGATGCGGGTCTCGAGGGCCTCGAGATCGGCGGGGGCGACGAGGTCGGTCTTGTTGAGCAGAATCACGTCGGCGAAGGCGATCTGCTTCAGGGCCTCGTCGTCGGTGCCGAGGTGCTGGCTGATGTGCTTGGCGTCGACCAGGGTCACGATGGCGTCGAGGCGGAAGTTGGACCGCATCTCGTCGTCGGTGAAGAACGTCTGCGCGACGGGCCCGGGATTGGCCATGCCGGTGGTCTCGATGAGGATGGCGTCGAGGCGGTCCTTGCGCTTGAGCAGGCGGCCGAGGATGCGGATGAGGTCGCCGCGCACGGTACAGCAGATGCAGCCGTTGTTCATCTCGAAGAGCTCCTCGTCGGAGGAGATCACGAGCTGGTTGTCGACTCCGACCTCGCCGAACTCGTTTTCGATGACGGCGATCTTCTTCCCGTGCTGTTCGGTCAGGATTCGGTTGAGAAGGGTGGTTTTGCCGGCGCCAAGGAAGCCGGTGAGGACGGTGACAGGGATGGCGGACATGCGGAGGTTCAACTGAATCCGCGTCGCGGCCTGACGCAAGTGCGGGGTAAGGTCAGCGAAACGGAGAGGGAATCGCGGAAACGCGGAAGGGTGAAAACACGGAATGAGCCCTGGAGCAGGGCAGGAGGATTCCTGCCCTAATGGCCGAACGGGACTTGGGTGAACTTCGCGCCATTGAAATCGAGGAGGACCAAGGTCCCGGTCAGGCTACTCACGCCCTTCAGCCACTCGGCTTGGACTTGGTATTGTGAAGTCGCGCCTACCGTTTCACCAGTCGCGGCATTGGCCACCGGGAGCAGGGTGAGGGCGCGCGCCTGGCCGCCGACCGCGACCGAGAGTTCGATCGCGGGCATGGCGATGCGGACGAAGTTCTCGGCGTGGGCGTCCAGCGTGTAGAGCGTCAGCGTGCCGGTGGCCGCATCGTGGACGAGTTCGACGTTGAATTGGTGGTCGCCGACCTCGCTCAGGATGCCGCCGTGGGGGGCGGTGTGCTGGTGCGTGTGGTTGTGGCCGGCACCATCCGCGTGGTCGGACCGACGCTCGCAGCCGCAAAAGAAGCCCAGGGACGCCAAGGCGAATGCAATCATTCCGTTTCGCATGATTCCCCAACGTTGGGACGGCCTTAATTCCCGGCGAGCCGGAAACTCCATTTCCGCGCTTCCGTCCTGCCGCGTTGCCACGATCAACCCGGCCCAAGTTTGACTTCCGCTGGCCGTGGAGTTGCCTTGGTAAGCCCCCTTTCACCGAAAAACCAGTCTTCAACTCCATTCACCATGAGCACACCCGTTCCCGCCGTCGTCGAAGCCCTTGAGAAACAGCTCACCCATGAGCTTTATGCTGCCAACTGCTACCTCGCCATGGCGTACTGGTGTTCGGTCAACGACTGGGATGGGTTTGCGAAGTTCTTCCACAAGCAGGCGGGGGAGGAACGCGAGCATGCGGGCAAGATGCTCGAGCATCTCGTGGATCGCGGCGTGCTCCCGCGGATCGGTGCGCTGCCGGCGCCCCGGCATGAGTTTCCGGCCCTGATCGAGGTGGCCCGCACGGCCCTCGCCCTCGAGCGCACCAACACGGCCGGCATCAATGCCGCGTACGCCGTGGCGCTCGAGCACAAGGACTACGCGGCCCAGGTCATGCTCCAGTGGTTCGTCAACGAGCAGGTCGAGGAAGAGGCCTGGGGCGAGAAGATGGTCGCCAAGGTCGAGCGCGCCTCGTGCGGCGGCGGCAGCTTCTATCTCGACCACCACCTCGAGAAGGAACTGCTCGGCGAGTGAGCCTTCGCGTGGCGGCCCACGGTGGCCGTCAGGCCAGCCACGGCCCCGTTGCGGCGGCCAAGATCACGACGAGCCACGGCGGCGCGATGCGGCGTTCCAACACGATGAACGCCACCGCCGCCATCGCGATGTCTGGCCAGCCGCCAATGCCTTCCGTCCACACCGGATTGTAAAGCGCGGCGAGCAGCACGCCGACCACGGCCGCGTTCGCTCCGCGAAGTGCGGCCTGGGCCCAGGCTCGATCACGGAGCACGTGCCAGAACGGCAGCGCGCCGCCGATCAGCATCCATGCCGGCAGGAAGATCGCGAGCAGGCAACCGACGCCGCCCAGCCAAGCCGCCTCGCCGCCCCGGATGACCGTCCCGAGGTACGCGGCAAAGGTGAACAGGGGACCCGGCACCGCCTGTGCCGCGCCATAACCCGCAAGGAACAGGTCGTCGGCGATCCAGCCCGGCGGCACGACCTCGGCCCGCAGCATGGGCAGGATCACGTGCCCGCCACCGAAGACCAGTGAGCCCGCGCGGTAGAAACTGTCGAAGATCGCGAGTGGCCGTGAACCAGTTGCGGTCGCGACCAGCGGCAAGGCCACCAGCAGCGCGCCGCAGGCGCCAAGCACACCGGCCGCCCAGAGGTGCGACCGCGCCAGGCCCTGCGGGACAATTTGCCTGGTTGGCACCGCATGTCGGTAAAGCAGCCAACCGACGGCCGCGCCGACGGCGATCACGCCAACCTGCACCGTGGCGTTGGACACGAACAACAGCACGGCGGCGGCAGCGAGCGCCAGCGCGATGCGGGCCGCATCCGGACACAAGCGCCGACCCATGCCCCACACGGCCTGCGCCACGACGGCCACGGCGGCCACCTTCAGCCCATGCAGCCAGCCGGCGGCGCGCAGGTCGCCCAGCGCGATCACGCCATAGGCGAACAGGATCATCAGCACCGCCGAGGGCAGCGTGAAGCACGCCGAGGCGACCAGGGCGCCGGCGAGGCCGGCCCGTTGCATTCCCAGCGCATAGACCACCTGGCTGCTGGCGGGGCCAGGCAGGAACTGGCACAACGCCACCAGGTCGGCGAACGCCGCGTCGTCCAACCAGCGCCGCCGCACCACGAACTCCTCGCGCAGGTAGCCAAGGTGCGCCACCGGCCCGCCAAACGACGTGCAGCCCAACCGCAGGAACACGCCGGCAATCCCACCGAGCCGATGCTCAGGCGCGGTCGCAGGGGCAGGGTGGGCGCTCATCGCGGGCGATGCTCGCCAACCGGCTCCCCCGCGCAAGCCTCCTAGTGCCCCTCGCAGGTGCAGGCGTATTCCGCGTGCTGACACTCGCCGCACTCGTGGAGATTGAGCTCGATGC
>CAZGJB010000311.1:0-4070 GCA_964526145.1 uncultured Opitutaceae bacterium
AGGCGGAAGACATGGTTGCGGCGCGCAAGGTCGTCGGGGTAGAACTCGCGGAAACCGGGCAGGGTTTGGAACGTGGCCATAAGGGCAAAAACTTGCGGCGCGCGCCCGCGTGGGGCGATTCAAAATTTCGCGCATGAAAAAGGCCGGGCGCAAAAAATGCCCGGCCTCGGTAAACCTGCTCAGCCTGAGGTTGTTCAGGCGGTCGGGGGCGCCGGCGGCTGGGCCTGCAGCTTCGCAAGATCGATCTTCTTCAGCTGCTGCTTCAGGATCTTGCCGGACTTGAACTTGACCACTGCGCGCTGCGGAATGACGACCTCCGCCTCGGGCTTGTTGGGATTGCGCCCAATGCGTGACTTGCGCACCTGCACCTCGAGCACGCCGAAGTTGCGCAGCTCGACATTGCGCCCGTCTGCCAACGCCTTCTGGATGATGTCGAGCGTCATCTGGACCGTATCAACGACCTGCTTCTGGGGAAAACCCGTCTTGTTGTAGATTTCCAAGACGATTTCGCGCTTAGTCAGATTATTGGACATATAATTCCTTTCTCGCTGAAAACTTGGGGGTGATTCGCTAAATTATTTCCAGTTCTGCGATTGCGTCAATAAATATGACTGCTTTGTCACAGAATAAAGAGTAAATAGCCTGATAATTCTTAATCCATGCCTGAGCCCAAAGCCGTAAATTCCATGTTTGCGCGGATCGCCCGCCGTTACGATCTCGCGAACCGCATGCTCAGCTTGGGCATGGATATTTCCTGGCGGTGGCGGCTGGTGAAACGCCTCCGAAATCAGGCCCCAAATGCAGTCCTGGACCTGGCCACGGGCAGCGGTGACGTAGCGTTCGCGATTTCTCGCAACGTTCCGACAGCCAAGGAGATAGTCGGCATGGATTTCTGCCAGCCGATGCTGGATGAGGCGATCCGCAAGCAGTCGGCTGATTCCAGTCAGCGCTACCGCAACATCCGATTCGAGCCGGGCGACGGCTTGGCCCTGCCACTACCCGACGCTGCTTTCGATGCCGTCACGATCTCGTTCGGACTCCGCAACATGGGCGACCGGCACCAATCGCTCAGGGAAATGCTCCGCGTGCTCCGCCCCGGCGGCCGGGCGTACGTCCTCGAGTTTTCCCAACCGGACCGCTGGTTCCGACCCGTTTACCTGTTTTACCTCCGGAACATCCTGCCTTGGTTTGCCGGCATCCTGACCGGGGACCGCGCCGCCTACGAGTATTTGAATGAGACGATCGAGGCCTTCCCGGGTCGCGAGGCGCTGGGAGCTGAGTTCACCGCCGCGGGTTTCAGTTCCGTGAAGGCCGAAGGCTGGACCTTCGGCATCGTGGCGCTGCACATCGCCGCGAAGTAGGCGGATCAGGCGAACGACTTGCCACACCCGCAGGTGCTCTGGGCGTTGGGATTCTTGATCTCGAACCCCTTGCCGTGGAGACCGTCGTCGAAATCCACCTGACTGCCGGAAAGGTACGCCTGGCTCGACGGATCGAGCAGGACCTTGATCCCCTCGCTTACAAGGCTCACGTCGTCCGCCTTCGGCTCATCGAACGACATGCCGTACTGGAATCCCGAGCAGCCGCCCGACTCGACGAACACGCGGAGATGGCGATCGGGTGTGCCCGCCTCAGCGAGCATCGCGCGGACGCGGTCGGCGGCACGAGGAGTCAGTGTGATCATGCCGCGGACGGTAGGTGCCGACCCGGACCTGTCAAATGACGACCGCATTCATACAGCATGAATCGGGCCGAAATGGATTTCATTTCTTGCCACCCCCTCCACGGGCACCTTTGCTGGGTGCGTGGCCAGCCCCAAACAGATCTTCGCCGAGATTAACTATGAAATGGTCCGCAAGATCGCCGATGGCGGCATGGGCGTGGTCTATGAGGCCGCCCAGCACGGGGCCGGCAATTTTCGCAAGGTCGTCGCCGTCAAACTCATTCGTGAGGAGTACTCGGCCATCCAGGAGTTCCAGAAGAACTTCATCGGCGAGGCCCGCTTGGTCGCCGATCTGATCCATACCAACATCGTCCAGACCTACCATCTCGGCCAGGTGGGTGGGCAGTATTTCATGGTGATGGAGTTCGTCCGCGGCGTTAACCTCGAGCAGTTCCTCGAGAAGCACCGTGCCACCGGCAAACTGATCCCGATCGACCTCGCCGCCTTCATCGTTTCCCGTATCGCCCGCGGCCTGACTTACGCGCACGACAAGTGCGACCGCGAGGGTCGTCACCTCAACATCGTCCACCGGGACATCGGCCCGAAGAATGTGATGATGGCGTACGAGGGCGACGTGAAGCTCACCGACTTCGGCATCGCGAAGGCCCTCGACCTGATGTACAACGAGGAGGGCAAGGTGATCGCGGGCAAGGACGAGTACCTCTCGCCCGAACAGGCCACCTACGCGGTGACCGACGCCCGGGCCGACCTCTTCCCCCTGGGCATCGTGCTCACCGAGCTGCTGCTGGGCCGGAATATCTTCCGCGCCATGGACCGGGCCGAGTCCCGACGCAACATCCTCAACCTGCCGATCCCGAAATTCGCCACCCTGCGGGCGGACATCGACCCGAAGCTCGAAGCCATCATCCAAAAGGCGCTGCAGCGCGACCGCGACAAGCGCTACCAGAGCGCCGCGGAAATGATGACCGACCTCGAACTCTACCTTTACAGCGACCGCTACGGTCCCACCAACGAGAAGCTCGGCGTGTACATCAAGGAGCTCTTCGGTGTGCGCGATCCGACCCCGTCCTCCGCCCCTTTCCGGCCCAGCAACCCCAGTACACCCCGATGACCCGCCCTACCCCTTTCCAAGTACATGAGCGGGCAAGGATTTAGCCAAGATCTCCGCCAGCGCCAGACGCAATCCCTCGTCCTCGCGCCGCAGCTACGTCAGTCGCTGAAGATCCTTCAGGTCGCTGCGCTCGACCTGCGTTCGGTGATTCAGGAAGAGCTGCAGAACAATCCGACGCTCGAAGAAGCGGCCCCGGAAACCAAGGACGCGGAGAAGCCCGATCCGGAGAGCGAGGACAGCACGGAGAGTCCGGACGACACGCCCGCCAAGGACGAGTCCAAGGACGAAATGGACTTCACCAAGGAGTTCGAGATCCTGGGCAAGATCGACGACGACTGGCGCGACCATCTGGCCAGCACCGGCGGCCAGCAGACTCACTCGCCCGAGACCGAGGAGAAACGCCAGCACTTCCTCGATTCGCTCGTCGCCGCCCCGTCGCTGCAGGAACACCTGATGCAGCAGGCCGACCTCGCCGACCTCGCGCCCGACGTGCGGGAGGCCGTCCGCCACCTCATCGGCAGCCTCGACGACCGTGGTTTTGTCACCCAATCGCTCGCGGATGCGGCGCTCCAGGCGCGTCTACCCCTGGAGGCGATGCAACAGGCCCACGCGGTGCTCAAGACCTTCGACCCCCCGGGCATCGGGAGCCTGACCCTCGCCGAATGCCTCCTGACCCAGCTCTCCGGCCGCGGTCGCGGCACATCGCTCGCCGCCCGCATCGTGCGCGACCATTTCGAGCTCCTCGCCCGCCGCCGCATCCCCGAGCTCTCGCGCAAGCTCGCCGTGAACGCCGATGACATCCAGGCCGCCGTGGAGGAAATCGGCAAACTCGATCCCGCCCCGGGCCGCCGCTTCGCCGAGGACAGCAACCGCGTCGTCGAACCGGACGTCACCGTCGAAAAGGACGGTGACCAGTGGAAGATCGCGCTGAACAGCGACTACATCCCGCGCCTCCGCATCTCCAGCACCTACCGGGACATGATCGCGCGCGGCACCCTCTCCAAGGCCGAGCGCGACTACCTCCGCGAACGCATCCGTTCCGGCAAGTTCCTCATCGATTCCATCGAGCAGCGCCAACGCACCATCGAGCGTATCACGCGGGAGATCATCAAGGCGCAGCACGACTTCTTCGAGCACGGCGTTTCCCAGTTGAAGCCGCTCACCATGACCCAGATCGCCGCGGTCGTCGGCGAGCACGAGACCACGGTCAGCCGCGCCCTGGCCAACAAGTACATCAAGACGCCGCACGGCGTGTTCGAGCTGAAGTATTTCTTC
>CAZGJB010000312.1:0-4065 GCA_964526145.1 uncultured Opitutaceae bacterium
ACCACGCTCTCGTCGATGATGGTCTCGAGGGCGATCCAGTCCTGATGGCTGAGCTGGGAGATCGTCGGATTGCGCAGCGCGGGCAGGGCCTTCACGACGCCGTCCAGCGCGGCCTTCCGGAGATTCATCTTGAGGCCGACCTTGCTCTCCGCCTCGAGGGCGCCGCGCAGGAGGAGCGCGATCGTCTCGATCTTGCGGCGCTTCACGGGATCGGCCCAGCTGGCCTTGTTGGCGATGAACTTGGTGTTGGTTTCGAGCAGCGTATCGACGATGCGAAGTTTGTTGGCCCGGAGCGAATTGCCCGTCTCCGTGATGTCGACGATGGCGTCGACCAGGTCAGGCACCTTCACCTCGGTCGCACCCCAGGAAAACTCCACCTCGACGCTCACGCCCTTGGCGGCGAAATATCGCTTCACCGTGCCGACCAGCTCGGTCGCCACCCGCTTGCCCGCGAGTTGCTCGGGCTTCGTGATCGCGGAAGCCTCCGGCACGCAGAGGACCCAACGGGACTTCTGCACCGAGGCGCGGCTGTAGATGAGGTCGCAGACTTCGACGACATCGGACTCGTTTTCCTCGATCCAGTCGTAGCCCGTGAGCCCGCAGTCGAAGAAACCGTGCTCCACGTAGCGGCTGACCTCCTGCGCGCGGACAAAGCGACCGTCGAGTTCAGGATCGTCGATGGCCGGCTTGTAGGACCGCGAGCTCGTGGTGATCTTCCAGCCCGCCTTGGCGAACAGGTTTTTCGTGGATTCCTCGAGGCTGCCCTTGGGCAGACCAAGCATCAGTATGGGCTTGCGTTCGGACACGCGGCCACGCCACACGCCGCTCCGGCCTGCTTCAAGTAAATTCGGGGTCGCCCGCCGGGCGCGGCGCACTGGCAAGATGGCTTTGACAATCAGAATCCCCAATCTAGGTGTGAATCCTCAGACAATCCATGCGCACCGAACCCAAACCGTTGATCCTCATTGTCGAAGATGAGGCCGAGCTGGCTAAGGTGATTGCCAAGCATCTGGAGGACGCTGGCATGCAGGCCCAGATCTCGCCGCGCGCCGCCCATGCCGCGAATTTCCTGAAGCGGCATTTCGCGAATCTGATGCTCTTGGATATCAGCCTGCCCGATCAGACCGGCTTCGCCCTTCTGGATGAACTGAAGGCTGCGGGCATCACGGTCCCGACGATTTTCCTGACCGGCAACGACCAGGAGGCCAGCAAGGTCAAGGCCCTCGAAATGGGCGGCGACGACTACATCACGAAACCGTTCAGTTACCCCGAGCTCGTGGCGCGCATCCGGGCCGTGCTCCGGCGCGCCGAGGCGAAGACCGATCTCAACGTCACCGAGAATGTCCGCGTCAGCGACGAGCCCTTCGACTTCTGCGGCGCCACCATCACGCCGGTCCGCTTGGAAATCGCCTTCCCGGGCGGCGTGATCGAGAAGATCGGGCGCAAGGAGTTGGGGATTCTCACCTACCTGAACGATCACCAGGGTGTCGTCATCACGCGGAAAACCCTCATCCATGCCGTCTGGGGTATTCACGCCGACGTCCGCAGCCGCTCCCTTGACCAGTATATCGTCAAGGTCCGCGATCTCTACAAAAGCCACGGCCTCGACTTGAGCGCGTTTCGCACCGTCCACGGCATCGGCTATATCTTCGACCCCAAGGGTGTCTCGAAGGAAGGCCGCGACTAGAACAGCTCGGGCTGCGTGTAGCGTTTCCGCGCCTCGGCCAGCGTGCCCTTCATTTCGAAGGACTCGAGCAGACGCAGCAGTTCCGCCACCGCCGGCGCGGTTTTCTCCGCCGGCACCGTCGGCAGATTCAGGTTGAGGGTCGTCAGTTGGCGGTTCACCCGCAGCCGGTCGGCCGACGTCGCGACCGCGCCGCGAAAGCGCTCGGGGTTCAGCTCGGCGGCGTGAGCAATCACACCCTCGAGGCTCCCCCACTCTGCCAGCCACTTGGCGGCGGTCTTCGGGCCGACGCCGTCGATGCCGGGGATATTGTCGGAGGCGTCCCCCACCAGTGCCAGGTAGTCGGCGATCTGCGTGGGCGGTACTCCGAACTTTTCCTTCACGCCGGCCGCATCAAGCACGCGCCAGCCGAGCTTCGGGTTCGCGGATGGCGGCGGCAACAGGATCGTGATCCGACCGTCCACCAGCTGGGCGAAGTCCTTGTCGCTGCTGACGATCACCACGTCGTGTCCGGCCCGGGCCAACGCCACGGCCTGTGCCGCCAGCAGGTCGTCGCTTTCCACCCCGTCGCGTTCGATGCCCACGAGGCCCATGGCCCGCGTGAGTTGCTTCAAAGGCTCGATCTGCTTTTGCAGCGCCTCGGGCATCTCGGCCCGCTGCGCCTTGTACTCGGGATGCAGCGCCAGCCGGTCCTGCGCGCCACCGAGGTCGAAGAACACCAGGGTCGCCTCCGGCTTTTCCTGGTCGGCAAGTTTCCACAGCGCCTTGACCCAGCCGTGCAGCGCACCCGTCGGAAAGCCGTCGCCACGCGTCAGGTCCGGCAACGCGTGAAAACTGCGGTAGGCGAGATTGAACCCGTCGACGAGAAGCCATTTGGCCATGCGGCGAGGGTTGCGATCAGCCCGGCGGAGGCAAATCACATTTCCGGGTCGGCCTCCGCCGCAGTGGGATCCTCGCTGGCGGGCAGTGCCGGCTGCGGGAAGCCGCCGGGATTTACCAGACGCGCGGTGACAAAGATGAGCAGATTGCGCTTCTGCGTGCTTTCGGCCTTCGACCGAAAGAGCCGGCCTAGCAGCGGAATGTCACCGAGCACGGGCACCTTGTCCTTCACCTGCTTGACCTCCTCCCGGGTCAGCCCGCCCATGATGAGCGTGGCCCCGTCCCAGATCGTCACCCGGGTGGCGATGTCGCGCACGGAGAAGATCGGCTGATAGAAGCCCGACGGCACCGTCACCGTCGTGCTGCCGGAGATCGCCACGCTGGGCCCGCCGTATTCGACGAAGCCGTCGAACTCCGTGACCTTGGGGTTGAGCTCGAGGCTGATGCTGCGGCCGTCCTCCTCGACGGTTGGCGTGACCTTCAATTCAACCCCGACATTGCGGGTGGTGAACTCCTCCGGGGTTCCGGCCGTGATCGCCACACCCGCCGATCCACCGCCGCTGGCATTGCCCGTGCCCACCTGGCTCTGCGTCTGGCCGAAGCGCTGCGGATATCGCATCTCCTGCGCCACCGTGATCGTGGCGGGGTGTCCGGAAAGGACGGTGATCTTCGGCGCACTCAACAGGTCGGTGCCTTGGCGCTGGGCGAGCGCGCGGACGACCGCGTTGACGTCAAATTCGCCGATCGCGCCCGTCCACTCGGCCAGCGGCGCCGCGCCTGATCCCACGTGAGCGGTGCCCGGGATCTGCGGAGCGTTGTTCACGATCGGCAGGTCGAGCTCCGGCGTCAGCGTGACCGCGCCATCCTCCCCGATGGCCTGCCCTTCCGGCCGCACGATCCGCCCCTGCTGGTTGGCGCTCGAGCTGTTGAACGCCTGCGCGAGGCTTCGGTTATCGGAGCGGTACTGCTGCCCGCCGGCATCGGTTCGGTGACCGACGTGCCAGTTCACGCCCAGCTCCTCCAGCGCCCCTTCCTGCACCTCCATGAACTTGGCCTCGATCTCGACCTGCCGCGTCTCGGCGTAACGCCGCAGGATGTGGCGAATCCGGCGCAAGTTGCGCTGCGAGTGCGTGACGATGATCGCCGAACCGTCGTAGGCCAGGCTGCTTCCGGCCGTGCCCGTGAAGTCGACGCCGGCCTGCTGCAGAAACGCCCGCAGCGCCCCAGCCTCGGCGCCGGCTGCAATCGCGTCGCCTCGACCACGATTCGCGCCCGGATTGCCGCCGATTCGCTCAGGCGCACCGGTTCCGCCCCCGGTCACGCGCCAGACCGTCGCTCGGGAAACTGGAAACAATTCCGTCCCGAGGTCGGCCTCCCCGCCATCCACCCGCACCACGACCGCATCGGCCTGCACTTCATAGCGGCACCGCGCCGCGGCGACGACCAGCTCCAACGCCCGTTTGAGCGTGACCTCGCGCAAGGTCAGCGTGACCGCCGGGCCG
>CAZGJB010000313.1:0-4050 GCA_964526145.1 uncultured Opitutaceae bacterium
CCCTGCTCGTCGATCTCGCCGACTACGCCCTGAACACCCGCATCGCGAGCGACGAGGCGCTCGACACGGCGCGCTGGTGCCTCGCCGATACTTTGGCCTGCGGCATTCTCGCCCTCGCGTATCCCGCCTGCACCAAGCTCCTCGGCCCCGTCGTCCCCGGCACCACCATCGCCCATGGCGCGCGCGTCCCGGGCACGGCGCATGAACTCGATCCCGTGCAGGCCGCGTTCGACATCGGCACCATTGTCCGCTGGCTCGATTTCAACGACACGTGGCTTGCCGCCGAATGGGGTCACCCCTCCGACAACCTCGGGGCGATCCTGGCCGTGGCCGATTGGCTCAGCCGCCAACAAGCCGCCGGCGCCAAGCCCGCTGCCTTCGGTTCCGCCCTCCGCCCGCCTTCCTCCGCCCTCTGCGTCCGCGACGTCCTCGCCGCCATGGTCAAGGCCCACGAGATCCAGGGCGTCCTCGCGCTTGAGAACTCCTTCAACCGCGTGGGCCTCGACCACGTGCTGCTCGTGCGCGTCGCCTCGACCGCGGTTGCGACCGCCCTGCTCGGCGGCACGCGCGAGCAGGTGATCAACGCCATCTCGCATGCATGGCTCGACGGCTCGGCCCTGCGCACCTACCGGCACGCCCCCAACACCGGCTCGCGCAAATCCTGGGCCGCGGGCGACGCCACCAGCCGCGCCGTGCGGCTCGCGCTCATCGCGCTGACCGGCGAGATGGGCTACCCCTCCGTGCTCTCCGCGAAGACCTGGGGTTTCCAGGACGTGTGCTTCAAGGGCCAGCCGGTGAAGCTCGCCCGCCCGCTCGGCAGCTACGTGATGGAACACGTGCTCTTCAAGATCTCGTTCCCGGCGGAGTTCCACGCGCAGACGGCAGTGGAGTGCGCCCTGAGGCTGCACCCGCAGGTAAAGGACCGGCTCGGCGCCATCGCGCGCGTCGAGCTGACGACCCACGAGTCGGCCATCCGCATCATCGACAAGACCGGCCCGCTCCACAACCCGGCCGACCGCGACCATTGCCTGCAGTACATGACCGCCATCGGACTCATCTTCGGCGGGCTCACGGCCGAGCATTACGAGGACAAGGCCGCGGCCGACCCGCGCATCGACGCCCTGCGCGCGAAGATGACGGTCGCGGAGGACAAGCAGTACTCGCGCGATTATCTCGATCCCGACAAGCGCTCCATCGCCAACGCGGTCCAGGTGTTCTTCACGGACGGCACGAAAACCGAAAAGGTCGAGGTCCACTACCCCATCGGCCACCGCCGCCGCCGCGCCGAGGGCATCCCGGTGCTGCAACGCAAGGCCCACGCCGCCTTCGCCGGCCACTACGGGGCCGCCAAGGCGGACCAGCTCATGGCGTTGTTCGCCGACCGGGCGAAACTCGAGGCGATGCCGGTGCATGAGTTCGTGACGGCCTTCGTGAAGTAAAGGCCAGGATGGTATCGCGCCGTTTCGATAGGCCTTAAGAATCATTTCGCGGCCGCACCGGCTCGCCGAGCCCTTGCCGCTTGCTTCGCCCTCACGGTCTCGCAGGCTCGCGGCACCGCTCTTCCTCATGGCTCAAAACCAGCCGACCCCTGCCGGCGCCCCCGCGCCGGTCACTGAGAATGCCGCCGACCACCCGATTTTCGTGGAAGGCTTCAAGGGCACTCCCGCCGAGATCGAGCGACAGTGGTACGAAAAGGTCTATGTGGGCCGCGGCGACCGCATGCCGCAGCTCACGCTGCGCGCCGTGCTCATGGGCACCGTCTTGGGCGGCGTCCTTTCGCTGACCAACCTCTACGTCGGCCTCAAGGCCGGCTGGCTCTTCGGCGTCGCCATCACCGCGGCGATCATCTCCTACACCTCGTGGAACCTGTTCCGGAAGCTCGGCCTCGCGCGCACGCCGATGACGATCCTCGAGAACAACTGCATGCAGTCCACCGCGAGCGCCGCCGGCTATTCCACCGGCACGACCCTGGTGTCGGCCTTCTCGGCCTACATCATGATCAACAACGAGTCGCTCCCCGTCTGGCAGATGCTCGCCTGGGTCTTCGTCCTCGCCGTGCTCGGCGTGACCATGGCGATCCCGATGAAGCGGCAGATGATCAACACCGAGCAGCTCCGCTTCCCCACCGGCATCGCCGCCGCCATCACCCTGCGCACGCTCTATTCCGAGGGCGCCAAGGCCGTGCGCTCCGCCCGCGCGCTCACGATCGCCGGCATCGCGGCGGCGGTCAGCCAGTTCTGGTCCGACGGCCTGCACCTCGTCAGCGCCAAGCTCGCGCCCTACGGCCTGAGCGCGTTCTTCACCAAGCTGAACACCGCCACCTTCGGCCCCACCTGGATGGGCCGAACGGTGTACTTCCACTGGGACCCGATCTTCCTCGCCGGCGGCGCCCTCATGGGTCTGCGCGCCGGCGCGAGCATGTTCCTCGGCGGCACGCTCTGTTGGGGCGTGTTCGTGCCGATCCTCCAGGGCAACGGCACGATCGCGGGCACGGGCTTCCGCGAGATCGTGCAATGGACCCTCTGGGGTGGCGTGAGCTGCATGGTCACCTCGGGCCTCCTCGCTTTCTTCATGCAGTGGCGCACGATCGTCACCGCCCTCGGTTCGGCCACCCGCATGTTCCGCCGCAATACGGCCGCCACCGCCGCGACCGACGACCCGCTCGCCCGCATCGAGACACCCATGTCGTGGTTCTTCATCGGCCAGGGCCTCGCCCTCATCGCCATCTGCTGGCTGGCCAAGGTCACCTTTGACATGCCGATCTGGCAGAGCGCCCTCGCCGTGGTCATCACGTTCCTCCTCGCCCTCGTCGCCTGCCGCACGACCGGCGAGACCGACACGACGCCCGTGGGGGCCATGGGCAAGGTCACGCAGCTCATCTTCGGCGCCGTCAGTCCCGGCAACATGAACGTCAACCTGATGAGCGCCAACATCACCTCGAGCGCCGCCATCGCGTCGGCCGACCTGCTCACCGACCTGAAGAGCGGCTACCTCCTCGGCGCCAACCCGCGGAAGCAGTTCCTCGCGCAGTTCGCCGGCATTTTCATGGGGACGATCGCCACGGTCTTCGCGTTCCGCGTGCTGGTACCCAACGCCTCCGTGCTCGGCTCCGACCAGTTCCCTGCCCCGGCCGCGCAGACCTGGCGCGCCGTCGCCGTCGCGCTGAGCCAGGGCCTCGCCGCGCTGGAGCCCATCAAGGTCTGGTCCATCGCGGTCGGCGGCGTCCTCGGCATCGTGCTCGTCCTGCTGCCGCGCTGGCTGCCGGAGAAGCACGCCGGCTGGGTCCCGTCGCCCGCGGCCTTCGGCCTCGCGTGGACCTTCCACTGGTACTACGGCATGCTCTTCTGCCTCGGCGCCCTGATCGGCCGCTGGGTGGAGAAAAAGAACCCCGCCTTGTCCGACGAGTTCACGTGGCCCGTGGCCTCCGGCATCATTGCCGGCGGCTCGCTGATGGGTGTGCTGCTCGTCTTCTGGGAAAACGGTCCCGAGATGCTGCGGCAGTTCCTAGGCGGCTGAGTTCTGCCTGTTTCCGGACACCCGGCGTTATTAGTTCGCCTCGACGTCGGCAAAGCCGGGCTCACATCCGCGGCCGGCGTCGGGTTGACCATTGAGCGCCACCCGGTCGGCGGATAGGGTAGGTTCAGCCGCATCGTCGGCCTGCGCCATGCACCTCATCACCGCCAAAACCCAGCTGAGTCCCAATGTGACGCGGCTCGACGTGCAGGCGCCCCGCATCGCGGAAATCCGTCGGGCCGGGCAGTTTGTGATCGTCCGCCGCGGCGAGGGCGCCGAGCGCATCCCGCTGACGATCGCCGACTCCGACCCCGCCGCGGGCACGATCGCCTTCCCGCCGTACTTCTCGAAGAAGCGGTGGGTGCGCTCCAGGTGCTCCCGCTTCAGGAAGCGGATCCGCCCCGTGAAGGCCCTCGGCCCGATCCAGCGCCCGATGTGGTAGTTGACCGCGTCGCCCAGGACCGCCGCCGCCACCAGGATGGCCACCAGGAAGTGCGGGTTGATGCCCACCGTGCCGCGGGCGGCCTCATCCGCCTC
>CAZGJB010000314.1:0-4032 GCA_964526145.1 uncultured Opitutaceae bacterium
AAGATGCGCAGCAGCTAGTCGTTGAAAATCAGGTCGAGCACCTCCGTCTGCAGCGTGTCCATCTTGGTCTGCTCGACCACGATGCCGCCGCCCTGGCGTTCGAAGAACGACGCGTTGGCGCGCTGGTGGTCGTCGGCCGCCTGCGGGTACGGCACGAGGATGGCCGGGGTCTCGCAACGGATGAGCTCCGCGATCGTGCCGGCTCCGGCACGGGCGAGGACCAGGTCCGCCGCCGAGAGCAGCTCGGCGACGCGATCGCAGAACGGCACGAAATGCGCCCGCACCATCCCGCCGTCCTTGGCCGGGTGCTCGCGGGTGGCCGCCTCGCCCTTGCCGAGACCGGTCACGCAATAGAGCTGGATGCCCTCCGAAGCGAGGATCGGGAGCTTGGCGGTGACGAAATCATTCAGCGGGCCGGAGCCCTGGCTGCCACCGAAGACGACCAGCACCTTGCGCAGGGGGTCGAGGCCCAGCGCGGCGCGCGCCTCGGCCGCGGCCAGGCGGCGAATCTCCCGGCGGACGGGCATGCCCATGTAGCGGACGCGCCGCGCGCGCACGCCGGGCAGCCGCACGCCCGGCGGCAGGTACACGCGCTGCGCGAGGCGGCCGAGGACGCGCACGGCGAGGCCGGGGATGCGGTTGGACTCATGCAGCGCAACCGGCACGCCGAGCAGCCAGCCCGCGACCACCACCGGGGCCGAGGTGAAGCCACCGAAGCCGACGATGCCATCCGGCCGACGGAAGCGCGCCAGGCGGAGGCAATGCAGGAAGCCCTGGGTCTGCGTGACGATGCAGCGCAGCAGCAGAAACGGGTTCAACGAAAAGCCCGTGCCGGCCACGGGGATGAACTCAAATTGCGGGTACTTCTCGATCAGCCGCGCATCCACGCGCTTCTTGCTGATCAGCAGAGTGACCTTGTGTCCGCGCGCGGTGAGCCCCTCGGCCAGGGAAATCCCCGGCGAGAGATGCCCGCCCGTGCCGCCGCAGGAAATCAGGAAAGTGCTCATTTGAATCTGGAACTCATGAACGCTGGAAAAGGCCAAGATTGATGTGATCAGAACCTATGGGAGAAACCGACCTGCTTATTTCGCCGAGTCTTCGGGTGCCAGTCCGGACAGGCCAAGATTGGTTTCCGTTTCCAGCGTTCCTGAGTTCCAGATTCACGCCAGGACTTCCTCCATCATGCGCGATCGCCCAGGCAGGGCGGCGCGGCCCCAGGTGCGCTGGGTGTTGATGAAGATGCCGACGATCATGCCCATGAGGAGCAGGTTGGAGAGGCCGGCGCTGATGAACGGGAGCGACATGCCCTTGGTCGGGAAGATGCCCGTCACGACGCCGAGGTTGATGATCGCCTGCAGCGAAATGAGCAGCAGGCAGCCGGCCACGAGTAGGAACTGGAAGAGGTTGGGCGCCCGGCGGAGGTGGATCAGGCCGGCGATGAAGATGATCGTGAACACCACGACGACGCCGAGGGTGAACCACAGGCCGAGTTCCTCGGCGATGACGGCGAGGATGAAGTCGGTGTGCGCCTCAGGCAGGTAGCTGAGCTGCTGCCGCCCCTGGCCCAGCCCCACGCCATCGGTCCCGCCGGCCGCGAAGGCCGCGAGCGCCTGGTAGAGCTGATAGGTGCCGCCCTGCCGGTTGGCCTCGACGTCGAGGAACGCGGTGAGGCGGCGCAGGCGGTTGGGGTTGTGGATCACCATGATGGCGAACAGGAACACGACCGCGCCGATGCACGGCATGATGTACCGCCACTTGGCCCCGGCGAGGAAGAGGAGCGTCAGGCCGACCGCCATGATCAACGCCGCGGTGCCGAAATCCGGCTCGAGCATGATGAGGCCCGCGTAGGCAAAGACGATGGCGATCGGGAACAGGAACCCGCGCTTGAACTCACCGATGCGCGTCTGGTTGATCGCAAGGTAGTGCGCGAGGCAGAAGACGACGGCGAGCTTCGCGAATTCCGAAACCTGCAGGCGCACCGGCCCGATGCCGAGCCAGCGGCGGCTGCCCTTGACCTCGATGCCGATGTGCGGGATCGCCACCAAGAGGAGGAGCAGCGCGGCGATGCCCGCGAGCCACGGCACGTAGCGGCGGAGGTAGTCGAGGTTGAGGCGGCTCGTGACGTAGCAGAGACCGGCGGCGAGCAGGACGCCGAAGATCTGCTTGTTCAGGTAAAAATACGGGCCCTGCTTGTACGACGCGCTGGCGCTGAAAAGGATGGTAAGTCCGAGGATGGCGAGGCCGACGGCGCAAACGGCGATGATGGCCGCCGGGTTGAGCACGAAACGGGCGTGCCGGCTGTCGGCGGAGGGGGCGTGGACCATCGCGTCAGAGCGGCTTGTTCGGGTCGGCTTCCTCCACCTTGATGACGGGGGCGTCACCGGTCTTCTTCAGCCCCGCATCAAGATCCTGATCGGGCGTCGGCAGCGAGAACAGCGGCGTCCCGGCAGGTTTGGCCGCCGGGGTCGGAGCGGTCGTGACCGGGGCAGCGGTGACTCCACCGTTGGCGCGCGCGGCCGGCGACTTCCAGCCCGGGATGATGAGCTCGCGACCGGGGCGGATCTTCGCCGGGTCGGTGATGTTGTTCGCCGTGGCGATCTCGCCGACGGTGACCTGGTACTTGCGGGCGATGGCGCCGAGGGTCTCACCGGCCTTGACGACATGGGTGACGGACTCGGCCGAGGGCTTCGGCGCGGGCGTCTCTGCAATTGCGGGAGCCGGGGCGGCCGGCGTCGCGGTGGCGGGCTGGTTCGGGATGATGAGCTTCTGGCCGAGGCGGAGCGTCGCGCCGGTCGAGAGGTTGTTGGCGTCGGCGAGCTCGGTGACCGTGAGACGGTGCGACTTGGCGATGGACCAGAGGCTGTCGCCGCGGGCGACGGTGTAGGTCGAGACGGGCGTGACGTCGGCGACGGGCTGCGCCTGGACCGCCGAGGCGGCCGGCGTGTTGGGCCGCGTCGGGCTGAAGCGCACGCCGCCCGAGGTCGCGGGAGCGTCCGGGTTGAAGGAGATCGGCGCGGCGACGATGGGCGAGGCGCCGTTGTCGGCCGCGGGGGCGGTGTACGCCGGTTCGTAATTCACCGTGCTCTGGCTCGGGACAGTGACCACGGGGCTCGTTTCCGCGGGTGCGGCGGTGTCGGCCGGAGTGGGCTTCGGCTTGGTGGAGGAGCTGCAGCCGGGGTTCGCAAAAATCAGGATCAGGGCAAAGACGTGGACGCCGACCACGATGCCGAAGATTTTCAGGATTTTCATGGGAGAAACGATGCTAGGTTGACGGTTGAATGCTATCTCAAACTGGGTGCACTGGCGAGTCCGCGCACGAGGATCTCGAACTGCTCGCCGCGGTCCTCGTAGTTGCGGAACATGTCGAAGCTCGCGAAGCCGGGACTGAGGAGCACGGCCTCGCCGGCGACCGCCCGGGCGGCCGCGGTCCGCACGGCGTCGGCCAGCGAGTCACACACGGTGTGCGCCACGCCGTAAGCCCGGCAGTAGGTCGCAAGCTCGTCGCGCGTCTCGCCGATGAGGCTCGCGTGCTTCACCCGCGGCGCGAGGCGCTTGACGAAGGCCGCGAGGTCGCCGCCCTTGGGCTTGCCGCCGAGGATGACGAGCACCGGGCGGTTGAAGCCGGCCAGCGCCGCCTCGACGGCGTGGAAGTTGGTGGCCTTGGAGTCGTTCCAGAAGGTGACCCCGTCATGCTCCCCCACCCGCGCCAGCCGGTGCCGGCCGAGACGGAAGGAACGGGCCGCGGTGTAAAGCACCGCCACATCCCGGCCGGAGGCCCGCCACCAGGCGGCCGCGAGTTCGAAGTTCTCCCGCTGGGGGTAGGCGGCGAACACGGTCCCCGCGAGCCGGGCGTCGGTGGGCGCATCCTCGGACGCCACCGCGGCCCCTGCCGGCAGCGTGAGACCGAGTTTCTTCGCCATACCCTGGACCGAGGTCCCGGCGAAGAGGGATCCGGGCGTCGTCCGGGCGACGAGGTTCCACTTGGCCTGGAAATACGCCGGCAGGTCGCCATGGCGCTCGAGGTGATCCTCG
>CAZGJB010000315.1:0-4029 GCA_964526145.1 uncultured Opitutaceae bacterium
GGCGCTGCTCGAGCGCGACGCGCTCCTGCTGCAGGGCCTGCAGCGCGGAGGCGAGGCGGTTGTTCTCACCGCGCAGGCGCTCGAGGTCAGCCTCGGCCGCCTGCAAGCGGGCGGTCAGGGCGGCAGCCTGGGCCGCACCGGTATCGACCGCCGGAGCCGACGGCCGTGTCGGGGCCGGGGCCGGCGCCGAGGGTGCCGCGGCCGCCAGGGTCGGGGCCGCAACCTGCCCGGCGAGCTGCGAGCGAACGATCGTGTAGCGGTTGCGCGCCGCGGCGAGCTGGTCCGGGGCGAGCCGACCGGCGACCAGGTCGCGGCCGACGGGGTTGACGCCGTTGTCGGCTGCGAGGGCGAGCCAGGCATAGGCCTCGATGAGGTTGGGGACGAGACCGCCGCGCCCTTCGGCCAGCATGATGCCGTAATTGTTCTGGGCGGGGCCGAAGCCCTGTTCGGCCGCGATGCGGTAGAGCTGGGCGGCCGAGACCTCGTCGACGGCGGCGCCGCGACCCTCCTCGAGCATGAGCGCGAGGTTGTAACGGGCACGAGCGTAGCCCTGCTCCGAGGCCGAGCGGTACCACTTGACGGCCAGGGTCTCGTCCTTGGTCAAGCCGCGGCCCAGCTCGTAGGCGAGGCCGAGGTTGTACTGGGCCTCCGGCACGTTGCGCTCGGCTGCCTGGCGGAACCAGATGGCGGCCTCGAAGTAATCCTGCGGCGTGCCGACGCCATTGGCGTACATGTTGCCGACATTAAACTGGGCGGGGGCGAAGCCCGCCTCGGCGGCCTTGAGATAGAAGCCGAAGGCGGCCTCGAGGTCGCGCAGCGTGCCGCGGCCCAGCTCATGCATCATGCCGAGGTTGAAATTCGCCGGGGCATGGCCGCGATCGGCGGCGAGCCGGTAGAGGCGCAGTGCCTCGGTATCACTCTGCGGCACGCCCTGACCGTTGGCGGCCAGATTGCCGAGGGTGTTGAGCGCATCGGCGTCGCCGGCCTCCGCCCGGGCTCGGATCGCTGCCAGGTCAAATTGCGCCGCCACGGGCACCACGCCCGGCCCCAACGCGAGCAGCGCCGCCATCAGGAGCGTACGCGCGCGCGGGGAAAGGAGATGATTCCGAATCGGAACGGCGGAGTTACGCACGGATTTCGTTTAAGGAGAAAACCCTAGTAGGGAGCAAGGCCGCATCTTGCATCCCGTGGATGATTTTCTTGTCAGGCGGACAGAAGGTCGCGAGGGCGCCGGCGAGTTCGGCCTTGGCGTCGCGGACGAAGTAGTAGGGGCAGAGGCGGAGGCGCCCCGCCTTCGCCGAGCCTACGGCGGGCAGGCCCTCTGTTGAGGGTGCGGCAGCGTTTGGGATCTCGTAAACCGGATGGGTGATTCGCTTGGGTTTGCGGTAGGTTTGGAGGACGTGGAGGTTGGTGGGGGCCAGGGCGATGGCGTTTTCGATGCCGGCCTGCCATTCCTCGCGGGAGCAATCGCTGCCGAGGACGACGCTGCGCGCACCCCAGGCGGTCTCGTGGTAGCCGCTGATCTTGATGATGAGGTCGCGCTCTTTTTGCGAGGCGCCGATCAGGTCGCGCCAGTCGTTGAGCTGGCGGCCGCCGACCTTGGGGCCGTCGAGCACGGCACCGGGCGGGAGCGGCGCCGGGTCCATGATCCACGAGTGCGGGATTAGGCGGCGCAGGAGCTTGAGGCTGCGGGCGGAGAGATTCTCGATCCAGAAATCCTGCAGCAGGTGGTGATGGAAGAGGGCCAGCGAGGTCTTTTCCTCCTGGAACGGTCGCAGCGGCGGCGCCAGCACGACCTCGCCGGCCTCCCAGGCCTCGAGGATGTAGCGCAGCGAGCCGATGTTCGGCAGGTCGAAGAGCTCGAAGAAACGGTAGATGATGTCGACCTTCTCCGGGTTGCCGTCGTGGTCGATGAAGAGCGAGTTCTCCAGCGGAAACAGCGACTCGGGCCGCACGCAGAACACCCGCTTGCCGAGCAGCTGGAGCTGGTGCGCGAGCCACTCCATCTCGGGTCGGTAGGTGGCCGCCTCCTCGCTCACGACGAGGGCGATGAGCGGGTTGCCGAGGTCGGGCCGGAGGGCGGCGAGCGCGGCGTGGAAGCCGGTGATCATCCGGTCGCCATGCCCGATGATGCCAGGCTGGCCGGCGTAGAGGCGGTTGAGAAAGGCGGTGAGACCGATGCCGCCGGGGACGGAGTCGAGCTCGGTCAGGGCGAAACCGTCGTCGGTCAGCAGCAGGTCGGGCCGCAGCACCGGCGGCACGACGCCGCGGTTGCGGGCATCGCGAGCGTGGGCAATGAGGTCGGCCGGCTTGCCGCGATCGAGATACTCGGCGACCCAAGGGGCGAGCAGCGGCTTGTTGCGCAGGAGGTTGCGACCGCCCACCGAACGCAGGTAGAGCGTCTCCAGCGCCTGGTGAAACTCGAGGCAGGCCGCGCCGATCGCGGCCAACTCCTCGGCCTGCTCCGGCGTGATGGTCCAAGCCGCGGGCGACAGCTGCCAGGTCTTCGCCTCAAACAACGGCTGGGCGTCGAGGGCGGCGCGGATGGAGGCGTAAGGCAGGTCGGACATGAAAAGATGAAGACTGAAAGCCGAAGGGGTGAAATTGCGAATCAGAACGCGTCAACGAACCCCTCGTTCACGCTCGCAGCACTCCCACGCCGGCGTCACTCGTCATCCATCTGGATATCCTTGTTGCGATGGCGCGGGCAACCGGCGCGGAGCCAGGCGTTGACGAAGCGATCGATGTCACCGTCCAGCACGCCCTGCGTGTCGCTGGTGCTCACGCCGGTGCGGAGGTCCTTCACCATCTGGTAGGGCTGCAGCACGTAGCTGCGGATCTGGCTGCCCCACCCGATCTCGCCCTTCTCGCCGTAGAACTTCTCCATCTCGCTGCGCTGCTCATCGAGCTTCTTCTCGTAGAGGCGGGCCTTGAGGACGTTCAACGCGCTGGCGCGGTTCTTGATCTGGGAGCGCTCGTTCTGGCAGACGACCACGATGCCGGAGGGGATGTGGGTGAGGCGGACGGCTGAGTCGGTCGTGTTGACGCCCTGGCCGCCCTTGCCGGAGGAACGGTACACGTCGACGCGGATCTCGCTGTCGGGGATCTCGATGTTGATGTCCTCGTTGATCTCGGCGATCACATCCACGGCGCAGAACGAGGTGTGCCGACGCTTGTTGGCGTCGAACGGGCTGATGCGCACGAGGCGGTGCACACCGCGCTCGGCCTTGGCGTAGCCGTAGGCGTTCTCACCCTTGATGAGGATGGTGGCCTTGCTGATGCCGGCCTGGTCGCCGGCCTGGACATCCTGCAGCTCCACGGTGAAGCCGCGGCGCTCGGCCCAGCGGTTGTACATGCGGAAGAGCATGTCGGCCCAGTCGTTCGACTCGGTGCCGCCGGCGCCGGCCTGGATGGAGAAGATGGCGTTGTTGCGGTCAAACTGGCCGGTCAGGAACGAGGCGATCTCGAGCGCGTCGAGCTCGGTGACCATGCCGGCCACGGTCTCGTTGAGTTCCTTGGCGTAGGTCTCGAGTTCGGCGCCGCTGGCGGCCTCGACGAGCTCGACCATGACGCCGAGGTCCTCGACCCGCCGGTGGAAGGCGACGACGGGCAGGACGGACTTCTTCAGGCCGTTGAGCTTGGCGATGTGCTTCTGCGCGCGCTCGTTGTTGTTCCAGAAATCCGGATCGCCCTGCTGGGCCTCCATGGCCTCGATCTCACGCTGCTTTTGTTCGCAGTCAAAGAAACCTCCACAGGTGGCCGGCGCGTTTCTTGATGTTCTCGATGTGGCTGAAGGTCTCGGGTGCGATCATGGCGGGGGGCAATGGCCGCAAAGACTGGCGGGATGCGCAAGCGGTAATTCGCGCTAAGCGCGCAGCGTCCCGGCGGCCTGCTCGGCCAGGAAGCTCGCGTAAGTCGCGGACACGCCGTCGCGGAGCGCGGTGCGGGCCCGCCAGCCGAGGGCGGTGAGCTTGCTGACGTCCATCAGCTTGCGGGGGGTGCCGTCGGGCTTGGTGGTCAGGCCGGCGA
>CAZGJB010000316.1:0-2191 GCA_964526145.1 uncultured Opitutaceae bacterium
GCTTGACCCGCGCCTCGAAGCACCCCGAACGCGCGATCGACTTCCTGCGCTTCTTCACCAGCCGCAAGGCGAACACCAAATTCGCCAACATCTCGAAGTGGCTCCCCGTCATCAAGGGTGTGCCGGTGCCGCCGGATGCCGAGCCGTTCCGGCCGATCGTCGAGGGGTATGTCGGCGGTGTGAACGTGCGCGTCCTCGGCGGCACGAGCAACGAGGCCTTTGTCCAGAACCTGCATCTCCTCAGCGGCGTCAATGCCAGCGCCGACGCCTTCATCGACCGGCTCGAGCCGGTGGCCGACCGCAGCATGCCGCAGGAAATGACCCGCATCGCTCGCGTGAATCTCACGACGTTGCGCCAGCGCGATTCGGTCCTGGCCGGACTCTATTTCCACCGTCCGCCCGCCGGCCTGGCACGTTCGAAGTTCGACCGGCTCGCGGCCAGCCAGCTCGACAGCGAGGCCCAACGGCTGCAGTCGCTGCGCACGATCGAGGACTACCCGGTGCCGGCGCGCGGGGAACGCTGACCTTTCAATGAAGACCCTACGCCCTCCCTCCCTCAACCGCCGGCAGTGGCTGCAGGCCACGGGTGCCGCGGTCGCCGGCCTGTCCCTCGCGCCTCGCCTCCGGTCGACCCCCGCGGTCGCCGCGGTGGATTATCTCCCAGTCACGCCCGAGGGGCTCGTCCAGCTGTCGCTCAATGAGAACACGCTCGGTGCCTCGCCCCACGCGATCGCGGCGATGCGGGCGCATCTCGAGCAGACCTGCCGCTATCCGTACGGCCTCACGCCATCGTTGGTGAAGACGATCGCCGCCAAGGAGGGCGTCACTCCGGAGCATGTCGTCATGGGCGTCGGCTCGGGTGAATTGCTCGAGGGCTGCGGGGCGCTGTTCAGTCGCGAGCCGGGCGACGTGATCGCGGCGGTGCCGGGTTACCTCCAGATGGTCGCCGCGATGGAGCGGCGCGGCTGCCGCGTCGTGGGCGTGCCGCTCAACGACCGGCTCGAACACGACCTCGACGCCATGGCGGCCAAACTCGGCCCGGCCACCCGCTGCGTTTACATCTGCAACCCGAACAACCCCACCGGCACCCTCGTGGCGGCTGATCGCCTCCGTGCGTTTGCCATCGCCGCCGCCCGGCAGGCGCCCGTGTTCATCGACGAGGCGTACCTTGAGTGTGCCGACGACTTTGCCGGCAACACCATGGTCGGCCTCGTGCGCGAGGGCCACAACGTCGTCGTTGCCCGCACCTTCTCAAAAATCTACGGCCTCGCCGGCCAGCGCATCGGCTATGCCGTGATGGCGCCGGAGACCGCGCGGGCGGTTCGCGCCCACCTCAGCGGCTCGATGAACCTGCTCGGCATCGTCGCCGCCCAGGCCAGCCTGGCCGACACCGGTTTCGTCGCCGCGGCGCGGGCGCGGATCAAGGCCGGCCGCGACGCCCTGCTGGCCATCCTCCGCGCCAAGGGCCGGCGTTATGCCGAGCCACAGGGCAGTTTCGTCTTCTTCCAGTCCGGCCAGCCGATCGCGGAATTCCAGGCGAAGATGCGCGGCGAGGGCGTGATTGTGGCCCGCGCCTTCCCGCCGCTCCTCGACTGGTGTCGCCTTTCCATCGGGACACCGGCAGAGATGGAAGTGGCCCACGCGGCCCTGCAGAAGGTCCTGTAATCCATTTCGGTCATGCGCACGCTCGAACTATCCGGTCGCTACTACGACATGCTTCCCATCGGGGCGCAGCGGGGCTACCGGGAGGAGACGCTGTCGCTGCCGCTGACCCGCACGGCCTTTTTCCCGATCGATATCTATGGGCTCGGCTATTCCGACGGCGAATCCCGGCCGGAGCGCGAGCCACTCTGGTTCCCGGGCTCGTTCGAGCTCGAACGTACCATCCTGCGCGAGCGGATCGCGCCCTGCCTGCAGGCGGCGCGGCGGATCGGCCTGCCGGTCGTGTACGCCAACAACAGCAATCCGAACGTGCGCGGCGATCGCGGCGAATTCGGTGCCGTCCTGCGCCGCACCCACGGGTTGACCGACGCCGAGCGCTGGCAGCAGGAGTCGCCCGAGGAATTTCGCTTCAGCGCCTGCGTCGCCCCGCAGCCGGGCGACCATGTCGTCCCCAAGCTCTTTTACAGCGCCTTCCACGGGACGCACACCGAGACGCTTCTGCGCAACCTCGGGATCGAGAACCTCATCG
>CAZGJB010000316.1:2201-4026 GCA_964526145.1 uncultured Opitutaceae bacterium
GTTTCGCCACCAACGCCTGCGTCCACACGACGCTGGCCGAGGCGATGTACCGCAACTTCCGCGTGATCCTGCTGCGTGACTGCACCCTGGGCATGGAGTGCGACGACACGTGGCGCGACCTGACGCTGACCAAGTCCTTCGTGCGGTTCATCGAGACCCACGTGGGCTACACCGCCACCGCCGAGCAGTTCCTGCAGGCCTGCCACTAGGCCCCGCGACCGCGGTTTCCCTTGTGGTTGGGCGCCGGGGGCCCTTTCTTGGGCGCGATTTTCCCATGCGTCCGATCCCGCTCCTGCGTCGCCTCGTCCCCGTTCTCGCGGGCCTGTCCCTTTCCCTGCCGGCGGCCGAGCCCGACCGCTCGGGTCCCCGGATTGTCGTGCAGGCCGAGGCCTACCAGCTGGGCGACCGCTGGTTCTGCCCGCAGTGCCGCCAGGAAGTGCCGAATGGCGACCGGGCGGGTTGGGATCTGAAGCTCAGCCTCTCGGAATGGCACGACCTGCTGATCGATCCGGCCTATTTCCAGGACAAGATCCGCGAGATCTCGGATGCGGAACTGGTGGATGCGCTCCACCTGCCGGCCCTCGAGCCCGTGCTGCGGGCGACCCTGCAGGCCGGCGATCACGCGCGGCTGGCCTCGATCCTGCACGATTACTTCGCCGGCCGCCCCGACAACGGGCGGCTCTCCCGCTACGATGCCGCGGACAAGCGCTACTTCGGCACGGGTGACGAGTTCCGCCGCGAGGTTGAGGGCGAACCGGCGCGCGCCGCGGCCATTCGCCAGGCGGCGGCCGCCGTGTACACGCCCGAGACCGGTTTCATGATCCGCGGGGTGCACTGGGGGGCGCACATCGACTTCAACCACGACTACGCGGATTTCAGCAAGTGGGGCGTGCATTACCTGGGCTTCGTCGGCGACCTCACCAACGATTATCTCCTGCGGAGCGACCCGGCGACAGCGAGGGCTTTCGCCAGCCTGTTCGACCAGTGGTACGACCAGCTCGACCGCATCGACCCGCCGGTGGTGGCGCCGGGCGAGAAATCCTATGATTACGTCTGGTATGAGCTCGGCCTCGCGAATCGCACCGAGCACCTCATCAACGCGCACCGCGTCTTTGCGCGCGAGCTATCGCCCGAGACGCACCTCAAGCTGCTGAAGAACATCCTCGGCTCGACGCGGTGGCTCGACCAGGGCGTCGCCCGCGTGCCGTTCCACCCGCACAACTGGCAGACGCACGCGGCCTTCACGTTGTCGTACGCGGCGGTGGCCTACCCGGAATTCGTCGAGGCGTCGGGCTGGCTGGAGCGCGGCCGCGCCAACATCGTGCGGCATCTCCAGACGGACATCCTCGACGACGGCGGCTATGTCGAGCGCACCACCGGCTACGCCGCCTACATGTTCTCCGTCTATTACCGTTACATGCTCATGCTGGAGCACTTCACCGGGGACCGGACGCTGCAGGCGAAGTACCTCCCGCGCCTCGAGAAGATGATCGAGTTTTACGCCCTCACCAACACCCCGGTCGGCGTGAACGCACCCTTCAACGATGCCCGCCGCGACAAATCCCTCGTGCCGGTGTTCAGGGAGATGGGGCTCTTCTTCCGCCGCGGGGACTTCATCGGCGCCGTGAAGCACGAGTTCACGGCCGAGGAACTGGCGGCGCTGCCGTTGGCCGTGGCGGAGCCCAGGGTGAAGTCGGCGGACTTTCCGTTCTCGCGCTACGTCGTCATGCGCGACGCCTGGGATCCGGCTTCGTACTTCCTGATGCTGAACTACGGCGATTTTCAGAATCACTGCCACTTCGACCAGTTGTCATTCGAACTCTAC
>CAZGJB010000317.1:0-4019 GCA_964526145.1 uncultured Opitutaceae bacterium
AGCTGCTTCAGAATCGCCGGGTTGTCACCCTCGACCTCGCCCTCATGGTCGCCGGCACCAAATACCGCGGCCAGTTCGAGGAACGCATCAAGGCGGTGATGGAAGAGATCCGCCGGACCAAGAATGTCATCCTCTTCATCGACGAGCTGCACACCATGGTGGGTGCCGGTTCCGCTGAGGGCACCATGGATGCCTCCAATATCTTCAAGCCCGCCCTCAGTCGTGGTGAGCTCCAGATCATTGGCGCGACCACCCTCAACGAGTACCGCAAGTACATCGAGAAGGACTCCGCCCTCGACCGCCGCTTCCAGTCCGTGAAGGTCGAGGCCCCCTCGGTCGACGACACGATCCTCATCCTCAAGGGCATCCGCTCCAAGTACGAGGATCACCACAAGGCCGTCTTCACCGACAAGTCCATCGAGTCCGCCGCCAAGCTCTCCGACCGCTACATCACCGGCCGCTTCCTGCCCGACAAGGCCATCGACGTCATGGACGAGGCCGGCTCCCGCGCCCGCATCGGCGCCCTCAGCCGCCCGCCCAACATCGAGGAGCTCGCCAAGGAGATCGAGGGCATCTGCGCGCTCAAGGAGAAGGCCATCGCCGAGCAGCATTTCGAGGAGGCCGCCAAGTACCGCGACCAGGAGAAGCAGCTCCGCACGAAGCAGGAGCAGGTCACCGAGGAATGGCGCAAGGCCCGCGAGGAGAAGCGCGTCACGATCGACGAGGACCTCATGATGCAGGTCGTCGCCGACTGGACCGGCATCCCGCTCAGCCGCATGGAGAAGAAGGAGAGCGAGAAGCTCCTCGCGATGGAGGCCGAGATCCAGAAGGTCGTCGTCGGCCAGGAAATCGCCGCCTCCGCCATCGCGCGCGCCCTCCGCCGCTCCCGCGCCGACCTCAAGGACCCGCGCCGCCCGATCGGCTCGTTCCTCTTCGTCGGCCCGACCGGCGTCGGCAAGACCGAGACCGCCAAGCAGCTCGCCGCCCAGATGTTCGGCAACCAGGACGCGATCATCCAGATCGACATGTCCGAATACATGGAGAAGTTCGCCGTCTCCCGCCTCGTCGGCTCGCCTCCGGGCTACGTCGGCTACGACGAGGGCGGCCAGCTCACCGAGGCCGTGCGCCGCAAGCCGTACGCCGTGGTGCTGTTCGACGAGGTCGAGAAGGCCCACCCGGACGTCATCCAGATCCTCCTGCAGATACTCGAGGATGGCCGCCTGACCGACTCGCTCGGCCGCTCGGTCGACTTCCGGAACACGATCATCATCATGACCTCTAACGTCGGCGCGCAGCTCCTGCAGCGCCAGACCTCGATGGGCTTCGCCGCCGCCGCGGCGACGTTCAACGATGCCGAGACCATGCGCGAGAAGGTGCTCGAGGAGGCCAAGCGGGTCTTCAAGCCTGAGTTCCTCAACCGCATCTCCGACATCATCTTCTTCCGCCCGCTGGACCGGAACGATCTCATCAAGATCATCGACATCGAGCTCGTGAAGTTCGCCCAGCGCCTCGCGGCCCGGAAGATCTTGCTCGAGTTCACGCCCGAATCGAAGGCCCTGCTCATCGAGAAGGGCTACGACGAGAAGTACGGCGCGCGTCCGCTGCGCCGGGCCGTCGAGCACTATGTCGAGGACCCGCTGGCCGAGGCCATCCTGCGCGGCGACGTGAAGGACGGCGAGCCGGTGCTCGTGGACCGCGTCGGCGACAAGCTGACCTTCACCCAGAAGACCCCTCCCGCCACCACTGGAGTGGCGTCGTAAACGACGACTAACCGTCGCCCAACAAACCCCGCCCTCCGATGCAAGGAGAGCGGGGTTTTTGCTTGGTGACGTCCGCGGTCACCGCGCCGCCGGGCGCAGGATCTCGATGGCCACGAGGGCGGCGGCATTGCGGGTCTCGAGGCCGAGCTTGCGGAAGATGTTTTCCACGTGCTTGTGCACCGTGCGCACGCCGGCGCCGAGGATGGTGGCGATGTCGGGGTTGCTCTTGCCCTGGGCCAGCCAGTAGAGCACCTCGGCTTCGCGCGGCGTGAGGCCGAGCCTGAGCAGCGCGGCCGGTCCCGGCGGATGGTTCGGCTCCTCGAGGATGAGCAGGCGCAGGTCGTCGCGGCCCGGTTCGGCGAAATGGCGGACGTGCAGCGGACCATCAGGCGCCTCCAGCCCCGGCGGCAGGCGTCCGGCCTGGTGGCCGGGGAAAAACCGGTGCAGCAGCGCCTCGGCCAGTCGCGATGAAAAGACGATGCGGCCGTCGCTGGCCACCAGCACCACCGCGCGATCGAGCGACTGGCGCAGCTGGTTTTCGGCCTCGATCCGCATCGCCAGCTCCTCCTCCAGCGAGCGCTGGAGGGCGCGGATCTGCAGGTGCGCGTGGACGCGCGCCAGCACCTCGGGTGCATGGACGGGCTTGAGGATGTAGTCGACTGCACCGGCCGAGAACGCCCGCACCTTCTCGCCGGGTTCGTCGAGCGCCGTCATGAACAGCACGGGGATGTCCCGCCAGGCCGGGTTCGCCTTGAGCTGCGCACAGGCCTGGAAGCCGTCCATCTCCGGCATCACCACGTCGAGCAAGATCAGGTCGGGCAGCGTGTGCGCCAGGAGCGCGAAGGCGCTCTGGGCGCTTTCGGCGACGAGGAGCTCGTGCCCAGCCTCGCCGAGGGCATCGAGGACGAGGGCAAGGTTCGCCGGCGTGTCGTCGACGATCAGGATCTTGGTCGGAGTCATGACGAGGAGTTGGCGCCAGGGCGCAGGCTCGCGGCCAGGATCTCGCGCAGGCGTTCCATCTGGAAGGCGCGGGCCGGCGCCTCGAGACGTTCGATGAAGGCCAGGCATTCGGGATGCGTGGCGCGGAGGTCGGCCAGTTGCCGGCGCAGCTGCGTGATCTCGCCGCGCTGGGCGGCCGCGAGGAGCGCCTCGAGCTTGTCTGGCGGCGGCAGCGGCTCGGTGCCACGGGCGGGAGATGGCGCCGGGGCGGCATCGCTGGCGGCCTCGTGGGTGAGGCTCAGGTTGAGGTGCAGCGCGAGCTTCTGGATCAGCTCGGACTCGCGGAACGGCTTCGGGAGGAAATCGTCGCACCCCGCCGCAAAGGCGTCGTCCTGATTGAAGGAGAGGACCGAGGCCGACATGGCGATGAGCTTGAGCTGGTCGCCGCCGGCCAATTGGCGCAGCCGTCGGGCGAGTTCGAGGCCGTCGATCCCGGGCATGCGCAGGTCGAGGAAGATCAGATCGGGCGGCTGCTGCGGCACCAGCGCGAGCGCGGCGTCGCCGCCATCAGCGGTCGCCACGGTGAAACCGAGCGGCTCCAGCAGATCGACGATGAGACGGCGGTTCACTTCCACGTCGTCCACCACCAGGAGGCGCCGGCGCGGTCCGGTGTAGCCCGTGACCCGGCGGTTGGTCGCCACGGGCGGTTGCGCCTGGCCATCGAGGGCCGGGAGCTCCACGGCGAAAGCGAAGGTGCTGCCTGCGCCCGGCGCGCTGGTGACCGTGAGATCGCCGCCCATGAGCTGCACCAGCCGGCGGCTGATCGCCAACCCGAGTCCCGTGCCCGGTTCGGCGGGCCGTCCCTCGACGGCCTGTTGAAACGGTTCAAACAGGCGCGCCTGGTCGGCGGCGGTGAGGCCGACGCCGGTGTCGCTGACCCTGAAGTCGGTGCGGTCGGCCTCGCGACGGACGAGCAGGCTCACCTCGCCGCGGGCGGTGAACTTCACGGCGTTGCTCAGCAGGTTTTCCAGCACCTGCCGGAGCTTCTGCGCGTCGCCGACGACGGTCGCGGGCAGGTCGGGCGGCAGGTTGACGGTGAAGGCGAGGTCCTTCTCCGCGGCGCGGTTGCGCATGCCGGCCTCGATGTCGCGGATCAGCTGGGGCAGATGAAACGGCGCGGGACGCAGTTCCAAGCGTCCAGCCTCGATCTTCGAGAAGTCGAGCACCTCGTTGATCATGCGCAGGAGGTGCTCGCCGTTGTTGCCGACGATCCCGAGGCGCTCGCGGTCGGTCGCGGTGAGGTGCGGCGATTTGCCGAGC
>CAZGJB010000318.1:0-3990 GCA_964526145.1 uncultured Opitutaceae bacterium
AGAAGCACGGCCTGCGGACGACTTGGGCGCACACCCTCGCCGCCGCCGGCGACCTCGGGGTCATCACCGGATTCGACTACCTCGCCGACGAGACGGCGCAGGTGCTCGCGCTCACGGGTCGCGTGTGGGTGCCGTTCACGACCTTCCGGGGCTGGTCGCCCTACCTGCAGTTGGAGAAACCCTTCGGCGATCTCACGATCTCCGGTGGCCTGCGGTACGAGTTCGCCGAGCTCGAGGTCGACGACTTCACCACGCTCGAGTCCGCGGGCAGCACCTTCGTGCGCGGCGGCAAGCCCAGCTTCGAGGAACCGCTCCTCAACCTCGGCGCCAACTGGGTCGCGCGGCCCGGCCTCACGTTCTTCGGCGGGTTCGCCCAAGGCTACGGCATGGCCGACATCGGCCGCATCCTGCGGGCGGTCCGGACGCCCGGGCTCGACGTGGACACCTTCATCAACCTCAACCCGGTCGTGACCGACAACTGGGAGGCCGGCATCCGCCTCCATGGCGACAACTGGAGGCTGGGTTGGAGCGGATTCATCTCCAAGGCCGAACTCGGCGCCCGCCTCGTGGCCAACGCCTCCGGCATCTACGACGTCGTGCGCGAGAAGAGCGAGATCTACGGGACGGAGATCACCGGCGAAATGCGCCTGCCGGAGCCCTTCGGTCGACTCGGCGGCTACCTCGCGCTGCTGGAAGGCAAGAGCGATCGCGACGGCGACGGGAACGTGGACTACCGCCTGCCGGGCGCCAATATCAGCGCCCCGAAGCTGGCCGTGTATTGGGACAAGGACTGGTCGCCGCGCTTCCGCACCCGTGTCCAGGCCCTCAGTCTCCTGCCGCGAGACGACCCCGACGACATTCCGGCGGGCGACTTCGACGGCTACACGCTCTTCGACCTTCTCGCCTCGTGGCGCCTGACTGACCGCCAGACCGCGACGCTCGGCGTCGAGAACCTGCTCGATCACCACTACATCAGCTATTACTCGCAGACCCTGACGGGATCGACGGCCACGAACGCGAACTTCTACGCCGGCCGCGGCCGCAGCATCAGCCTGCGTTATCGCTTCAACTTCTGAAAGTGACGCCCGCCACCCCCGCGCTGCCACCCGAGCCTGCGCGCCGGCTTCGCCGCTGGCACGCCTGGCTCGTCGTCTGGCGCGTGCATCGCTGGCTGGGCCTGGTCGGTGGAGCGCTGCTCATCCTGATGAGCGCAAGCGGCTCGCTCCTCGTCGTTCACGACGAGATCGAGCGGATCATCGAGCGTCCCCTGCATGTCGCGGCGGTCCGGCCCGGTGCGACCGCCGTCCCCCTGGCCGACATCATCCGCACCGCGGCGACGTCGGCCCCGGCCAGTCACCAGCTGTTTCGCATCATGCCCGCAGCGGGACCTGGGGACACCCATCGGGTCCTGTTCCGCGATCCCGCCGCCGGGACGCGCTGGACCGCCTTTGTCGAGCCGGCCTCCGGCCGTTTGCTTTGGTCCGGCCCGGATCTTTCGCTGTTCACATCCTGGCTGCTGGCCCTGCACATGCACCTCCACTTCGACCGGGCGGGCTACGGCTTGACGGCGGTCGCCGGCATCGCACTCACGCTGCTGGCCCTGACGGGGCTTATCATCCATCGCGACCGCATCGCGCAGCTCTGGCGCCATCCTTTCCGGCTCTCGCTCGGCTGGCGGGTCGCGATGGCCGACCTCCACAAGTGGGTTGGCCTGTTCACGCTGTATTTCCCACTCGTCCTGGGCGTCACAGGCACGATCTATTGCATTTCCGCGCTCCGCGCCGCCCCGCCAAAGGCAGTTGCGTCCCGGTTCGATCCCGCGGGCCTGGCGGCCCTCGAACCGATGTTCGCCCAGGCTCGGGACCGCCTGCCCGGCGGCCAGGTCATCCGTGCGCAACTCCCGGCCCAGGCGGGCGGCAAGGTCACCGTCCTTCTGCTGCATCGCGAGGCGCCGGTTTGGCAGAAATTCAGCCGCGTCGAATTCGACGCCGCCACGGGAGCGCTGCGGGCAGTGCACGCCGCGCACGAATTGCCGGCCGGAGCGCAGTTCCGCTCGATGCTCGCCCCGCTGCACTTCGGCTTCTACGGGGCTCCTTGGGTGAAGTGGGCGTACTTCGTCGGCGGCCTCGCCCCGGGTCTGCTCGCCGCCACCGGTGCCGCCATCTGGTGGCTGCGCCGCAGCCAGGGAAACAGCCGGCGCTAGGGACGCACCGATCCGGAGGCTCGCTCCGGAATTTCAGCCTCGTTCTGACCCGGCGAATGGGTTTCGTTGTCCCTTGCTCCCATGAAAAAGGCCAAAGCCCATTTTCCGCGCATCAGGACCATCGCCTACGAAGGCCCCAAGTCCGCCAATGCCCTCGCCTTCAAGCACTACAACCCCGATGAGGTGATCGACGGCCAGACGCTTTCCGCCCACCTGCGATTCTCGGTCGCCTACTGGCACGCGTTCCGCGGCGTCGGCAGCGATCCCTTCGGGCCCGGCACCATCGTCCGCCCATGGGAAAAAGGCCGCGATCCGATCTCCATCGCGAAGACGCGCATGGACGCCGCGTTCGAATTCTTCGCGAAGATCCGCGCCCCCTTCTGGTGCTTCCACGACCGCGACATCGCGCCCGAGGGCCGGACGCTCGCCGAGTCCAACCGCAACCTCGACAAGCTCATCGCCCACGCGAAAGACCTGCAGAAGGCCACCGGCGTGAAGCTGCTCTGGGGCACGGCCAACCTCTTCTCCAATCCGCGCTACATGTGCGGCGCCGCCACCAACCCCGACGCCCACGTCTTCGCCTACGCCGCGGCGCAGGTGAAGAAAGCCCTCGAGGTCACCAAGGCCCTCGGCGGCGAGAACTACGTCTTCTGGGGCGGACGCGAGGGCTACGAGACCCTGCTCAACACCAACCTGAAGCGCGAGCAGGACCACCTCGCCGCGTTCCTGCACATGGCCGTGGACTACGCGAAGTCCATCGGCTTCAAGGGCCAGTTCCTCATCGAGCCCAAGCCGAAGGAGCCCACTAAGCACCAGTACGACTTCGACGTCGCCAGCGGCATCGCCTTCCTGCGCACCTACGGGCTCGACCGCCACTTCAAGTTCAACATCGAGACCAACCATGCCACGCTTGCCGGCCACTCGTTCCAACACGAGATCGAGGTCGCGGCCGCGGCGGGCATGCTCGGCTCGATCGACGCGAACGCCGGCGACGAGCTGCTCGGCTGGGACACCGACCAGTTCAACACCAACGTCCGCGAGCTCACCCTCGCCATGCTCTCGATCCTCAAGGCCGGTGGCCTGGGTTCCGGCGGGTTCAACTTCGACGCCAAGCTGCGCCGGCCCTCGATCGATCCCGAGGATCTCTTCTTCGCCCACATCGGCGGCATCGATGCCTACGCCCTGGCCTTCAAGATCGCCCGTCGCATCCAGGCCGACGGCAAGCTCGCGGCGTTCGTCGCCGCCCGCTACGCCACCTTCGACGCCGGCTACGGCCGCGCCATCGAGCGCCGCCGCACGAACTTCCGCGAACTCAACCGCCTCGTCCTCACCCAGCTCGGCGAACCCAAGCCGAAGTCCGGGAAGCAGGAGTACCTCGAGAATCTCGTCATGCAGTACCTGCACGGCTGAGAACCCAAACCGCCCATGCTCCGCCTCCTGTTCGTCCTCGCCGCCACGAGCCTGCTCGCCGGGTGCTCGTCGCTCTCGTCGCACCAGAACCCGACGGTCGATTTCTCGAAGTTCCAGCGCTACTACGTGGAGCGCCGCCTCACGGACAATCACAACCTCGACCAGATGATCGTGGCCGATCTTCGTCGCCGCGGCCTCGAGCACCGACGGATGCGTGATCAGCGCGGCTTCGACCTCGACGGGCGAGACGTAGATGCCCGAGACCTTCAGCATGTCGTCCGAGCGGCCGGCGTAGGTGTAGTAGCCGTCGGCGTCGAAGATGTACTTGTCGCCGCTCTTCGTCCACTCGCCCTGGAAGGTGGTGCGCGTCTTCTCGC